>REEU01000195.1 GCA_007694905.1 Gammaproteobacteria bacterium | reverse complement strand
GCCAACCGGCTCGGTTCTTGGTCTTTCGTTTCTGGTCACACGGCCAGGGCCTCTCCAGGACCTGCGCGTGCGCCGAGCTCTCAACTTGGCTGTCAACCGCCAACAAATCGTGGAGCATTTATTGGCAGGGCGTACCTCTGTCGCGAGCCAGCATGCGTCGCGACATGCTTTCGGTCACCATCCGTCACTGGCCGCTTACCCTTACGATCCCGAGGCGGCGCGAAGGCTCCTTGCCGACGCAGGTTATCCCGACGGTCTCCGTCTCACTGCCGAAGTGGCTGTCGGTGTGGGCGCGAACGATGCTGCAGTCTATCAACAGGTTGCCGCCGATCTTCGGCAGGTTGGCGTCGAGCTTGAGTTACTCAGTATTCCGATGCAGGTTCTGGTGCGTCGCCTGTTCACCGGCGACTGGCGTGGACAGGCGTTTGGTATGGGCTATGATGCCGCGCCACACTTGGACGGCTGGCGTCCCTTTCGGCAGCACTCATGTCTGTGGCCCCGGCCCTGGTTTTGCGATCCGGCCTTGACAGCCTTGGTGGAAGATGTCCGCCTGAGCAGCGAACTCGATTCTCGCTCGCAAGCCATGTATCGGCTGCTGGAAGCCTACCATGAGGCGATGCCTTCACTGCCGCTTTATGAGGTTGTTGCCTTCGACGCAGTCGGCCCCCGGGTCAAGAATTACCGCAATGTTTTCGGTGTTATCAATTTCGCGTATCTGGACTTGGTCAGACCTTGAACAGACCACAAAACTCCCTCCATAGTAGGCATCGGCTCACGGTGCGTCATCACTCGGTCAGCTCAAGTTCGTGAAAGTTTATAACCCCGAAAACATTTCGGTAGTTACGGACACGATTCGACACGGCGTCATAGCGCATTACCTCGTATACCGGAATTGATGGCGTTGCCTCGTGGTAGGCTTCTAGTAGCGCATGCATTCGGTCACGTCGTAAATCCAGATCAAACGTGGTGCGTACAGACTCAATAAGAGGTGTCAGCGACTCGTCGCAAAACCATGGTCGCGGCCATAGGCAGGAATGGATACGAAATGGTCTCCAGCCGTCTAGAAATGGCGCTGCACCGAAATCCATGCCGAAGGCATGCGCGCGCCATTCGCCTGTGAAAATGTTACGGAGCAGGAGTTGTGTGGGCATGACGCGGAGTTCTAGAGTGACGCCGATCTCGCGGAGACTCGCGGCAATTTGCTGGTAGACAGCAGAGTCGTTCGCTCCAGCGCCGACTACGACCTGAGCGACGAAATGAAAGCCCTCTGGGTATCCCGCCTCTGCCAGCAAGGCCCGGGCAGCAGCTGGGTCGTACGGATAGCCGGCAAGGCTGGGGTGGTGGCCGAAGGCATGCCGCGAGGCGTGTTGTGTCGCGACGTATGTCGTGCCATGAAAAAGCTCTCGTACGATGGCCTCGGTATCGATAGCCATATTCAGTGCGCGGCGCACCCGTACGTCCGACAATGGTGATGGTCGTGTCAGGATAAACGATAAACCGATGATCGAGCCCGCTGGGGCAGCGTGCAACTCGGCGGAAGCCATGCGTATTGCGGGTCCATCATCAGGACTCAGTTGCAGGGCGATATCTAGCGCTCCGGACTGGATGCCCTGGATTCGTGCAGGAGCATCCGCAAGCTCGATAACTTCCAGTCGCTCGACCTTCGGCGGCCGCCAACTCTCTGCCCATGCGCGCATCCGGACACGCAGAGTCCCCCACTCCTCCACGATGAAAGGCCCTGTGCCTATCGGACGTAACCCGAAACCACTGGGACCGACTTCTCGCCAGTACGCCGGCGGGACCATGCGAACGACTGTCAGTGCTCGCGGTAGCATGATGTCGGGTGTATGCGTGCGGATCTCAATTTGGTGACTGTCAATAACCTCTACAGCTGCAATATTGCGGACTTCCCCTGCCATCATCTGGGTCGTCGCCTCTGGTGAGGCCAGCCAGTTGAATACCGCTGCTACCGCATGGGCATCAAAGGGTTCCCCATTGGAAAAGAATACATCCTGACGCAGGATGAAGCGCCATGTCAGCTCATCGACGGTATGCCAGTCGATGGCCAGCCAAGGTTGTACCTCGCCGTTGGGGTCCATGACGGTCAACGGCTCAAGCACCGCAGGCCATACAAAAATGGCCGGGAGGTTTGTTTGACTGAACGGATTGCCTTTACCAGGCGGCAACGCATACGTTGCCATCCGGAGAGTACGCTCTGCAGCCGGCGCGTCCGCGACGAGAAACGCGCTCAGTACTGTGGCAACTATTTTGGCAGTCAGTAACTGGCGCAATCGCGTATGCGTCATTCAGGGTGTGCCGTGATTTGGTAGATCACTACGAGATTTCCGTCGAAATCGACGATTCCGACCTCGCGCCCGCGTCTACCGTCGTTGGTCACCAATTCCGCTTCGTCGTGGACGGTGAGTCCGAGTGCGCGCGCCCCTGAGATCACCGCGTCAGGGTCGCGAACCTCCAGTACTATCGCTCCCCGACGCGGTGCCGGTACCGACGGTAATTCCACGCCGCTAATCTCCGTCAACGCGAGAATGCGGGGCTGCTGGATCGTACCAAGTACGCAGAAACCTATCCTGGCGTCAGGCGGGATATCGAAGACGGTAAGGGAATAACTTTGAGGATTGTGACCATGACGAAAGGCTTCCTGAAAACCCAGGACATCGCAGTAAAAACGCAGTGAGCGATCTATGTTGCTTACGACCACATTCGCGCGCTGCAAGCGGACGCTGGTCTCGCGGTGCTGGTCGCTCATAACCACTCCTCTGGTTCACCTCTTACTCGACAGATCTGTTTCCCGATGTTTCCACCATAGTAAAGCTGGGCCAGCGCCTTTGGCATGTTTTCAATGCCGTCAATTACAGTGAAATGTGGCCTCAGCTTGTCTTCATGGATCCACTGAGCCATATCGGTCATCGCACGATCCCAGTCGCTCAGGTGGTTGTAGACGTAGAAGCCCCGCATCGTACTGTCCGTGACGCGCAGTCGAGTGTAGTTGTGTAGTGCGAACGGGCTCTCGCGAGCATATTCAGAAATGGAACCGCACAGCAGGACTCGGGATCGTGGACGAAGATGTTCCAAGGCGCTGGCGAGTGTTTCGCCGCCCACGTTATCGAAGTAAAGGTCAATGCCTTCGGGTACAGAGAGCTTCAATGCCTCGGCAACATCAACACTGTGGTAATCAATGGCCTGCCGACAGCCTAAACTCTCGACGAACGCGCACTTCTCAGGGCCGCCGGCAATTCCGACGACCTCGCAGCCAACAACCCTTGCGGCCAACTGGGCAACGATGGAGCCTACACCACCCGCTGCGCCGGACAGCAGCATACGGTCCTCACGATCAGGGTCGCAGCACAACATGTAGCCGGCGTAAGCGCTCATGCCAGTCATCCCCAATATGCCGAGTCCAAGGGATGCGGGCAGGCCCATCGGAAGCATCCGCGTCATACGCTCCGCAGGTGTCATCCTTGAGAGCTTCCATGCCTGCCAGCCGATTTGCCCTTGTACCACTGAGCCTTCAGGCCAGTCAGGGTGCCGGGAGCGCACGACCTGTGCCACCCCTCTGCCGTGAATCACATCCCCGACGTCGAGCGGCCGCTCGCCCGCTGCTCCCGTACCCTGCATATAGGCTCGCATGACTGGTGCCAGACTCAAATACAGAGTCTTAAGCAGCACTTCGCCTCGACCCGGTTCGGGTATCGGAGCTTCAACCCAGTTGAAGTCAGCCGCGCGAACGTTACCGGAAGGCGCGCGTGCGACCCGCCATTGTGCATTGCTGTTTTCCCGAAGCCCCTTGCCATGCGCAAGATGATCAAACTCGGTCAATTGGTCAGGCGGCAGCATTACAAATATCTCACCACTTGATTGACCTCAAAAAAATAACCATCAAGATCGAAGAAACTGGTCCCGATCATTTCCTTGTCTCGGCCGTCAGCGCCGGTGACCGTCCAGCAATAAGGCTCGCAGTGAATCTGGGAGCCTGCTGCCCGGGCCCGCTCGCAAGTTGCGTTGGCATCATCACCAGACACTACGAAAATCGGCATACCGAATTCCAGCCTTGCCGACGGAGCCGGTTCGGGCGCTCGCCGCGGAACAAGCCATTCCAGCAGGCCGATCATGCCTAGCGAATCGTGTTCGCCGGCCATAATGATCAAACGAGTCTGATCGCCTCGTTCACCGGTCGCCAGCTGCCGCCCAGACAATGTGAACGGTGTATCCATCCAGCGGCGTAACCCAAAGACTTCCGTGTACCAGTTGGCGGCGCGCTCAGCATCTCGAACCATCAGGGTGGTCCGCTTTATCATGTCAGGCATGGTGTACGGTCGCTGCGTATACCCGTGTGGGCGTCATTTTTCCTCCTCCAATCGTGACTCCTGGCTTGCTAGCCCATCGCCCACCAGATTGGCGGCGATTACTGCCAGTACGATGGCAGTAGCCGGCACGAGCATCAGTTCCGGTGCGATGAATAGAAACTGTCGGCTCTCCGCGAGCATGTTGCCGAGACTTGGGGTCCCAAGGGGCGCGCCCACGCCAAGAAACGACAGTGCGCTTTCCGCGATCATCATATCAGCGAAATGAAACGCGACCATTACGCTAAGGCTGGGTGCTAGTCCGGGGAGCAGGTGTCCTGCGAGTATACGGAAGCGACTGCTGCCCGCGAGGCGTGCGGCGAGCATGTAATCGCGGGTGAGCAGGCTGCGGGCTTCAGCATAAACGACACGCGCGAAAACCGGCCAGCTTAGAAGGCCAAGGGTTAAGACGAGTGCCCAGAACCCGTGACCGATGGCCGCGACAACGACGATGGCAATCACCAATCCGGGAAACGAAAGTACCATATCCACCAGTTGGTTGATCGATAGTCGAATCCAGCCGGGACGGTCAGCCGCAAGCAAACCCAAGGTAACTCCGACGACAGCTGCGATGATTGTGGCGCCAGCCGCAACCGCCAGCGACCAGCGCAGCCCGGCGAGGACACGGGCCAGTGTGTCGCGGCCCAGCTGATCGCTCCCGAGAAGAAACCCGGCCTCGCCTGGTCTGGCAAGACGCCGGCTGAGGTCAGTGATCATTGGATCGCCGAGCAGCCCGAGGACGGACAAGACGCTGGCGCCTATTAGGGCGAAGGCAAGCAGTGCCCCGAATACCAGTCCATGCCGCCAGCGAATTCGCGGACGAAGTCGGAGAGGGTTACTGGCTCGCGCCTGCGCTTGCGCCATCGTGCCTACCCCGCGCCCCGACGAAGTCGCGGATCCAGGAGCTGAAAGGAGGCGTCCGTGGTCGTGTTGATGAGGAATACCATGATTGCGATCAGGAGGGTGACAGCCTGGACGACGGCGAAGTCCGCACTTTGGATACTGCGGATCAATAGACTACCTATGCCAGGCCACCCAAAGATGGTCTCGGTGATTACGCTGCCGGACAGCAAGAACGCGAACTGCGTACCCAACAGTGCCGTTGCCCCCAATAGCGCATTCGGCAGCGCATGGCGCCAGTACAGCTCTGTGAAGCTCGCGCCGTTGGCTCTAGCAGTTCGGATGTAATCTTCGCGTAGTGCCGCGTCGACATTACTCGCGACGACTCGGGTGAGCTTGGGAAGCAGGAAAGAAGCGAGCGTGAGTGTCGGCAGAATCCAAGTGGAAAAACTGCCATACCCCATGAAGGGCAGCCACTTCAGCTGGACGGCAAAGAGTTGTACCAATAACAGGGCAACAACGAATCCTGGCATACCCTGTAGCAGGAATATGCAACCCGCCAAGCTACGTCTAGCGCCCGTGTTTGGCATTGCCCCCATCCATGCGCCCAGGGGTATAGCCAGCGCCACGGTCACCGCCATCGCTGTGATCGCCAGCGCGACAGTCGCCCAGAGTCTTGACGTCGCCTCCCGCATGGCGCCCTGTCCACTGATGATGGATGTGCCAAAATCCAGGCGTAATAACTCCCCTATATAGCTCAGATATTGAACGCCAAGGGGGCGATCAAGTCCGAACTGCGCGCGAATGGCGGTGATCTGCTCAGTTGTGGCGTCCGGTCCAGCAAGCGCGAGGGCCTGGTCACCAGTCATTCGCAGTAGAAAAAACAGAAGAGTGGTCAATACGAACAGCAGCAGGAGCAAACTGAACACCCGCTGCAACACGCCTAGCAGGACAGACCGCATGAGAGGGTGGCGTGCATGTTCAGGAGTCGACATGTTTACCCTGTCATGTCTTTTACGGACGAAAAAGGCGTCTTACTCTGCGTCGCTGTACAAAGTACAGCGACGCAGAGCCGAGCCGACCTACGCGACTACAGTCGCAGATTAAAACGAAGACCGATTTCGCGCTTGTCTTGTGGAGACACGGCTACACCTTGCTTGGCGGTAAAGAACGTGCCTTGAAAGGGTGAGCTGAAGTCAGTCCAGCGTGCTCCCGTAGCCCAGGCATCCTCGTTCAGCACATTTCTGACAAAAAGTTCCACACGGTAGCGGTCTGTTTCAATACCGCCGCGCAGGTTCATCAGCATGTAGTCATCGATGTAGGCGAGATTGGACTCATCAACGAAAGCGCGCCCCTGATAGATCATGTCAGTGCGAACGAACGCATCGAAGCCGGCGACATTAAAGAACTTGGTTAGGGCCAGATTACCACTCCATTTGGGTTGACGAGGGGTCTGGTTACCTGCCATCTGCTTGAAGCCCGCGAAAGGTTCTACGAAATTGAATTCGTAGTCCTTGTACTTGGAATCTATGTACGTGAGGCTCGCCTGGACTGTGAAAGTATCGCTCGGTCGCAACAGTGTCTCGAACTCCAGACCACGGATACGTGCATCCCCGGGAATCAGGATGTTACGCGTATTGAAAAACGGTACGAGTTCGCCAGTGTTGGGATCTGCAATTTGCTTGGGGGAGCCGACGACTTGTCCCAGGCCCGGGTCGCAGCCCGGCGTTGACGCAGCAAAATCCGAAGCCCGGCAGGTCTCGTTGATCGCGAACGAGGAACGACCCTTGGCGTTGCTCCACTCGTTGGTATACGCCGCGAAGTTCATCTGGACTCGACCATCCAGGAGCGTCTGCTTCCAGCCAAACTCCCAAGCCTCAAGTTTCTCTGCTGGGAGGGCTTCACTCACCTTTGGATCCTGCGCCAGATATTGTTCTCTCTCGCGCTGATCGGCATTGATGAAGAAGGCGTTGAACTCACCCGCAATCTGACCTTCAGCATAGCTGACGAAGAGCGTCGTGGTATCTGAGGGCTGGTAACGCAGGATCAGCCGTGGGAGCAGATCTGTGAAGCTCTCTTCGAGTACCGGCTGCCCTTCCCGAACGAGTCCGCCCCCTTTGCGGAACGTGTCATCCTGGTAGCGGAACTCCGCAATCGCTGTCCATTGATCGTTAAGATCGAAATCCGCCGCGGCAAACAAACCGAGGACCTCGGCTTCGTCGGCATCCGCCAGCGAATTGGGAAATACGAGCGTAGTTGGTAGGCAGGTGGCAGGGTCGTCGGTCAGCACCGCGGAAACGAATGAGATACAACCAGTGCCCGCAGTTCCACCTTGACCCGATGAAAAGAACTCCTGTTCGTAGTAGTTGATTCCGGCGAGCCAGCGGAAGCGCCCGTCCTGTGGTCCCGTCAGGCGCAACTCATAACTCTCATCCTTCAACCTCTGTGGGTCACGTGAGAACCAGCCAATCCGGTCTGTAAGGTCCAGATCGCGGACCCAATTCGCGCCTTGGCTGTTTCGTGCGACGATCGCGGCGAGATTATAGTCGCCAAAATCGTAGCTCGCCGTCAGGCTGAGTCGTTCGGTGTCTCGGCGAAGTCCAATATCGT
>REEU01000289.1 GCA_007694905.1 Gammaproteobacteria bacterium | reverse complement strand
AGACGATGAGCTTGGGGCGGCCGGTGCTGCCGCCGCTGGTCATGGCCTTGAACGAGGTCGCGGTGCGCTCGGGCAATTCAGCGTCGGAAAGCGCCGGGTCCGGCTCGAAGTCCGCCGGCAGGGTGTTCGCCTCGGGGTGGGCAGAGGCCTCCACGCCGACCACCAGCCGGGGCTGCCCGACTTCGAGCAGACGCCCGAGCTCGGCCGCGGGCAGCTTCGCGGACACCGGCTGTGGGGTCGCACCAAGCTTCCAGGTGGCGAAGGTGGCCTCGAAGAACGCGATGCCGTTGGGCAACGCGATCGTCACGAAATCATCTGCCTGCACGCCGCGTTCGGCGTAGGCCCGGGCGAGGCGATTGGTGCGCGCGTCGAACTCCGACCAGGTCAGGGTGCGGGACTCGTGGGTGACGGCGGGCGCATCCGGCTGCCGCTCGGCCCACCAGGCAACGATGCGGGACAGTGAAATTGGCTCCATGACGACAGGCTCCCCTCAAGTCGGAACAGGCAAGGTCGCCATTCTCCCACACGGGGACGGGTCATGATTGAACCGCTGCGTGTACAAGCTCGGCGCGTCCGCGCTGCGCGCAGACACGCTCGCTCATGGAACAAAACGTAAAATATTGGTGCTGCAGGGCGTTTGCTAGTGTCAGTGGGAGCTAACGTCGCCCGCAGGGCGGCGTTGCGATCGCGGACTGCCGCCGAACTCGAGCGTGACGCAGATCGCGACGCCCGCGGTCGCAAGCCATCCCTGGCTTGCGCGCCTTCGGCGCAGCTGAAGCTGACCCGATCCGCTCCCGGCAGATCGGGCCGCGGACGTAGGCTCCCACTGAGGCCTCGCGTACATCGCCGTTGTTCCTTCCGCGACAGCGTGAAGGAACGTTCGTGGCGAACTCCCTCAGGGCTGCGCGGAGTGTTTAGACCGGTGAGCCAGGCTTGAAGTTGGGGGCGCGTTTCTCACGCAGGGCGGCCAGCCCTTCGCGCGCATCCGGACCGGTGAAACCCAGCATTTCGAACGCTGTGGAGGCGTCGAAGGTCGGTCCCGCCATGCGCAGCCAGTTGTTGAGTGCGTACTTGGTCCAGCGGATCGCGCTCGGAGAGCCCGCCTGCAGTTTGCGGGCGACCTCCAAGGCTTTGTCCTGGAGTAGGGCGTCGTCGACACACATGGAGACGAGACCGATGCGCTCCGCTTCCGGGCCATCGAGCGGGTCGCAGGTCAGCAGGTAGTACTTTGCTTTCGCCATGCCGCACAGCAGCGGCCAGATGATGGCGGCATGATCGCCGGCGGCCACGCCGAGGCGCGTGTGACCATCAGAGATGCGGGCCCCGCGTGCGGCGATGGAGATGTCGCATAGCAGCGCTGCAACCAGGCCAGCCCCGACGGCCGGTCCGTTGATGGCCGAGATGGTCGGCTTGTTGCAGTTGATGATGTTGTAGACGAGATCGCGTGCCTCCTTCCACATCCGGGCGCGCTGATCGAAGTCGTTCATGATGTCCTCGATCATGTCGAAATCACCGCCTGCCGAGAACGCCTTCCCGCGGCCGGTGAGGATCACGCAATCCACGTCCGGGTCAGCGTCGATTTCGCGCCAGACTTCGGTGATTTCCGTATGCCCGATGGCATCGAGGGCGTTGTATTGCTCGGGGCGGTCGAACGTAACGCGAAGAATCCGCTCCTCGGGGCGATCGAATGTCAGGCGCTGGTAGCCCGAATAGCGCGTCATGGCAGATCCCCGGTGCGGCACGTGGATCCAGACTCTGCCAAACGTAGGTTCATCGAACAAGCTGCGGGCCTGCGAAACCGGCCCGAAAGGATCATGACGTGAACCGTCCGCTGTCCTCGCTGGATTGCCGGGCGGCGCGGTGCTCGATCGGCCACTCGCTGAACGCCAACCAGATGAGCAGGATCACGTTGGCGACCGGCACCATCATCAGCAGGCCCAGCCATTGGTTGTGACCGGTCTTGCCCACCACACGGATCCAGACGTAGATCCAGAAGCCGAGCAGAAGCAGGATGACGAGCTGTTCCATGTTGGGTCCTTGTGGTTATCTCGATCGGAGACCCAGGATGTCGTCCGCGCGCAGACCGGGCAAGCGCTGTTGTCGCGGTCATGAATGTCCCATCCGGATTCGTCTTCGAGGTGCGCGCCGAGCGGCCCACGCGGCGTTGGCGAGGCGAACTCTGGGATATGAGCCAGGGGTCCCGGCTTCAGGCCAGCGCGAAGCGTTCGGCGCTGGCTGCCGCCCATGTCCTGGCGAACGCCTGCGGTGGTTCGGCAAGCAGCTCGCCGGGTTCCAGAAACGTGTAGAGCTCGGCGGCGGTCTGAACCTCCAGATCACCGGTGCGCCGCTGCAGATGACGCGGCTGCAGTTCCCCTGGATGACGCATGCCGGAGGCACCGACGATGCTCGACAGGGCGCCGAGCGTGGCCGCGTGGTAGTTGGCGACCCGTTGCGCCTTGTCGGTCACCACCAGTGCGCGCTGCCGCAGTGGATCCTGGGTCGCGACGCCGGTGGGACAGTGATCGGTGTGGCAGGCCAGGGACTGGATGCAGCCCAGCGCGAACATGAATCCCCGGGCTGCATTGCACCAGTCCGCGCCGAGGGCCATGTTGGCCGCAAGATGATAGCCGGACGTGACCTTGCCCGATGCGGCCAGGCGAATGTCGGCTTTCAGTCCTGTGCCCACGAGAATGTTGCGGGCGAAGATCAGGCCCTCGCGCAAAGGCGTGCCGACCCGGTTGGCCAGCTCCAGGGGTGCTGCGCCGGTGCCGCCTTCGGCACCATCGACGACGATGAAATCGGGGCGGATCCCGGTGGCGAGCATGGCCTTGGCAATGGCCATGAACTCGATGGGGTGACCGATGCAGAGCTTCAAGCCCACCGGTTTGCCGCCGGAGCGCTCGCGCAGCAGGGCAACGAATTCGAGCAGGCCGATGGGGCTGTCGAAGGCGCTGTGCACGCTTGGCGATACGCAGTTGACGCCTATGGCAACCTGCCGGGCTGCCGCGATCTCGCGGCTGACCTTGGCCGCCGGAAGGATGCCGCCGCTGCCCGGCTTGGCGCCCTGGGACAGCTTGATCTCCACCATTTTCACCTGGGGGTCGCGGGCGCGCTCCTCGAAAAGCACCGGTTCGAACCTGCCCTTCTCGTCGCGACAGCCGAAGTAACCGCTGCCGATTTCCCAGATCAGATCGCCACCCTGCCGATGGTGAGACGAGATGCCGCCCTCGCCTGTGTCGTGCGCGAATCCGCCGAGGCGTGCCCCTCGATTCAATGCTTTGATGGCATTGGCAGACAGGGATCCGAAGCTCATGGCCGAGATGTTGAGAACGCTGGCGGAGTAGGGCTGGCTGCAGTCGGATCCGCCCACATCCACGCGCAGATTCACATCCGTCGGCTCAATCGGTCTGATCGAGTGGTGGATCCACTCATGGCCGGGGGCGTAGTAATCCTGAAGCGTTCCGAACGGTACCTTGTCGTTCACACCCTTGGCGCGCCGGTAGACCAGCGTGCGCTGCTCTCGGGGGAAGGGTCGTCCATCTTCTTCGCTCTCGAACAGATACTGGCGAAGGGCGGGCCGTACATCCTCCATGAGGTACCGCACGTGGGCCAGGACCGGATAGTTGCGCCGCAGATTCTGCGGCCGCTGCAGCAGGTCCCAGGTGCCCAGCAGCGCGAGCAGGGCAACGGGCGTCAGTAGAAGCAGCCACAGCGGTTCGCGCGGCACCAGCGGGATCAGGGCGATGGTCAGCAGCAGCAGGACGGAGTAGGGCAACAGACGCAAGGTGATGGCTTCCTGAAAACAGGTGGTCCGACTCGGTGAGCGCCGTTGCTTCAGCGCGCGCAGCAGCGTACCAGAAGGCGGTCCACTGCATTGAGTCAGGCAGTGTTGGCGGCACCCTAAAGGCATCGCAGGGGCGCTCGGTCGGCAGTTGCCGTCGGCTGGGTTTCTGGATGTTACTCATATGTAATTCAGGGGTTGCAAGTGCTATGCTATAGTATAACAATGCGCGGCTTCTGAAGACCTTTGATCGAACAAGAGGCCCAACCATGCTCAGCCCCAAGTTTCCCGTGGCGACACTCGCTGCTGCGATTGCCGCCTTGGTCCATCCCCAAGCTTACGCTCAGGGGACTGCTCCTTCTGCCTCCGATCCCGTGCTGCCGGTAATCGTGGTCACGGCCGACCCCATTGGGGGCCGGACGCCGGATGACCTCATCCAGCCGATCTCCGTCGTGGCAGGCGCGGAACTCGACCGTCGCCGCGAAGCGACCCTCGGCGCGCTGCTCGACGGCTTGCCCGGCGTTGCCAATTCGGACTTTGGTCCGGGCGTCGGCCGGCCCACGATCCGTGGCCTGCAGGGCTCGCGGGTCAAGACGCTCGAGGACGGCCTCGGCATAGCCGACGTCTCCGGCGAAGGTGCGGATCATGCCATTGCCATCGATCCGGCCCGTGCCGACCAGATCGAGGTGTTCCGCGGCCCCTCCACGCTGGCCTACGGCAGCGGTGCTGCAGGTGGTGTGGTGAACGTCCGCAGCTGGCGCTTCAATCCGGAGTTCGGTCGCCAGCCCAGCATCCAGGGTGAACTCAGCTACGGCGAAAACGGCAATGATCGGCAGGGCTACTTCGCGCTCGAACTGCCCGGCAGCGAGGATCTTGTGATCCGGGCCGATGCCAGCCTGCGCCGGACCAGCGACTTCGACATCAGTGGCTTTCAGCAGCTGGATCAGACAGGCGGGCGCCGCGGCAAACTGGTGAACTCGAGCATCGATACCGACTCGTTCTCGTTCACGAGTCTGCTGCGCAAGGACTGGGGCTTCGTCGGCGTCGGCGTCAGCCGCTGGGAGACCGATTACGGTATTCCGGAAAACTTCGACGCTCGTCCGCGGGACCTGGGTGGCCAGTCGGACGATTTCGAGCGGATCTTTGCCGAGTATGACCGTTTCGACCTGCGCGGTGAGTTCCTTAAGCCCTTCGCCGGCATCGACACGGCTCGGGTCAAGCTCTCCTACACCGAGTTCGAGATGGAAGAAGTGGAGTTCGAATTCAACCGTACGCCCGCGGGCGGAGAGCTCGATGAGGCGGTGGTCGAGGCCGTGTTCGAGAACGACGAACTCGATTTCCGGCTAGAGCTGGTCCACGAACCCATCGCCGATTGGCGGGGCGTGGTCGGGTTCCAGTTCACGGAACGCGATTTCGATGCGGACGATCCCCGTGGCGGTGACCGGACGTTCTACGTGCGGCCCACCACCACTCGGACGGCAGCCCTGTTCGTGGTCGAGGAGCGCCCGATGGACTTCGGTCGCATCGAACTCGGTGCCCGCATCGAGCGCGAGCGTGCCAGCCCCGACGACGTGATCGGTTCCCGCGTGGCCGGCGTGACGTTGCCGACCGGTGACTTCCTGGCGTTGCCCGAAGCTCCCGGCAACCGCACGTTCACGCCGTTCAGCCTCTCAGCGGGTGCCATCGTCGAACTCGATGCCGATCACCACCTGCGGGCCGCGATCACGCGTGCCGAACGCGCGCCTTCCCCAGAGCAGCTCTATGCGTTTGGACGCCATTCGGCGGCAGGTACGTTCGAGGTGGGCGACGTGACGCTCGGCAAGGAAAGCTATATCAACCTCGAGCTCGGCGTCGACCGTCACGCGGGTCCCATCCGCTTTGATGTCTCGGTGTTCTACAACCGGGTGAACGACTTCATCTTCCTGGCCTCCGAGGATGACGGCACCGGCAGCCCGGTCGCCGTGAACGACATCGGCAACCGTGCAGGGGAAGGTGCAGCGGCCGGCTGCGAACCCGGCGCCGGCGGCCTGTGCCGGCTGCGCAACCAGCTCGTATTCAACGAGCAGGCCAATGCGGAGTTCTGGGGTGCGGAAATCGGCGCGGTGGCAGACATCGTGACCGGCCCGAACCCGGTGTCGCTGCGTTTCTCTGCGGACAGCGTTCGCGGCAAGTTGCGCAGTGGCGGCAACCTGCCCCGCATCACGCCGCCTCGTATCGGCGTCGGTATCGATGCCAATTTCGGTGAGATCGACGTGTCTGCGGACTATCGTCGCGTGTTCAAGCAGAACCGCACCGGCGCAGCAGAGGACCGCACCAGCGGCTACAACCTGCTGTCCTTCGACGTGACCTGGAGCCCGGCTGCGTTTGCCGGTACCGAGGTGTTCCTGCGCGCGCGCAACCTGCTCAACGAGGACGGGCGCCAGCACCAGAGTTTCTTCAAGGACGAATCACCCATCATTGGCCGGGCCTTTATCGGCGGGGTGCGCTTCAACTTCGGCGGCTGAAGCCGAACAGCTACGGATGGGTGCCTGTGTTGAAAAGGGGGCAGCGCACGCGCTGCCCCCGTTCTCGTTCATCAGTGGTGTCGATGCCCGCGATGAGGTTCCAGCGTCGGCTGCGCTGACTCGTCTGCGGGAGAACCCCGCCGAACGGGACTGCCGAAGTCGGGGTCGCTGCTCACCTTGTGCGCGACCGTGCCTTCAGGGTGACGGTAGAAGCCGGGATCGCGATAGTCGCCGGGCTCGATGTCGTCGCGGACCTTGACGATGGTGAACATCCCGCCCATTTCCATGTTCCCGAACGGTCCCTTCCCGGCCATCATGGCCAGCGTGTTTTCCGGCCCAGGCATGTGGCCCGCCTCGACGTGGGTCTGATGCTCACCCATGCCATGCTCTCCCATGGCCATGAAACCCGGCAGAAAGCGCCTGATTCGCGCCTCGGCACCGCTCTGATCCGTGCCGATGGTGTTCGGGATGCCATGCCCCATGGGGCCCATGGTGTGGTGGGCCATGTGGCAATGCAGCGCCCAGTCACCGGGAACAGCCACGAACTCGAGGTCGCGCATCTGACCCACGCCGACGATCTCGGTGACTTCGCTGCGCCACTGCTGCCGCGGCCAGCGGCCACCATCGCCGCCGGTGACATGGAACTGGACGCCGTGCAGATGCATGGGATGGTTCCACATGGAGAGGTTGCCGATGCGGATGCGCACCCGTTCGCCGCTGCGCGCCACCAGCGGTGCCGTGGCCGGAAAGGCCTTGGAGTTCAGCGTCCAGATGTCGAAGTCCTGCATGATGGAGGGGTCGGGCCGATAGGTGCCAGGGTGCAGCGCCCAGTTGTGCAGCAGTACGGCGTAGTCGCGATCGATGGGCTCGGGTTCACCGTCCTGCGGATGGATGATGAACAGACCCATCATGCCCATGGCCATCTGCGTCATCTCGTCGCTGTGGGGGTGATACATGTGGGTGCCGTGCTGGCGCAGCGTGAATTCATAGACGAACGTTTCCCCGGGAGGGATGTGAGGCTGGGTGAGGCCTCCGACGCCGTCCATGCCGCTGGGAAGAAGCAGCCCGTGCCAGTGGACGCTGGTGGGCTCACCGAGGCGGTTGGTGACGAAGATTCGGACCCGATCGCCTTCCACTGCTTCCAGGGTAGGCCCAGGCGTAGTGCCGTTGTAACCCCAGCAGCGCGCCACGGCGCCCGGCGCGAACTCGTGATCGATGGCCTCGGCGACAAGATGGAACTCCTTGACGCCGTCGCGCATGCGATGCGGCAGATTCCAGCCGTTGGGCGTATGGACCCTGGCGGCTGTCTCGGCTCCTGAGGAACTCGACCGCCGGCCTGCACTTGCCGGCTCGGCCTGTACCCCTTTGGTCAGAGCTGCTCCGGCAAGTCCGGCGCCGGTGCTCAGCAACAGTTTGCGACGACTGACGTTCATGACGCGTCTCCATGGTGATCCGATCCACGATGGTCGTGATGGTCGTGATGGTCGTGATGGTCGTGATGGTCGTGATGGTCGTGGTGGTCGTGGTGATCGTG
>REEU01000176.1 GCA_007694905.1 Gammaproteobacteria bacterium | reverse complement strand
TCTCCCAGCCCGCCAGGCTGGCCAGCGTCCAGTCGTCCTTCAGCCCGGCGGTATGCTGCAGAAGCTGGCGCAGCGTGACGTGTGCCAGGGTTGACGGCAGGTCGTCGAGGTGAGCATCGAGACGATCGTCCAGCTCGAGGCGGCCTGCAGCCTCGAGCTTGAGAATGCCGTACGCGGTGAATGACTTGGCTATGGAGCCTGCATTGAAGCGTGTGTCCGCCGTGATCGGCACACGATGTTCGACGTGGGCAGCGCCGTGGGCACGAGTGAACAGTATCTGATCGTCGCGCGCGGCAGACACGACAATGCCTGGACCCGCGGGATCCTGCCAGGGCACGAGCAGCTCATCGAGCCACGCCGCGAGGTCTGTGTCCGCAGCTTGCGAGGATGCGGAGCCCAGCACCCACAACAGCGCCAGCATGAGCGCAAGGGTGGAGCGCATGATTCTCTCTCCCGCCTCCTGGAACCGGCCTGGTGTGGGCTCGGATCCATCTCTCCGGAATCGGGCGTGCGTGTGCGGTCCAGGGGGAGTCTTCCGGCTCCGCAAAGGACCTGTGACTCAGCTTTGGGGGCGTCCACCCCTTGGCCGGTCAAGTCCTAAGCATGCACCAATTCAGGGGTCCGTTGCATCTCGGCTGCTACCGCCGCGCGCACAGCCCGCCAGCATTAACCCGAGTCGGTGGCGGCGTTCCTGCTGCCGATGGCTTCCTCCATGGCACCGAGAAAGAGATCCCGCAGCGAAACGATGCCCACGGCGAGGCCCGCCTCCATCACGGGAAGGTGGGGGATAGGGTGCTGTTGCATGAGGTTGATGCAGTCCGTGAAAGAGGTGTCCCGCTGCACGGTGATGGCATCGCGGGCCATGATCTCGGAGACCTTGGTCTACTTCGATGCATTGTAATCGAGGATGACCTTGCTGATGTGGTCGCGCTCGGAAGCGATGCCGACCAGGTGGCCGTCGATCTGCATCGGCACTGCGCCGACCCGGTGCTCTTCGAGTATCCGTGCGGCTTCGAGCTCTGTTTCGAGTGGATCGATCCACACGACGCTATCGACCTTCCTGTCCAGGGTCTCCTGCACGCTTTTCATCGCGCTCTTCCCCTGCGACGCTCGTCTCCAGCCGTCGCAGCGGGCGCCGGGTTCGGCCAACGGGAATCCCATGCCATGCGACGAGCGGCCGAGCGATCTGATCGGACGCCAGATGTCGTCCTCGAATAGCCTCAATCAGCGAGGCCGATCGGGTCATTGGTGCTGCGCGAGATCGACGCGCTGCGTTCGACCCCGGCCATTGCCATCGTGTCGGACCTGCTGATGCCGGAGATGGATGGCTGCACGCTGCTTCGTCGGGGCGACGAATGATTGTGAGCCGCCTGGGTGAAGTCTGCGCCGAATCCTGGAAGGGCTCGAAAGCCCTGAGCTATATTCAATAGCGCTCCAAAGTGTTCTGAGTCTGAAATTCGGTCAAGTAATTTGCTCCCCTGTGGTCATAGGTTTAGTTCCTGTGGCGGCAGGGAGGAAATTGCGTGGTCGGCGCAACACAGAAGTGAAGCTGGCCGAGGCGAAACGCCAGCAACTGCAGGCGTGGGCGCATCGGCGTAAGGCTGCGCAAGCACGGGCGCTGCGATCGCGGATTGTTTTGGCTTGCTCCAAGCCGATGTGGAGACGGTCATCACGCGCACTGTGGAATCGAAGCCAAAAGATGCCACGACCTGGAGTACCCGATTAATGGCGAAGCAGGCATGCCTGTCGCGATCGACGGTCAGCCGCGCCGTCGGCCTGAAGTTTCATCCGCAGGAAACGTTCAAGCTTTCAACCGATTCGCTGTTTGCGGAAAAGGCGCGGGATACTGATGTCATCTACCTGGATCCGCCAGTGAAGACGATGGTGCTAAGCGTCGACGAGAATACCCAGCTTCAGGCACTCGATCGGACGCAGCCGGTTCCAACTTTGGCCCCAGGGGTGGCGGAGCGGCGGACGCATGACTGCATGAGCCATGGCACGACGAGTTTGTTCTCGGCTCTCGATATTGACACGGGAGAAGTGATCGGTCGCCTGCGTCGTCGTGGCCAGGAGTTTCCGAAGACCAACGATCAGCAAGTGCCCGACGATCTCGATGCGCATCTGGTGATGGATAATTGCGGGACTCATAATACACAAGCGGTGAAGAATTCGTTCGGGCGCTACCAGCGCTTTCATGTGCGCTTAGCGACTACCTCGGCGTCTTGTTTGACCCCGGCTGAACAGTGGTATTCCAGTCTGACCCAGAAACAGAGCGGAAGCCAGTCGGGACTATTAGAAAATAAACAATGCCCATACGAAACCCTACGCCTGGCGAAACACCACCGATGAGCTGTTAGCCAGCATTTAGCACTTTCGTATGCGAATGGCTGACTCACAAAACTAGCCGGATTTCCTTTCCTGTCCTGTCCTGTCATGCCCTGCGCCGGCCCCCGAAAAAGACGAAGAGCGCGCCGAGAAGAGCAAAAGAAGAGGTCAGGCGATCGAGGAGTTAGATTTCTATGGAGTGGATGGCCAGGGAGTGTTTGTTTGTGCGTGGCGCGATGACGTGCCTCGAGTTGATCGGGACGCTCGTGAGTCAAGACTGACAACGTCAGGCGCGCGCTGAACGACTCGTCATGAATCGTTCAACGCAGGCGGGGCACGTCACGCCACGGCGGCGGACTGAGCCAACGCCACAGCCTACGGGCCCAGCGGCACAGCTTTCGACGGGCCAGTAGCTGTCGGTTGACACTTCCGTTTCGAGGAGTGAGCGCAGGCAAGCCGGGTGCTGCATTACTCAAGATACATCGATTTCAACTGCCTGCGCGCGGCGCCGTCGACACCAAGTTGTGCTTCAAGGTAGGCATCAACGGAACCGTAGGCGTTCTCGATGTACTCCAGCGCGTACTTAAGAAAGGGTCTTCCTTCTGGCGTCATCAGCGGCTCAGCTCGTGCTCCCCCATGATCGCCATAGGCGAGCATCATGCGCGCAAACCAGTTGTGCTCGGCTGCCGCCTCAAGATCGACGGAGCCGCGTTCCACGAGCACTCTGCGAAACGCGGTCGACTGCAGATAATCCTGGAGAATAACGTCACGTGACACGCCGAGCGCCGTCAGCAAGAGAGCTGCCGCCAGCCCTGTGCGGTCCTGACCTGCAGAACAGTTTACGACGATCGGTGCTCGCCCCTCCAAGATTTGCTGGAAGTATACCGTGAGCTGGGAAGTGAGCATCTCGGGCATTTCCCGGTAGAATGCTTCCATCCCAAGGAACTCACCATCCTGGCCCATCATCGTTTCGATCAGAGACTCCATCGTGTAGTCGACTGCGTGATGCGCCATTTTTCGTTGATCGGCCCAATGATTGGGGTAGAGATCGATTTCATCGCTTGAGCGAAGGTCGACGATCGCCGAGAAGCCGAACTGATCGAGGTAGTGTTTGTCCTCGTCGGTGAGACCTGTCATGACACCGGACCGGAACAGCAAACCGCGTCGCACCGTCTTGCCGCTCTTGGTGGCATATCCACCCATGTCGCGAAAATTCGACCCTCCTACGAGTGGCACCAGTCGAGCATAAGACTGCAGCACGGTCTCGTCTTGGCTGGGCACCAGAAGGTCTGCGGAAACGCCAGTATGAGCGCAGGCAAGAGCGATCGTGAAGGCTACGAGCCTGACCACATGGCTGCGTTCTGGCTTGGCCTGACGTCCTTTGAGTGAATCTCTATCCATCGTGCGAACCATTCTCGACCGATCATTACTGACGCCTTTTAACAGGCGATCATTGCAGATTAGTGAACGATCCTGCTCGAAAACTGGTTTTAGACATGACGCAGCGATCATCACGTTATTGTCATCAATGGTATTTAACATGCGCCGCTTTCTGCGATACGGAAGGCATGGATCATGAAATGCCCGTCTTGGCGATTTTCCGCCGCTCACATTCCCCTGGTTCTTGCGTTGGGGTCGCCCGGCGTGGCGTTGGCCACTGAAGCTGATCGCCGTGTGGCTGTGCTCGAAGAGGTGGTCGTGACCGCGCAGCGGCGCGAAGAGCGTCTGCTCGATGCGCCGTTGTCCGTGAGTTCGCTCAGTGGGTCGGAGCTGGAATCACGCGGCATATCGAGCATCAAAGACCTGCAGGACGGCGCAGTTCCCTCATTGCAGATCGTGCCCTTCAGCGGACGGGCGTCGGCCGTCAACATTGCGATGCGTGGGATTGAGTCGGGCGATCCGACTCAGATCAGTCAGGATCCCGCGTTCGGCATGCATATCGATGGCGTTTATCTCGGCCGCGTCCAGGGGCTTGGTCTGGAGCTGATGGACATCGAACGTATAGAGGTGATGCGAGGTCCGCAGGGCACGCTATTTGGGCGCAATTCGATTGGCGGTGCGATGAACATAATATCCCGGCGGCCCACCGGAGAATTTGGCCTGAGGCAACGGCTCAGCGTCGGAAACTTCGACGCGCGGGATGTGCGGACGGATCTTGATCTGCCGCGGGTCGGTGATGTCAGCTTCAAGCTCAACGCTGTTTACGCGGAAAGGGACGGTTGGGTCAGCAATCCCTTTGAGGGTTCCGGTCTCGACAACGGGTATGACGGCTACGAGCGCTATGGGTTTCGGGGCGTGGCGTTGTGGGAGCCTAATGATCGCTTCGAAGTTTTGTATGCGTACGAGAAGTCGCGGGACAAATCCACCAGCGGCTATCCACACATTAGAGGTCTGCTCGATGATCGCGAGCAGGCGCGCTTCGTCACTGTCGAGAATTCACGTGTGAGCCGGGCCCGAATGGGGTCGCCCTTGCCCTTCAGTGTCGCCAAAGTTCAGGGACATACGTTGACGGTGTCTTACGACGTTACCGACGACATCAGCCTGAAGTCGATAACAGGATACAGAACGCTTGATCAGAGCCAGAATGATCAGTGGGCAGGCTCGTTCTTCGGTTTGAATTTTGCGGGCATCGGACTCACCGGGCGCCTCAGCGAAGCGGGGGTCGACCAGAAACAGTTTTCGCAGGAACTGCAGCTATTGGGCAGTTCCGATCGTCTGGACTGGGTTTTCGGTGCCTTCTATTTTGAGGAGGACGCGGACGATTTCGCAAACGATGTCATCACGCAGCGATTCGGAGACGAAGGTAACGAACTCGTGACGCTGGATCCGTTTATTGTCTCCCCCACTCGAGCGAGCACGCTGAGTGCTGACTCGCGCGCGCTGTTCGCTCAGGTCACCTGGACGCCTCCTGTCCTCGAGGACCGTCTGTCTCTCACCGCCGGTGCGCGGTACACCGACGACAGCAAGAGTGGTGCGCTGACTTCCAGGCGGGGTGTGCCACCCAGCCCGCCCATCGAGTTCGAGTTTTCCTCGTCCAGGGTCGACCCCGCTGTAACCGCTGCCTATCAACTGACGGATGAGGTCAACGCGTATGTTCGGTGGGCGACTGCCTATCGGGCAGGCGGCGCAAACTCGCGATCCACGGAGTTCAATCCGTTTGCGGAGGAGGAAGTAAGCACCTGGGAGCTGGGCTTGAAGAGTGAATTCTGGAATCGCAGAGCGCGACTCAACGTTGCAGCCTATCGGAGTGACTACAATGATCGGTGGCAGGTGTTCTTCGATCCGATGAACATCTCTTTTACTGAAACGCTCAATTCGCTTGAGACCGCGCGGGTCCATGGCTTCGAAGCTGATTTCCAGTTGATTCCGTTGCCGGGGCTCGACATCGTTGCCAGCTACGCCTACACGAACGTCGACCTGCCGTTACTGACCAATCCCTTTGATCCCGAAGGGGAGCAGCTGGAGTTGCCGAGCGGTGGTTTGTCGCCGAAGCACGCCGCATCCGGCGCGATTGGTTACGAGTTCGAGCCCACGCCGTTCGGGACGCTGCGCCTGCACCTGGATGCCAACTACTCAGACGGATTCTTCATTGGTGGTCAGAAGACCGATTCATACGTCTTGCTGAACGGCCGTGTTTCCTTGAGCGATATCCGTCTTGGTCGAGACGGTATCCGACTCCAAAGCTCCCTTTGGGTACGTAACATTACGAACAAGGAATATAACTTCTTCGCATTTCCGTTGGATGGCCCCGGATTTGTGGGCGCGGAGATTGAATTCCTAGGCAGGCCGCGTACCTACGGTTTGGAGTTATCCTTGTCGTTCTGATTGGGGAGAAACCGGAACCGTCTCGCAGGTCTGGTGATAGCTTGAATACGAAAGTCTGCATACAGACTCCTCGGCTCATGCTGGACGTTGCACACTTGGCGGTTGCTGGAGGCTCCGCTTCCGTTTGTTGTCATGGGTTGATCGCAATCAGTCTGTGCACAATCGATTTGCAATACAGCAGGCAGGAGTAGAGGCCATGAGCCGTGACGTTCGTACGACCCGCTCTAACGAACCGGAGTCCATGGATGATCATTCCATTAACCCGTCAGACAATATCCCGTTCCGGAAGGTGCTTGAGCAACGGTATCCGCGTCGCCAGGTGCTGGCTGGAGGGCTTGGGCTGGCGTCAATGGTGTTGTTTGGCAGGGCTTTCGCTTTCAGCGCCAACAGCAGCGGAGGCCCGCGGCGGTCTCTGCTTGGTTTCGACTCGGTGCCAACCAGCACGGCTGATACCCTGGTAGTGCCGGAAGGCTATAGCGCCCAGGTGATGATCCCCTGGGGAGAGCCTATCACTGGCGACTTTCCTGCTTTCGATGTCAGCAACACGTCTCAGCAACAGGCCATGCAGGTCGGCACACACCACGACGGTATGCACTACTTCCCGATAGAGGGTGATGACCCCTGGCAGGGCAGCTCCCTGGACGGACTTCTGGTGCTCAATCACGAATACTGTGAACCACGTTTGATGCATGCCGCGGCGCAAGGACAGGTACTGGTGTCCTTTCAGGCGCCCGTCAAACCTGATGGTTCGCGTGACGCCGACGAAGTCTTGAAGGAAATGAATGCCCACGGGGTGTCGATCGTCCGGATCAGGTTGGACGCTAGCGAGCAGTGGCAGGTCGTGCCTGATCCTCGCAATCGACGCATCACAGCGCGCACTGGAATGTCATTTTCCGGACCGCTGAGAGGACATGAGTCGCTGCGCACGCGGTTCAGTCCTGAGGGCACAAGGTCCCGGGGCACCATCAATAACTGTTCGCACGGCGTTACACCCTGGAACACCTATCTGACCTGTGAGGAAAATTTCTGGTTTTACTTCTACGCCGATGAGCCGCGACGTTTGCCACCCCATTTGACACGATATCGCGTTGGTGTTGCCACGCCCTGGCAGTGGCATCGTGCCGGCGATCAGACTGAGGAGGCGGCGCGTTTCGACATCACGCCTCGCAGCAGCTCACCCACGGCGGACTATCGAAATGAAGCCAACGGTTTCGGTTTCATCGTGGAAATTGACCCATTCGACCCGAACTCAACGCCCGTTAAGCGTACCCACCTCGGTCGCTTCTCTCACGAGGGCGTAGTGTTCGCTCCGGTGGTCGAAGGTCAGCCGCTGGCTTGTTATTCCGGCGACGATGCTGCGGGTGAGTACATCTACAAGTACGTGTCGCGTGACGTCTATCGCAAAGCAACAGCCAGCGGTGCCTTGCTGGATGAAGGCACACTGTACGTTGCCCGGTTTGATGACGATGGCAGTGGTCATTGGCTGGCCTTGGTGCCGGGGCAAAACGGATTGAATGCGGACAATGGTTTCGGAACCATCCAGAACATTCTGTTGAATACACGCGGTGCCGCCGACATAGCAGGGGGCACGCCCATGGACCGGCCCGAGTGGGGCGCAGTGGATCCGGGCACTGGCCAAGTTTACTTTACGTTGACCAACAATACGTCGCGCAGTCCGAT
>REEU01000286.1 GCA_007694905.1 Gammaproteobacteria bacterium | reverse complement strand
GTCGGCGGCTCATGCCGATGGACAGCAGCATGCCGATCTCGCGCATGCGCTCGAACAGCGCCATCAGCATCGTGTTGAGAATGCCGAATGCCAGGGCCGTCATGATGATGATGGTGATCAGCACCACCATTACGCCGCCGAGTTCCACAATCATGCTGAGTTCGGGTGACAGCTGTCTCCACGTCTGGGCTTCGATGTCAGGAAAGGCCGCATTGAGTGCGTCCACGACCGGGCCGGCCATGTCCTCGTGAGCCAGCATGATTCCCAGCTCGTGGTGGACGGGCCCATCACTGAGCAGGGCAATGAATTCGCTCGCGCGAACAAACACATTGCGCCGGTCATACTCCACCGATGCCGACCTGAAGAGCCCCACGATGTTGAAGGACGCCGAAACCAGCTCGTTGTTGACGTCCTCGAAGGTGAGGACGATGCGGTTGCCGACTTCCATGTTGTGTTCTTCCGCCAGCCGCTCGCCGATGATCACAGCATTGCGGGCTTCGGAATCAAGGTATTCGCCTTCCACCAGTTTCTCGTGGAAGTTGGTCGTGCGCGTTTCCGATTCCACGTTGATGCCGCGAATCCGGACACCCGAGGTTCTGGCGGGTGACTGGAGCATGCCGTCGGTAATGGACCTGGATGTGAACGACACCACCCGTTCGTCGTTCTCCAACCAGCTCGCGATCTCGTCATGGTCGGGAATATGCAGCCATGAGTACCCTTCGGCCAGGAACTCAGGGTGGTGTATCTGTGCGTGGGTGATCTCGCTCTTGATCAGGTAATCGACGCGCTGCTGCATCAGCCCATTGACCATACCCACGGTGACCACGCCAGCCCACAGGCCAGCGACTATGGCCGCGAGCAGTACGCTACTTCGGGCCGGGTGCCGCCAGATGTTTCTCCAGGCCAGTGAGATCAGACTATTCATTGATTCCTGTCTGTTACGAGCGAGCAGCTTCGAGAATGTTCAGTCTCAGCACCTTCACCAGCGGAAACACGAAGACCGCCATGACGATCAGAAATACGTACAAGCCCTGGATGAAGAACTGATCAGCAGCAAAGGACATAGGGATGATCGGGTCGTAACCCATGTCGATCACCGCCTGGGCGGCGTCTCCGGAGAGCGTGATCGGATCAATCAGTTTGAGCAGCAGCCAGGACAGCATGATGCCGCCGGTAACCGCGATGGCACTGATGATGAGCGTCTCGACGAAGACCACGAAGGACAGACTGACTCGCTTCATGCCCACAGAAAGCAGGACGCCGAATTCACGCAGGCGCTCCATGGTCATGGTCAGCACCGTACCGAAGAATCCGAAGCCGATGACCACATACAGGACCAACGTCAGCAGGCGAGGAACTGCCAGATCCATTTCCATCAGCTCGAGCAGCTCCGGCATGAGCTCCGGCCATGTCAGTACCACCAGTTCAGTGGAATCCAGTTCGCCACGCAGGGATGCAGCGACGCCATGGGTGTGGCGCTCCTGCTGCAGAGATATCATCAGGCCCGTAATGTGATCCTCGGCCGACAACAGCTCCTGCGCGGATCGAATCGGGAGGTACACGGCCGAGTTGTTCATGTCACGAATCGGATGGTCGATGAGCCCGACGATCTCGAACAGCCCACTCGCGGACATGCCGAAGCGACCTTGGCCGATCAGCGCCAGCGTGTCACCGACTCCAAGCTGAAGTCGGTCGGCAAGTCCCTTGCCCATGGCCGCAGTGTGTTCATGGGCGTCCGGGAATCGACCCTCGACCAGATAGTTGCCGATCTGATTGAACGCCTGCTCCTTCTCGGGGTTCACGCCGAATACGAGTGATCCGCGTGTGGAAACATCGTTGGCAGCGAGCATGAAAGTGTCGAGTCGCGGAACGATCCTCGTGATGCGCGGATCAGCGTTGAGAATCCGCTCCCTCACGGTGTCGTCGTAGAGGAAGGCATTGTCCAGGGAAGCTTCGTCGTCATAGCGGTAGTCCTGAACCTGGATGTGACCGGTATTGAAGCTCACCATCCGGTCGATCATGACCTCATAGCTGCCGCGGTTCATGGATTGCATGACGATGGCTGCCAGAACCGCGAACACGATGGCGGAAATGGTGATGAGCGTTCGTCGTCTGTTGCGCCAGATGTTTCGCCAAGCCAGCTTGAGATAGATCATGGCCCTTCGATCCTGAATAGCCGCTGCTCTGGTCCGTCCAGCATCATCTCCGCAGCCTTTGCATGTTGGCTCGGGAAAAGAAGCTCTCGTCGATATCGATGTCGAACTCGATCTGCTGATAGGTCAGGACTGTTCGCTCATCGTCCTTGTCGGCTGGGATCACTGAAATGCGGGTTGGTACTCTTCGGTCCCCGAATTGCTCGATCTGATCCAGCTCCATGGTGTTCACCAACCTGCCGCGCTGGTCGAAGTTTTCGATGCGCAGCTGCATGTAGTCGTCTACAGCTATCCACAATTTCACTTTGCCCCACACTATCGGGGTGTCCGGCTTGGGTATCATCTCGATGACGTAGGCGTCGAAGTCGCCGTACGCCTCGATGCGCAGAATCTCGTGTTCAAAGTCCTCTACCAGATCCGAGTCGCGTACAAGGTCGTCGTTGGTGAAGTCCGATCCCATCCAGGATTGCGCCATCATCGATGACGGCAATCGTGTGGTTCGTTCGATTCGCGGGTCGTAGTTCCAGATGTCGTTGCCGCGCATCAGAAAAGCAGTTCCCTCGTCGCGGGCGGGCGCCGTTACGAGAATGAGTGAGTGATCACGTCCCTTGAGCCAGGAACGCATCGATACTTCCCGTTCGTAGCGGGGACGGACGATCCTCATGGTCATCTCGGCGTACTGTGAGTCGCCTCTCATCACCGCTTCCATCCGTTCGATGATCTCGGCCGCGCTTTGGGCCTGGGCGGGGTTACCCGAGAGGGCGAACACAAGGCTGATGGCCAGGAAGGATAGAGACAGTCGGATGGTGTCGTGTTCCATGTTTCTGCCTGTGTTCCGGGCATTGATCTGCTTTTGCTGGAAGGGCCGGCGTGTTGCTTCCAGAGATGCATGTCAGAACTTTAGTGGAGCCAGCCGTCGTGCAGGTATTCTATCGCCAGTGATTCCGCTGCTGGAAAGTGCGGTCCTTTCGTTACCCACAGGTCAATTGATGGCATCGCAGCCGGCTGCGCTGATCGCTGCCGGCCGCGCAGGGTGCTGGCAGGCGTCGGATCAGGCATTGAGCTCGTCTGCGCCTGCACACAGCACCAGGAGCGATACTGACTCCATTCCAGCAAAATCCTGGTACCGACGGACTGACCTGGATCAAAGAAACAGTCACTCAGGGCTGTAGGGGTGCGTCAGTGCGTGCGACGCTGTCGCGGAGTCTTTCAAAAGTCTGCGTTTCGGCTCAGCATTTGCGGATTCCAGGGAGGGTTTCCCCATGGCACTGCCCGCTTTCACGTTGCATGTCGTCGATGTCTTCGCGGATCGTCCGCTGGCCGGTAATCCATTGGCGGTTCTCATCGCAGACCGGCTGCCGGACAGCGATCTGCGCCAGGCCATTGCGCGGGAGACGAATCTGTCGGAAACCACCTTTCTCGGTCCCTGCGCGGATCCGGATGGGGCGTGGTCGATACGTATCCATACCCCGAGTGAGGAGCTGCCGTTTGCAGGCCATCCAGTGCTGGGCACGGCCTGGGTGATCCGCGAGCGGCTGCTCGACGAGCGTCCGGAAGGGCTGCTCCTGCGTACGGGCAAAGGCGCTGTACCGGTCGGCTTCGAGGGTGACGGAGCCGATGCCCTGGTTTGGCTGCAGGCACCGGAAGCGGAGTTCGAGGATCTGCCTGTTGCCGAACTCGACGGGCTGGTCAGTGATGCGTTCCTGTCGGGCCCCCTTCCGGGTCTCGTCGGCCGCAATGGCCCGTCCATGATGCTGGTCACCGCGGCCGACCCCGACGCGCTCGCGGACCCGCTCACGGACCCCAACGCCTTGACGGCGTTGCTGCGCCGCACCGGCCGCAGCGGCATCCTCATGGCCGCGCCCCTCGCGACTGAGGACGAGCAGCCGGGTTGGGAGGTCAGGGTGTTCTTCCTGGCGGGCACGCTGCGGGAAGATCCTGCCACGGGCAGTGCCGCAGCCCTGTTTGGCGATGCGCTCAGGCAGAACGGAAGGACAGGCGCCTGCGTCCTGCGTCAGGGTGTCGCCATGCAGCGGCCCTCCCGATTGCATCTGCGCATTGCGGACGAGGGGCCCATCGCCGTCGGCGGTCAGGTGCAGCCGGTCTGGTCCGGTCGCAACGGCTGATCGTTTCCGCGCATGATCGATACCGTAGAAGGCGCATGTGCGGGGAAGAAAGCAGTTCGCCAGGGGCGAGTATTCGAACTGTTCCTGGATTTTCTAAAAATCAGAGGGTTGCGCTGGGCGCGTGGTCTGACGTCACGCTTGTTCTGACATTTCTATCGGGGGGGAGTAGTCTTTGCGGAAAACCAAACCGCCTGGTTCCCCATGATCAAGCAGACCCGATCCGGTTTTTTCTTCCGCGCCGCTGTGAGTGGACTGTTCAGTCTGCTCCTTGCCACTCCGCTGATTTCGGCCGCACAGGCCGTCGTCGAAGAAGCCCCGCCGCCAGAACTTTCCGCTGATGAGGCAGCACCATTCGATGCTGATGCAGAGAACGAGGCACCTGAGGCAGAGGCCATCGATGAAGAAGCCTCCGGCCCGCCTGCTGTTGCCACAGACGAAATCGACCCGGGGCTTGATCCGGAATTGCGGGCCAGCGTCAGCGGCTACGTCGACGGCCTGATAGCCGCGCTGCGACGTGAACATAGCCTTGCGGCGGTCAGCGTGGCCGTCGTCAAGGATAATGAGCTGCTCATGGCAAGTGGCTATGGCATGGCGGACCTTGCTCAGAGCCGGCCTGTCCATGCGGACGAAAGCCTGTTCCGGATCGGCTCAGTCTCCAAGACCTTTACCTGGACAGCCGTCATGATGCTGGCCGAACGCGGTCAGCTCGATCTCGATGCGGACGTCAATCAGTACCTGACGGAACTGCAGATCCGTGACGCCTTCCGCGAGCCCGTGACTCTGCGACACCTGATGTCACACCGCGCGGGTTTCGAGGACACCCTGCAACTGTTTGCCGTGCGGGACGACGATCCGCGCAGCCTTGGCGAGCTGCTCGCCGCCCATCAACCGAAGCGCGTCTTTGCACCTGGAACGCGGACCTCGTACTCCAACTGGGGTTCGGCGCTTGCAGCACATATTGTCGAAGAAGTTGCCGGCGTGCCCTACGGCGAGTTCCTGCGTGATGAGATTCTGTTGCCGCTGGGCATGCGCAGTACCACCTGGACGCCGCCGGCAGAGATGCCGCCCGAGATGCGTCAGCATCTGGCCACAGGCTACAAGCGCGATCAGGGTGCTCTGGGACTGCAGGGCTACCTGCAGCTGGGCGCGTACTGGCCGGCCGGGGGTATGGCGAGCACTGCGACAGACATGGCTCGTTGGATGCGCTTTCACCTCAACGGCGGGACGCTCGACGATGTCAGGCTGCTCGACGCGGCTTCACACGCAGAGTTCTGGAGTCGCGCCTTTGACGACCGGCCGGCCGGCGCAGACGTTGCCCATGGTTTCATTGATCGACCTTACCGGGGGCTGCGTACGCTTGGGCACGCTGGTGGCACTGCAGCCTTTCTGACCAACATGGTGCTGATTCCAGAGCTCGATCTGGGCGTGTATGTCTCGCAGAACGGCGCCTGGAACATGGCCATCATGTCATTGCCGGACCTGGTGGTGGATCGCCTCAGCGGCCAGCCCTATGTGCCTCTGCTCGGTGCCGAGGACGACGAAGACGAGGCCGTCGGAGAGATTGCGGAGCTGGCCGGCACCTACCTGAACAACCGTCGGGTGTTCTCGACGTTCAGCGCGCTCCTGGGCGGCTTGAACCTCAGCATCCTGACGCCGGTTGGTGACGACGGTTTCTCGGTCAACCTGCTGGGACTGCCCAAGTTGTACCGGCAGGTAGCAGGAGCAACGGATCTGTATGAAGCTGCTGACGGTGACCGCGTGGCCATCATTCGCGATGACGCCGGCAAGGCCGTGGCGCTGGCCGACGGCATGGGCGTGCACACCTATGAACGCCTCAATCTGCGGACGCATCCGGGCACGCTTGCTGCGCTGCTTGGCCTGAGCCTGCTGCTCGCCATTACCCGTTTGCTGGGCGCGTGGCGCCGCTTCGGCAAAGGCCGGAACCGGGGATTTGCGTCTTGGGTCGCCGGGAGCGTCGGCCTGCTGTCTGCACTGGTGGTGTTCGTGTTCTTCGCGTCCGTGGTCTACCTGGTTGTCAGCATGCTGGGCTTCGATCTGGCCACCATGGCTGATGACTACCCGGCACCTGCGATGTTCTATACCCACTATGCCGGCTGGATGGTGGCCGGTGCCTCCCTGGCCATGGTGTTCAGCCTTTGGCCGGCCTGGACGCAGGCCAATTGGAGCCTGTTCCGGCGCCTGCACTTCAGCCTCTTCGCCCTGGTTCTCGCGCTGGTCGTACTACTGTTGCGGCAGTGGCGTGTCATAGGCGCTGCTGTCATCTGACATCAGTTGGCGTTTCGAACGTAGTGCTGTGCATTCCGGGCTGATGAATTCGAACCGGGCGACTGGTCATGAGGTGAACACTTCGCCCGCGGGTCACAGATGGACATCCTGGGCGGTGCGCGGAACCCTCAGGCAGCAGGCCGCCTGCGTCAGATGGCTATCGGAGACCAAGCCATGCAGCGGCCCGCACCCCTGCATTGGCACATTGCAGGTGAGGGGCCATTGCCGTTGGCGGTGAGGTTTCGCGGTATCGCCTGACCGGTCCCGGCGCGCTGCGAAGCCTTGGAAGGCGCTTTGAGAAATCCGTTCTTCGAACAGTCACAGACTTGCCGTGGGCTGACCCCGCTTGTCAGCGCGCAGACGTTGGCCCTGCCATCCGGAGAGGCCCAACAGTAAGAGTCCTACCCCAAGCAGCACCATGCTGGATGGCAACGGAACACTGAAATGACCCGAAGCGCCTCCTCCGCCGTCGAATGTGGACACCCACCAGCTTCCGCTGTCGAAAAGCGCCAAGTCGAAATGATTCGCCAGCCAGTCATCAACGGTTTCATTGGTGCGCAGATCCAATGCCGCAAAGGCCGTCCCCTCGGAATCGTTCAGCTGTATCGATGCGTCGCCTGCCAAGGCGTCATGGCCGTACGCATAGATGGACATGCCGTGGATCTTCCCCTGGGAAAAATTCATGCTGACATACGAGTTCTCGATGTGGATCAATTCGTCACTCGTGCCTGAAAAGAGCGGCGATGCATACTCCCCGTCACTCCCGTCCAACCGCCACTTGGCGAACACGTGGTCAGATTGAATGCTGTGAGAGTGTTGTGAACCCCAGGGCTGTGCCAACCTGGTGCCTACATCCACGAAAAGCCGGAAAGCGCTGCGGTCCCCGACGGCTCGGATGGCTCCAAAGCAAAAGAAAGGTTCAGACGATTCCTCGCACTCGAATGCTATGGCTTCTGTCACCACCTCCCCTCGAAGATCGAAAAGACCGGCTTGTCCGGACGTAGACAAAAGACAGGCGAAAGCCAGCAGGACGGATTTCACTCCGGCACTCATGGACGCATCCTGTTATCCGCAAAGGGAACCGAAGATTGCTTCCCTCTGCCGCGAGCATCGGTGCGGTTGCGAACACAGCGGCCCGAGGGACGCGCCCGTCGCTGCGTTGTGCTTGCTTAACGGGACACGAGGAGGCTGCGCGGTAGAAACCCAGATCCTCGCTCAGTGTTGCGATAATGGCGGAGCACTGAAGCGAGGGGAAGCCGCCACCGATGCCGACACGATTCCGCCC
>REEU01000262.1 GCA_007694905.1 Gammaproteobacteria bacterium | reverse complement strand
GCACAAGCGCGCCTTGATGCGAACGCGCCCTGAGGGCCAGAGTCGCGGAGGAATTGATCAGCACTTCCTTAGAGAACGGGGCCTCCCTCGTGTCCTGATCCCGAAGTTTGGGACGCATGCAGTTGAGCTTAGACCGGTGAGACGGTATACCCGGACGCTTATCGTATCGGTCGGGGAGAGTGGCGTGGAGTTGCCGGAACTGGAACAACGGCTGCTGCCGTTCGTGCGCAGCAAATATGAAGATTCCGAGGCAACGGTCTTCGACGTCCACAAGATGCCTGGGCATGCTGGCTTCGCCTATGGATTCAGTGTCCGCAGCGGTGTTGGGGAGGCGTCCTGGTTCCTGCGCCTGCCACCACCGAACGTGCAATGGCGCGGCACGGCGGACGTGCTGAGGCAGGTGGACGTGCTCAATGCCCTCGACGGGACGGACGTGCCCCACTGCAGTGTTCGCTGGAGCGGTGGCGAAGGTGAGGAGCTGACCTGGTTCGAGCGACCCTACTTCGTGGTACCGAAGCTCGAGGGCGACGTATTGCGGCTCGGCCCCGGTGAGTGGGGCGCCGGGTTGCCGGCAGCGAAGCTGCATGAACTCGGGCGCGAGGTCATGACTGCGCTTGCGGGAATCCATCGCCTGGACTGGCGGCGCGTACCCTATCTGGGTGAACCGGTACCCTTCGCCGAGGATGTCACCCGCTGGGACCGTCTGGTGGAGCGGGCCGCGGACCCGGAAAGACTGGCGCGCGCCCCGGAGGTTCGGCAGCGCCTGCTGGATACGCTGCCGGAGGGCGCGCCCATCGGTGTATTCCACGGTGACTTCCAGACGGCGAACCTGTTCTGCTCCAAGCAGGGACGCCTGCTGGCGGTGATCGACTGGGAGCTGACCGGTATCGGCGCGACCCTCAATGACGTCGGCTGGATCTGCACCTTCAGCGACACGGCGGCCTGGCACGCCTCTGGCGAACGGCCGAGTTTTCTCGATCCAGATACCTTGATCGCGCTCTACGAAGAAGCCTGGGGCGAGACGCTGCCGGACCTGGCCTGGTATCGGGCGCTGGCGGCATACAAGTTTGCGGCCATCACCGGCTTCAACCTGATGCTGCATCGACGCGGCAAGCGTGACGATCCGCTCTGGGAAACCACGCGTCTGTCCATGGACACTTTGATTGATCGTGCGCTCGAACTGCTGTCGTGATGGTCGCAGGACGTGGTCGCGCGGGTCTCATACCAGGTTGGCTTCGACTGATGTGGCCTCCGCAATGGGAAAAAGCGTCCGGGTGGCAGCCACGTCCGCGTCCCGCAGTGCGTCGATCAGAGGCCCCTGCACGGCATCCGGCGCAGGTGTCATGAGTTCCCTGCCGAGACGCGTAAGCCCTGGGGTCACGTCCCAGGCCGTCATCAGGCGTCCGAACATGCGCGCCCGAGCGCGCAGCATGGCGTGGGCGAAACCTTCGCTGAAGGGCGGATTCAACGGCACGCGGGCCAGATCGAGGCTGCGCAGCACGGCGGTCCAGCCCAGGTTATGCAGCAGTCCCGCCAGGTAGCCGTCGAGACGATCGGCACCCAGCGTCACCGCTTTGGCACCGGCCAGCGTTGCCTGCAACTCGCCGTGGACCCACATGCGCCCGCTTGCCTCGCCCACCAGTCCCCAGGGTCGTTCCTGGAAGATGGGTTTGAGGATCACGTTGGCGATGGCCGCTCGCAGCCCCTGCACGCCGATGACTGCGAGGGCTGTCTCCATGTCGTTCACATCCCGCCGAATGCGATACAGCGGACTCTGGCTGAGCCGCAGCACGGCTGCGGCGAGGATCGGATCCTGCATCACCTGCTCGGCCATCTGGGTTGTGGAGCCGTTGTCCTGACGCAGCATGGCCATGAGTCGAGGAATGACCACGGGTGCGCGCCCGATCAGGCCAGCTGGACAGGCCGCGGCCCGGACACGGCCGCGGACGACAGTGAGAGCATACTGTTCTCCGGTACTCGGGCGTGTGCCGGACAGTGGCTGATCAGCCACCGGCCACAGCAGACTGGGAACAGCTTCTTCGGGCGACTGTGGGGCGCCCTGCTCTCGCGGGGGCGCTGGCGGCTTCGGTCGAGCAGGAAACAGGCGCTGCAGCAGTGCGCGCATGGGCGGCTCCTTGTTTACGAGGTGAATAACGGCACGGTGAGCGAAAACTTGAATTTGGCAGCCGGTTTGGTGGTGTGGTGAAGCGGACACGGACCGCTCCGCAGTATGTGAGAATGCCGCGCACGAATTGGATCAGGAGCAGCCAGATGAGCGGGGCGGAGCCCTTTGAGCAGCCGCCATTGACCCGGCGAGCGGATGGTGGCCCCCGCCGGATCGGGATTGAAATAGAGTTCGGCGGGCTGCGGCCCGAGGCCATCCTGGCAGCGATCCAAGCCGCCATCGGGGGACGAGTGGAGCGCAGGAGTCAGGTCGCGTATCGCATCCACGACACGGACGTAGGCAAGCTGGAGCTGGAGCTGGACTTTCTGTTGTTGCAGAAAGCCGCCGAGGCGCAGGGACAGATCGGCGATCTGCCTGAGTGGATCATGGAGGTGAGCACCTGGACCGCTGAGTGGCTGGAGCGGATCGTCAGTCAGGTGGTGCCATGGGAGATCGTCACCGCGCCGATCCCCATGACGGACATGCATCGACTGGAGCCACTGGTGACAACTCTGCGGGAGGCGGGTGCGCTCGGTACCCGTCACGCTCCGCACTTTGCGTTCGGTGTTCATCTGAACCCGGAGATGCCGGATCTTACGGCGGACAGCCTGACCCGCTATCTGAAGGCCTATCTGTGCCTGAAGGACTGGCTGCGAGAGCGCAGTCGCCTCGACCTCCTGCGGGTGCTGTCGCCTTACATCAGCGACTTCGAAGCCGGCTACGTGCGCAAGGTGGTCGTGCCGTCCTATCAGCCGGATCATGACGCGCTGATCGACGACTATCTCGAATGGAATCCGACGCGCAACCGGAGTCTGGACATGTTGCCGGTGCTCGCGGAAGTTGATGCCGAGCGGGTGCTTCGTAAGGTCGATGACCCGCTGATCAAGGCGCGCCCGGCACTCCACTACCGTTTGCCGAACTGCGAGATCGACGAGCCGACCTGGCGACTCGAACCGCTTTGGAACGACTGGCTGGAAGTGGAGCGTCTGGCGGCGGATCCCGAGCGCCTTGAGCGCATGGGAGCGGCCTACGGCCGCTGGCTGGCGCGACTGCACGTGCCTTTCGACGATGGCTGGGCTCGAGCCACCTCAGACTGGCTGCGACCGAAGTGAAGGGTTCCCACTCCGCGTCCGCACCGCTGATCGGCGTCACCGGACCTGCTGCCGGCATTCCCTTCGCGTGGTGGGCGACCCGCTTTGCGCTGAAAACCGTGGGCGCTCGGCCCCTGCGCCTGCGGCCGGGTGACCCGTGGCGCCCCCACGGGCTTGACGGCGTGGTCATCGGCGGAGGTGCCGACATCGCGGTGACGCTTTACGATCCGCTGGAGGTCGAGATCGTACCGCCTGATCCCGAGCGCGATGCCTACGAGATCGACGTCATCGAGCACGCGATCGATGAAAACGTGCCCCTGCTGGGCATCTGCCGAGGTGCCCAGTTGCTGAATGTGGTCCTTGGCGGCAACCTGCTGCAGGACGTACGCAGCCTGCGCCGCCGCAGCCACAACCGGTCGACCGTACTGCCGACGCGCTCTGTGGACATCGTCTCTGGGTCGCGCCTGGCTGGCGTGATCGGGCTCGAGCGCTGCAAGGTCAACTCTCTGCATCGCCAAGCGGTGGACAGGACTGGACGTGGCATCAGCGTGGTGGCCCATGACCTCGATGGCATTCCCCAGGGCATCGAGGATGCCTCGGCGCGGTTTCGCATCGGTGTCCAATGGCACCCGGAGTACCTCGCCTGGCAGCGGCCGCAACGCCGCCTGTTCGCTGCGCTGGCCCGCGCGGCGCAGGTCGAGTGCTCTGAAGCGGACAGCGAGATGCGTTAATCTTGGCAACCCGTTTGTCGGACCCGGAGGCACGATGATCGACGTTGACAAGGCATTGGCCTTTCCTTCCGCTGTGTTCGAGCAGCCTGAAGACGTGGTGGCTACGCAGGAGCTGAATACGGAGCAGAAGTGTCAGGCGCTGCGGCAGTGGGACAACGATCTGCGAGAGCTGATGGTGGCAACAGACGAGAATATGGAGCCTGAAGCAGATTCCGGCAGGACGGCCGATCTTGTCACGCGCATCGATGCATTGTTGCGTGAACTCGATCCTGATTGAGCGCGCACTTGCCGGCTATGTCTGACCGCTCCCGTCCTCGGTCCGCAGGTGTGCTGCGACCTCGGCAACAGCTTCTATGCCGGCCTCCTCGCTTGCGGCCACTGGCATCAGGTTGAAGCGCCTGCAGCCTGCCTCCAGGAACGGCCTCAGCGCCGCTGCAACGTCCTCCGGGCGTCCGTAAGGCGCGTAGCGTTCGAAGCGCTCGAAGGGCACTTGATAGAAAGCCTGCATGCGCTGCGCCAGCCGCGCCCGAGCCTGCTTGGTATCCGGATCGAATCCACACCAGATCTGCATGCCATGGGCGCGCGGTGCCGGTCGCCCGAGCGCCCGGGCGTGCGCATCGATTTCGGCGATGGCTTCACCGAAGCGCTTGGGCGAGCTCCAGACGCCCAGCCAACCGTCTCCGAAGCGGGCCGCCCGGCGCAAAGCGGCATCGGCCCGTCCTCCGATCAGGATGGGAATGCGCGGGTCTGGGGCGGGCAGGATCCGTGCCTGTCGAAAACTGAAGAATTCGCATTCGTGATCCGTGGCTTCACCGCTCAGCAGGCCCTCCAGCGCCGTCAGGCAGTGGTCGGTGCGAGCGCCGCGCCGTGCCGGGTCCACGCCGCAGATTTCGATCTCATGCCGATCTTCGCCGCCGACGCCCACTCCGAGAACGATTCGCCCAGGCGCGGTCATCGCGAGCGAGGCGAGCTGGCGGGCCACCGGGACCGGGTGCCTCAGCGCCAGCAGATAGACGCCGATGCAGACTTCGGTGTCCGGCAGCAGGGTGGCCAGCACGCCAGCATTGATCAGACCATCCATGCCGATACCAGTATGGAAACTGACGTGGTCCGCAATGAACACATGATCGATGCTCGCGGACTCGATCCGTTGCGCGAGGTCCCGTCGTTCTGCGATGGGCCCGGTCAGCAGCGCGTCACTGCCGAGGGTGCCGATGCGCAGCGGAGGTGGGGTCGGGGCGGTCACAGCAGACCACCGGGTTCGAGGCCGAGCCGGACTCGTCCGGTCAGCTCGAAAATAGGCTGGGCCACCATGATGTGCTGGGTGGCGACGTGGACGTCGCGGAAACAGCGCTGTAATGCCGACTGTTGATAGATCGAAGTACCTCCTCCAGCGTGGTAGGCGCGGTCCACCGCGTCCACCGCTGCCCAGGTTGCGTGAGCGGCAGCTGCGCGCAGTTCGGCCTTGTGTTCCACGCCGAGCGGCTTGCCTGCGCTGGCCGGAATCCAGGCCCGGTCGATCGCAGCATGCAGAAAGGCGTCGGCTGCCTTCAAAGCGGCGTCCGCGCGGCCGGCGTCCGCCTGCACGGTGGCACGGTCGGCCAGGCGGCGACGGCTTCCAGTCGGGACCTTGCCGCCGGCAAGTTCCACCAGCTCGTCCAAGGCGCGCCGGCCGATACCCAGCGCGACGCTGGCAACACCCATGGCAAGCAGGCCCAGGGTGGGAAAGTGATACAGTGGGCGCTGTACCCGCGGCCGGGAGCCCATCGTCACACAGCGGTCCTTCGGAACATGGACGTCGGCCACTTCGAAGTCACTCGAACCGGTCCCCTTCAGGCCGGACACATGCCAGTTGTCATGGATGCGCACGTCGTCACGATGGAAATACATCAGGGTGACGTCCGGTGGGCCATGGCGTCCTGGTGCGGGTTGACCGTCTTCATCGACGATGAAGCAACCCCCGCAGATCCACTCAGCATTGCGCGATGCGCTGCCGAACGGCCAGCGTCCATTGACGCGCCAGCCGTCACCGTCGGCCACGGCCTTGCCAAGTGGCGCGGTGACGCCACAGGTGATGGTGTCCGGATGCTCGCCATAGATGGCGTGTGACCAATGCTCCGGCAGCGACGCTGCGAGCAGGCCCGTGGTCGATCCCACCATGGCGCACCATCCGGCCGCAGCCTCGGCATGGCCGAGTTCCGTCAACGCATTCACGAAGGCGCTGGGATGCAGCTCGAGCCCCTGGTGACACTCGGGGACGAGCATCCGAAAGATACCGGCCCGAGCCATGGCCTGGCCGAGATCCTCTGGCAGGGACCGGGCGCGCTCGATCTCGTCCGCACGGTCACGGGCTTGTGCTGCGATGGCCGTCACCGCGGCGTCGAATGGGGGCATGCAGAGTCTCCTCTCGGCGATTGAGTCGTACAGCCGCGTGATTTTGGTGCTCAGTCACCCACTCGGGGCAGCCAGTTCGGGAGTGCGGCCAGACCCGGATCACCGGTCTCGAGCAACAAGCCTTCGATGTATCCGGACTGTTCTCGAGGGGCGATGCGGAGGTCGCAGCCGGCGACGAGAAAACTGCCGTCGATGCCCGCGAGCAGAGGCCGCTGGCCACTGACGCCGAGCTTCGCGGGCAGCCGTATGGCGGCACCGGCCAGCTCGCGGGTGATCAGGATCTCGTCGCCGCCTGCCTCGTAACGCCCGCTCAGCCGTTCCAGCCGATCATCTTCTAGCAGGAGTGGACGATGGCCAAGGTCGATGAAGTCGAGAGCCTCTGCAAGCAGCTGCTGCGGATCGGAGCGGCTCGCGTTCAACAGCAGCCGGTGCTGGGACAGGCCGGCGAAGGTCTCATCACAGCAGCTACGCCAATGATGCCAGTCCTGTTCGGCGTCGGCAGGCGCATCCAGCCGCGACAGATACAGCAGCCTTGGCGCGAGCGGTTCCAGCGTGTCCATCAGGCGCGCGCAGATCGCCGCGATCCGGCCGCTTTCCGATCCGGTAGCGAGCAGGGCGCGAAACGCGTCCTGCAGCAGGGCGGCATCGAACAGGTAGACGACGTCATCGGTTGCCACGCGGGTCGCAAAGTTCTGCCACTGGACCTCCAGCACGCTGCCGTAGGCTTCGGCGGTCGGATAGGCAGCCGGGTCATAGGGGCGCCGCAGCGGGTGCCCGCTGCGCCTCGCCGGCCACCATTGATGCACCTGCGCCTGTGCGGCGCACTGCAGAGTAAGTTCCTGGATCAGTCGGGTGCGCCCGGTGCCAGGCGGTCCCTCGACGAGAATCACCCTGCTGCCCATCATCAACTCACGCGCTTCGCTGCAGGCCGACCGGCGCTGCCGGATACCATATCGCGATGCGCTGCGGTGGGTGCCTGGGTCGGCGCCTGGCGGCTGGTGATGTTGAACGGCTCCGTATCAATCACCTCGAGCTCGATCTCTTTGTTGAGCACACCCTGTTTCCAGGCTTGATGGTTGGCTTCGTCCGCCTGGAACTCTGGCATCACTTCACGCGCGAACAGCTCGAGGCTGTCGCAGATGTCCTGGTGGGTGTTGCGGCCGGCCTGGTTGAGCAGAATGACCTGGTCAACGTGGGCCGCCTGCAGTTCCCTCAGTCGCTCGCGGATCGTGGCCGGTGAGCCGATCAACTCACTGCCGGAGCGGCGCTGTCCCGCGGGTGTGGCTTTCCACTCCTGGTAGCGCTCCCAGATGTTGACCTCGCCGGGCGCGAACGGACCCTCCTTGTTGTAAAGGCCCAGAGCGAACTGAAAGAAGGTCCAGCCGTCCGCCTTCTCCCAGGCTTCCTCGTCCGTCTCGGCACACATGAAGCCGCCCACCACAGCCAGATTGGGATTGGTCTGGTAATCGGTGAGCTTCTCCTGGTTGTGGATG
>REEU01000202.1 GCA_007694905.1 Gammaproteobacteria bacterium | reverse complement strand
GTATCCGGCTCGGAGAAGCGGAATAGCACATCTCCGGTGGCTTCGACGCCTTCGATGCCAATGGTGTCCGTAAGAATCACCTGCTCTCCAGCGGATTCGATGGTCCAGCCGATGAACGTGTCGGCATTGATGCCGCCTTCGTAGTCGGCATCGGTCTGTGGGCGCAGGTAGGCGCGCTCGGGGATGTCGAAACCCGGATTGACAACGGGTGTGGCCAGCGCCGACGCCATCGCGGCGAACATCCCTGCGGCCAGTGTCAGCGCTGCGGTGAGATTGCGTCCCCCTGAGGGCGTGCGTTGTCGTAACTGAGTCACGGAGCGTCTCCTGGAGTCCGAGAAAAGACCGCGGCGCCTTTTGGCCGCCGCCTCCTGCTGCTGAGGGGTTCAGAATTCGTACTGGGCGCGGGCAGCGAACACGGTGCCCTTGGCCGATTCACCGTCACGCTCGTTCTTGAAGCGCATGGCATTGAGCTTGAACACCATGTCCGGATTCGGGTACCAGTTCAGCCCCAAAGTCCAGTGATCGAGTTTCTGGCCACGCCCGACGCGCGAATGCTCCGATGAATCCTGGGTGGCAAAGCGCGCGGCGATTTCCCACGCGCCTGGACCGTTGCGCCCGAAGGTCGAATTGACCTGCTGGGCACCAAAGTCACCGCTGAAGGCGCGGTAGTTGCGCTGCTCGCCGGTGAGGAAGTAGCTGGCCTGCACGTAGTAGCCGTCCAGCGTGAGGCTGTTGGCATCGGTGGCGTTTCCGCCATGAGCCTCCTCCACGGCGCGGCGATCAAGGTCCACGTTCGCCCGCAGGTACTCCGCCTGCAGGCTGAACGGGCCCATGCCGAAGGCCCCTTCGAGGCCCCAGCGCTGGAGGTCGTCGACGCCTTCGAGGTCTGTGCGGCCAATCAGACGCAGATCGAGTGCCCGGACGCCGGTGCGAGTGCGCAGCCTGACCGGTGCCAGTTCGGCGGCATCTCGGTCAACCGCATTCTTGCGGTAGTTGTAGAAGGCACCGAGATGCACGAAGGAGTCATCGGTCAGATGGGGCGCGAAGGATGCCCGCGCGGCGAAGGCGTAGCCTTCGTCGACGTCGCGGTCGCTGATGACGCCGCGACCGCCGAAAAGACCGACGCCGAGGTAAGCACGCGGGATGAGCGTCTCGTACAGGACGCCCATTTCGCGGCTCGGTCTGAGCGCGTCGACGGGTGCGGCGCGTTCGAGGAAGGTCAATCGTCGCGAACTGGTGGAGCTTTCCATGCTGAACGGCTCCTTGAAGTGCCCCGCGGCGAGCCTGCCCTGGGGGAACAGATAGGCGACGTAGGCATTGGCGAACCTGACCTCTTCATCCCGGAAGTCCACCTCCATCTGCCATTCCCAGTTGTCCCACATGACGCCGAGCACGCCGAGCCGTGCGCGGCGGATGATAGTGCCGTGCTTCGGTATCGGGCCGTCTTCGCGGGCTACCGACTCCAGTTCACTGTCGAAGCTGCCGCGACCGTAATCCGCCATCAGGCGCCCCCGAACGCCGAAGCGGTGCTGGCCGTCGGCAGTCTCCACGCGGAAGCGGTTGGCGCGGATGAGATGCTCGCGTGGTTCGAGCGGTTCGACCGGTTCGAACTGCAGGCCGGCATAGCGCTCAGGTGGTGCTTCAGGAAGCAGAACCTCCGCATCTGCTCCGGTCAGCGCACCGCGTTCCACCAGCATCCGAATCAGGTCGTCCCGCCCCGCATCCGGCTGTCTCAGAGCCTGTGCGTCGGCAGCGCTGAGCACACCGTTTGCAACGAGTCGTTCGATAAGTGCCTCGTCGCTCGCGGAGATGGCGGGTGAGGCAAGCGCGACGGTTGCCGCCAGCGCAGCCAGTTGGGCGCGGACGCGGTTCTTGGTCATCATCGAATAAAGTCCCCCGATTGTCGGTCAGCTTAGAAATCGGCTTTCGAGCTCGAATCCCGGTAAGAAGACAGCCGCCGCCATTGCGTCGACTTCGGCTGCATCGCGTTCCAGGCTCGCCGTCGACGGTGGTAACGACATGGGCAGCTCCGCTGCGGCAGCCTCTCATTGTTGGCGCGTTGTTGGCCGCTTCTCGTTCAAATTGAGCACATGTGGATTGCTCAGGTGACGCTAACACCCTGGTCATAAGCAGCCATTGACTCGGGTCAAGGGCAACGCGTGTACGGCGATGAAATACAGTTTGGTGGTCGGACGGGTGGTCCAGACTCACCTGGACGCTCCCGGTGAGCGCACAGTCGGTAACGGTCCCGAGCAATGCGCTCGTCGCGGCGCCATCATTACCTTCGCAGCGACGGGTTACAGGAACGTTACAGTGCCTGACGCAGATCAAGCCTCAGAGCGTTTTGGCTTGGTGACCAGAGGCCGAGCGGCCGGAACCAACATCGTGACTCCAGCGTGAGGCGTCCGCGCTGTTCGGAAGGTTGGGAGATGCGTTACTGTACGCATGACCATGCCTGGGTGCTCCATGCCAGCTGCGAACTATTACCTGACGAATCTGGAGCACCTGCTGGGCTGGGTGGAGGCGCACCACGGCCATCTGATCGATGACTCGACACGGTGCTTCATGGCGCGGTTCCGACGTCTACCGCTGGCTGCGAGGCGACTCTACGTCCGTCTAATGATGCGTCGGGGGCCATTGTTCAGAATTGACCGGCTGAGTTACCCGGAAGTAGGGCCCGCCTGGCCGGCGGTACTGGCGCTGTGTCTGGGCGGACTCGGCGCGCTGTCTGGGCCGGCGGCCTGGCGCGAGCGCATCGGGCTGTTGCGCCAAGAAGAACTCGCCGAACGTCTTGCTGATCGGCGACCCCGTAGCTGGATTCGGCAAGCGCGCCGGCCACAGCGTTTGCAGGCCTGTCTGCAGCACGGCCCTGAATCAGGCCCGCCGCTACCGGAGGCCCTGCGTCTGCTGGGCGTTGAGGAACTGGAGCTCCTGCGTCTGCTGTACTTCGGCAACGGCCGTCAGGGCCTGGTGGCGTTCATTCTGGCTGATCTGGGCGTGCTCCGATTCGAGCAGGTGACCCTGATGCCCAGCTTGCCGTGGCGCAGCCCGGCGGAGGTGCGTCGCGACCTGGCCTGCCTGCGCGCAGCGGACGCGCTCGCGACCCATTGCGATCGGCGCGCAGGGTCTGCCGACGCAACCGAGCTGCTGGCGGTGGAGGGCGTACTGGCGGAGGCGGCCGTTGCAGCGCCGACGGAGGCGCGTCGCAATCGCGCGCTCAGCCGCCTGGCGGATGCCTGGCGGCGCCTGGGCCGCGATGAGCGGGCGCTGGCCGTCCTTGAACATGCATCCGGACCGCCGGCACGGGAAGCACGCTGCCGCCTTCTGGCCCGCCTGGGCAAGACCAAAGCGGCCGCCATGGCACAACAGCAGCTGGCACAGGATCCGGGCTCGGATGGCGAAGCCGACTTCAGCGCCCGCTTCGATCCGCTGACGGCGCGCTGCCGAGCTCGTGTCCGCAACGGCGCGTTGCCGCGCCGCAGGATGACGCTGCCGCGCATGGATCCCGAGCAGCGCATCGAGCAGGTCGTCATGGGTATCCTGGCTCACGGCGGCGGCCGGGCGCTGCACGTGGAGAACGGGCTCATCGGGCTCCTGGTCGGACTGGCATTCTGGGACGTCATTTTTGATCCGCTTCCCGGCGCGTTCGTGCAGCCGTTCCAAAGTGGTCCCCTCGACCTGTTCGATCCTGGCTTCCGCCGCAGGCGCGCTGCCGCCATCAGCCGTCGACTGCAGGAAGTGGCCACAGGAACGATCACGACGGAAGACCTCATTGCGGTCTGGGAGAATCGGCACGGAACCGTGAACGCGCTGGTGCCCTGGTTCCGATTCACCACCGCTGATGTGCGCGGCATGCTCGTCGTGCTGCCGCCTGCGACGCGGGCCTGGCTCTGCGATACCGCACTGCGGGCCCCGGCACTGCTGCGGCGCGGCTTTCCTGATCTCCTGGTGCTCGGGGATGCGCCGCGCTGCTTTACGTTCATGGAAGTGAAGGGGCCTGGCGACGTGCTGCGACCGGAACAGCGCAGATGGATGGAAGCGCTGGTCGCTGCCCGCATGCCGGCCCATGTGCTCGAGGTGCGCTGGGCATGAACCTCTTGCGTTTCCGTGCCTCCGTTGGCCACGTTGCTGATTTCGTTCATGCCGCAGGCGATCTCGGCGGACGCGGCGGCCCCATGGTGCGTCCCATCGAGGGCTTGCGACGCCAGCAGGCCCATCAGGCGGGACAGCGGACGCGCTACCTGCGTGAAGTGAATCTGGAGGGGGGCTGGGAAGAGGGAGACATTGAGCTTCTGATCGCGGGCCGCGCTGACGGCATCGATCTGTCCGCTGCGGTACCGGTGGTGGAGGAAATCAAGACGTTTCGCGGCGACCTGCAGTCCCTGCGGCAACAGCGCGGCAAGGTCCATGACGCGCAGGCGGGTCTGTATGCAGCGTTGTTCGCACGGCGCAGCGACGCTGAGTTGCTGCTCACACGGGTACGCTATCTCGAAGCGGACTCCGAGGTGGCCAGCGATATCGAACACACCTGGTCGCGAGCCGAGCTCGAGGACTTCTTCGACACCACCTGCCGCGCCTACGCCGGTTGGCTGCTTGGAGCTGCCAGCCGGCGCCGGGCGCGTGATGCGTCCCTGAGAGCGCTGAGTTTTCCTCACGGCGCTTTTCGAACCGGCCAACGAAGCCTCGCGGGCGCGGTCTGGAAGGTGCTGGGTACGGGCGAGCCGCTGCTGGCCGAGGCGCCGACGGGTATCGGCAAGACTGTTGCCGTGCTCTATGGCGCCCTGCGGCGATTGCCTGAAATCGATGCCGCCAGACTGATGTATCTGACGGCCCGCGGACCCGGGCGCGCCAGCGCCCTGCAGGCGGTCGCACAGCTCGAAGCAGAGGGCGCGGTGCTGCGGACCCTGGACCTGAGGGCCAGGGAGACGCTCTGTTTTCTTCCAGGAACGCCGTGCAATGGCAGTGCCTGCCCCTACGCACGGGGCTACTACGACCGACGGCGGGCCGCCCTGGGTGAATTGCTGGCAACAGATCATGCGCAGCAGCCCTGCGTCATCGATGCTGAGCGAACCCGCCGGGTTGCGGGCACGCATCAGGTCTGCCCGGCCGCGTTGCAAAAGGATGCGGCCCGCTGGTCTGACGTGGTCATTGCCGACATGAACCATGGCCTCGATCCGTTTGCCCGGCAGCGCGCCTTGCTCGATCCCGATGAGGGCGGGGCGGCTGTGCTGATCGACGAGGCCCACAATCTGGAGGATCGGGCACGGGAGATGTTCTCCGCAGCGCTCGACAGTCATGCGTTGCGGACACTGGGCGTGGATCTGCGTGGCAGCGCCGCAGCGCTGGGTCAAGGACTGGAACGCATGGCGCGACAGCTGGAAACGTGTCCTGCGGCGCCTGCGCTCGCCGATCTCACCCCGCTGGCAGAGCAGCTGGAACGCCTGCTGTCGGAACTGGGTGACTGGCTGGGGCATGCTCCGGCAGGAGGCCTGTTTGCGCGCTGCCGCGGAACCTATGGGTCGCTGCTGCGCTGGTGGACGATCTGGCGGGAAGTACAGGCCGCACCAGATGCCTGGCGAGTAACGGTCCAGTTTTCAGATCCGGGTGCGACTCGCATGGCGCTGCGCTGCCTGACCCCGGCCGCGCCCCTGGCCCGCGAGCAGGCGCGCTGGAAGGGGTTGGTGCTGTTCTCCGCCACGCTGGCGTCCTCGGAGCATCTGATCCGGGTGCTGGGGCTACCGCAGCAGACACGCACGCTGCGACTCGGAAACCCATTTCCGCCCAGTCATCAGCAGGTGTTACTGGTCGGCGATCTGGACCTGCGCCACCGGGCGCGCGCGGCGTCCACCCCGGCGCTGGCACAGCTGATCATCGACCTGGCGCACGCACGGCCGGGTCATCATCTTGTGTTCGTACCGTCCTTTGCGTTCCTTCGCACGCTCAGTGCTGCGGTGGCGGAGCGGGCGGAAGCGGCCCTGCCGGATGCGTCCTGCCTGTGTCAGCGTCCGGAGATGGACGAAGCGGGTCGCCGCGAGTTCCTGGATGCGTTATCGCGACCTGATGGCCGGACCCGTATCGCCTTCGCCATCGCCGGAGGTATCTTCGGCGAGGGCGTGGATCTGGCCGGTGAGCAGCTGGTGGGCGTCGTCGTTGCCGGGCTGCCCATGCCGCCACCTGATGTCGAACGCAGGGCGATACGGGACTATCATGGCGTCGACGGGTTCGATGTCGCCTACCGGATACCCGCCATCACCCGCCTGCTGCAGGCTGCAGGCCGACTGATCCGCAGCGGACGCGATGTCGGTACGCTCTGCCTCGTGGACTGCCGTCTGGCACAGCCCGGCTATCGTCGCCTGCTGCGCCCGGATTGGATCGTTTCCGAGACCGGTTGCGCGGGTGTGGGCGAAGCGGTGACGGCTTTCTGGGCCCACCACCCTGCCATGAACGAAAGACGGGATCAGCATGCGCAAGACCAAGATCATCTGCACCATCGGCCCTGCAACCGCGAGCTATCCGATGCTCGAACGGCTTTACCGGGCGGGCATGAACGTAGTCCGGCTGAACATGTCCCACGCCGATCACGCATCCGCGACCAAGGTGATCAACTGGATCCGGACACTGAATCGAAAAGTGCGCTATCCGGTCCCCATCCTGCTGGACACGCAGGGTCCGGAAATCCGTACCGGTGACCTGCCGAACGATCTGAACCTGGTGTCTGGTGAAATCATCTCCGTGTCCGTGCGTGACAAGGAGGACGTGGAGCAGAGTTCCATTCATGTGAACTACGGGGAGCTGGTGGAAGCGGTGGGCGTGGGCGACCGCATCACGGTGGACAACGGCCTGATCAACCTCGAAGTGCTGTCCAAGCATGGGGGTCACCTCACCTGCAAAGTCCTGGATGGCGGCGTTCTGGGATCGAAGAAGCACGTGAATCTGCCTGGAATACGGGTGAATCTGCCGGCCATCACCGAGAAGGATGCGGCCGATATCGAGTTCGGCATCGAGCAGGAACTCGATTTCATCGCCCTGTCATTTGTCCGCAGGAGCGAAGATGTCATTCAGCTTCGGGCGCGGCTCGGCAGCAAGGCCAACAAGGTCAAGGTCATTGCCAAGATCGAGGATGCGGAGGGTGTATCCAACCTTGAGGAGATCATCCGGGTGTCCGACGGCGTCATGGTGGCGCGCGGGGATCTCGGAGTTGAGATCGACCTGGCAGAGTTGCCTAACGTGCAGCGGCGTATCGTCAGGCTCTGCCAGGAAGCCGGCAAGCGCGTGATCGTCGCAACGCACCTTCTCGAGTCCATGATTGCCAATCCGATTCCGACCCGGGCGGAAGTCACGGATGTTGCCAACGCCGTCTACGAGGAGGTGGATGCGGTCATGCTGTCGGGCGAAACCTCAGTGGGGAAGTATCCGGTGCGCTGTGTGGAGTACCTCGATGCCATCGCGTGCTCAAGCGAGCGTTTTCCTGGCCTCGGTTTTGTCCGCAACCTGCGCCTGGACAGTGAAAAGCGGCATCTTGCGAAGGCGGCGGTGGACCTGGCGGAGTCCATCGGCCTGAAAGGCATTCTGGTCATCACCCGGCGCGGAATCATGGCGGACCACGTGACTGCCTGCCATCCGGACAACGTGCCCATCTACGCCTTCACCAATGACAGCGGCACCCGCCGGCGCCTCATGCTTAATCGGCATCTGGTCTCCCATCGGACTGCGTTCAGCAAGGATCCGGAAAAGACCCTGCACACTGCGATGAGCGTGCTGGTGGAGCGCGAGGGATTCGCGTCGGGCGATCAGGTCGTGGTGCTTTCGGATGTTCTGGTCGGTCACGGCGTGGACGCGATCCAGGTCCGCAGCGTGCCCTGACGCTTCAGAGCCATCCCAAGGCGGTAAAGCCGCTGTAGAGCACGCGTGCAGCGGCCGCAATCAGCAGCAAGGCGAACACGCGCTTGAGCAGCCGGGCGGGCAGCCGATGGGCCAGCGCCACGCCCATCGGGGCGCCGAATACCGAGAGCGCAATGATGGCCACTGCTGCAGGCAGATGAACGAATCCGGCAGTCGCTGCGGGCAGTCGTGCGTCGCCCCAACCGGCGATCACGTAACCGAGGCTGCCGAACAGGGCAATGGGGACGCCGAGCGTGCTGGCTGTGGCAGCGGCCCGCAGCACGGGGACGTTGAAGTAGACCAGAGTAGGCACGATGACGTTGCCGCCACCGATACCTGCGAGGCCCGAGACCAGACCGGCGCCGAAACCGAGGCCCGCGTTCGGCACGGACCCGGGCAGGCTTCGATGCGGCGCGGGCCGCCAGTCGGCGAACATGACGCAGGCTGCCAGAGCCAGAAAGCAGCCGATGAAGATGGTCAAGGCCCCGGCAGGAAACAGTTTCGCAACCTGGCCACTGGCGAGACTGCCGAGAATGAGAAACAGTGCCCAGCGACGCACCACCGGCCACTCCACAGCATTGCGCCGGATCTGAGCGCGTGCGGCAGCCATGGACGTGAAGATGATGCTCGCAAGCGACGTGGCGACGGCCATGGGTGCGGCAATGGCCATGTCGACCCCGCGGGCATCGAACAGAAGCAGCAGCGCGGGTACGATCACGATCCCGCCGCCGATGCCGAGCATGCCACCTAGCACGCCAGCGACGAGCCCGGTGGCGGCACAGGCCAGAAGCAACGAGGGGTCGAGAGGTGCCATGCAGTCTCCGAGCAGAATACACAGTCTAACCCGCAAATCTCACCGACTCACGGCTGCGGCCGCGGATATACCGGCAAATCCATCGTTGCGCTCGGTCCGGGTGCTCGACGTACTGGATAGTACGCCTGCGCTCCCGAACTCTCGCGCGCCTTGTCTTTCCCGGCATCTCCACGACCTCGCTTCGCGCATTGGCGAGATTTGCGGGTTGACCCCAATGGGACGCCGTCGATGAATCTCTATCAGCGCATCTTCGAGGCTGCAGACCATCATCAGGACGATGTTGCGATCAGTCTGCCGTCAGGCGCGCGCTGGACCCATGCGGCGCTGCACGAGGCCGTGGCTCGTTGTGCGCGCGTCCTGGCTGCTGCTGGCGTTGAGGCAGGGGACCGGGTCACCGTTCAGGTGGAGAAGTCGTCTGAGAACATCGTGCTGTACCTGGCTGTGCTGCGTATCGGCGCGATTTTCGTGCCGCTCAACACCGCTTACACCGACGCTGAGCTCGAGTACTTCCTCAAAGACGCGCAACCGCGCGTCCTGGTTTGCGATCCCCGGCGCCTTGAGAGCCTCGAGGTGATGGGCTTGCGCCTGGGGGTGGCGGCGACATTTAGCCTGGGCGCAGACGGCCGCGGCACGCTCATGGCGGCGCTGGAGCAGTCCATTGAAACAGCTCCGCTCCGGCACCGGGGCGACGACGACCTGGCGGCCATCGTGTACACCTCGGGAACCACCGGGCGCTCGAAAGGCGCCATGCTGACCCACGGCAACCTGTTCGCAAACGCGGCCACCTTGCGCTCCATCTGGGGCTGGCAGGCGGATGACGTGCTGCTCCATGCGCTGCCGATCTATCACGTGCATGGTCTGTTCGTGGCGCTGCACTGCGCACTGCTGGAACCGTCGCGAATCCTGCTGCTGCCTCGCTTCGACGTGGACGCCGTGCTGGCAGCGCTGCCGGAGGCATCGGTACTGATGGGGGTGCCGACCTTCTATGTTCGGTTGCTCGCTGATCAGCGCTTCGATCGCAGTCGCAGCGAGCACATGCGTGTGTTCATCTCCGGATCCGCACCGCTGCTCCCGGAGACGTTCGCGGCATTCGAGGCACGTACAGGCCAGCGCATCCTCGAGCGCTATGGTATGACGGAGGCAGGCATGATCACTTCGAATCCGCTGCATGGAGAGCGCGTGGCCGGGACCGTCGGCTATCCACTGCCGGACGTGGACGTCAGACTCCGCTGCCCGGAGCAGGAGAAGGTGATCGTGGAAGGGGTGGGCGTACTCGAAATCCGTGGTCCGAACGTGTTCCAGGGCTACTGGCAGCAACCGGAGCGGACGGCGGCGGAGTTCCGTGAAGGCTGGTTCGTGACCGGAGATCTGGCGGAGCAGGGTGCAGATGGCCGAGTGAGCATTGTTGGCCGTCACAAGGACCTGATCATCAGCGGGGGGCTGAACATTTATCCGCGCGAGATCGAGTTCGAGATCAATCAACTTTCCGGCATTGAGGAAGCGGCGGTGGTCGGCGTTCCCCATGCCGACTTCGGCGAGGCGGTGATTGCGCTCGTGGTGGCCGGCGATGACTGGCCTGGGGAGGAACGGGTCATCGCAGAGCTGAGAGCAAGGCTGGCAGCTTTCAAGGTCCCGCGACGCGTGCTGCGCACGGACGAACTGCCCCGAAACGCCATGGGTAAGGTGCAGAAGGCGCTGCTGCGAGAGACCTACGCGGGCATCCTCTCCGTTTGAGCGAACGTTCCGCCGCGGCATGGTTTGCGATACAGTTCTATGGTTGTGCTGAGGCAGATGGTTCGGTGTCGTTCGGGCGCGGTCGCAGCCTCGCGGCAGAGAAGAGGGTGAGCCACTCGCGGGGGCGAGTCGTCAAGGGTGGGCTCCGCTGGGAGGAGACCGGGATCGCTGCGCCGGCATGATACTGCTGCAGGGTGAATGGACTGACGATTGCGTACACCTGTCCACACGGGTATCGGGGGAAGCTTGGTTCATTCCATGAGTGTGCGAGCGGGCGGTTGGTGGGAGCACGCCAAAACGCCCGCCGCGAGCAGACACGGCCTTGTCCCGTGATGGTGGCGTTGTGGGCCATGATGTGACGCCGCAGATTCCGGGCTATCGCCTCGTCCGTGAGCTCGGACGTGGCGGAATGGCAACTGTGTTCCTTGCGATCCAGGAGAAATTCGAGCGTGAGGTTGCGGTCAAGATCCTCGACAAGGCGGTGGAACAGGATCAGACGTTCAGTGCGCGCTTCCAGCGCGAATCCCGCATCGTCAGTAAACTGAGTCATCCTCACATCATTCAGGTCTACGATGTCGGGCTGCACGATGATCGCCACTATCTGGCGATGGAGCTGCTCACCGGCGGCGAACTGAACGACAGGCTGGAGAAGGGCCTGCCGGCGAAAGAAGCGTTTCGTGTCATCAAGGAGATTGCCCGGGCGTTGGACTTTGCCCATAGCAAGGGCTTCATCCATCGCGACATCAAGCCCGAGAATATTCTGTTCCGGGAGGAAGGGTCAGCGGTCCTCTCGGATTTCGGCATAGCGCGCGGGGTCGACAACGAAACCCAGATCACCACCATCGGCTCGGTGGTCGGTACGCCGTTCTACATGAGCCCTGAGCAGGTGACTGGAGACAAGCTCGATGGCCGCGCGGATCTCTACAGCCTCGGCGTCGTCTTCTACAAGACGCTCACCGGCACGGTGCCTTTCGACGGCGCCACTGCCCTCGACATCGGCATTCGCCACATCAAGGATCCGGTGCCTCGCCTGCCGGCACATCTGACGCGCTTCCAGGCCCTGATCGACAAATTCCTGGAGAAGTCGCCCGCGCGCCGTTTCCAGACCGGAGCCGAGATCGTGCGTGCGCTCGAAGAGGCTGAACGGCATGAGCCGTTGCCGGAGTCGGTAGCCAGGACGGAGGTCCTCTCCAGCGACACCGTCAACGAAATCCGACGCAGCGCCGAGCAGAACGAGATTCCTAGCCGTAGCTCTGCTGCAGCGGGTGCGCGTAATCGACTCAATGTCACGCGGGTGCCCACCCTGCGGGGGGGGCAGCGGCAGTCTTCGGTCCGCTGGCTGGTTGCCGGAATCATCCTTGCCGTGCTTGCCGGCACCATTGCCATCTACTTCATGTCGAACCGGTACGGGGTCTTGAGCAGCCAGACGTCGCCTGAATACGGGTCGGAACGGGGCGGCGGAGTTGCGTCGGCAGCAATCATCGAGTGGGCACTTCCCCTGATCTGAGGGGACTTGCATAGCCTCCTCTTCCGGGCAAGGATGCCGATTCAGGCAGGACTTGTCCCGAGCGACAGGACGACGGATGGCATCGAGCGCGAACTGGCGGCTTGTGCGGCAGGGAGAACGCGCACCCTTCGAGGTGCGCGGGGATACCATTGTCGGGCGCAGCAAGAAGGCTGACCTTCGTATCGAAGAAGGTTTCGTGTCCCGGCGTCATGCGCGCCTGTGGATCGAGTCCGGCGGACTCATGGTGGAGGATTTGGGTTCCGCCAATGGTACTTTCGTCAACGGCAGCAAGGTGCGCGACCCCACCCGGCTCGCGCCCGGCGACTGCGTGACCTTCGACGCGTTCGAGTATCACGTCGAGGCGCTTGCCCCACGCATCGAGGGTGATCCCAACGCCACCGGTCTGGATGCCCCTGAAGAAGATGATGTCACCCCTGCGCCTGCAGCATTCGCTTTTCCGCCTGCAGACGCCGCGCGCCCTGCACCCTCGGCCCCAAGCCCCGACACGCCAGCAGCGCGGCAAGGGAGGGCTGAAGGGGCCCCGGAACCTGCATTACCGGCGCCGATGGAGCCCTCAGCGCCGCGCGCGTTTCCTGTGGACGTCGACCTGTCTGAGTCAGCACCTGCCGATGGGGACGACATCACAGGGCCGGGCCTGTTTGAGCTGGATGTGCCGCGCGAGGAGGAACCGGACCCGGCCCGTTCCGCTGCCTGCGCCGAGCTGCCAGACGACCTGCCACCCCTGGATGATCCGGATTTCGATCTCACCGGTATCGACCACGGTGTCGAGGACGTCTTTCCCGGGGCGGAACGCATGCCGCCGCCCGAGGGCGAATCCGGCTTCGACTTCGACTTCGAGCTCGGCTCGACCCGAGCGATCGGACCCGACGCACCCGAGTTCCAGGAAGAGCTTTCGGCGACGGTGGTCACGGGCTCCGGGGAGCATGCTGCGGTCGTGTCACCCACCGTAGCCATGCCATCCGCGGAGATGCCCGCGCAGGGCGCAGGCAGGACTCGGGATCCGCTGGCCCCGGCGCTCCTTGGCATTGTAGGCCCCATGGAAGGACACCTCATTCAGCTTGAGCCTGGCCGGGTCCTGGTGGGGCGCTCTCCGGACTGCGACATCGTCATCGAGCATCCGGCCATCTCCCGGCAGCATCTGGAGATGATTCTCTCCGGCGGCCGTTGTCGCATTCGACAGATCGAGGGCGCGACCGGGACGCTTCTCAACGGCAATCCGGTGACCGAAGCGGAGCTGCTGCCTGGAGACGTGCTCACCTTCGGCAACGTCGAGTTTGTCTACGACAGTGTCCAGGGCCTGACCCAGAGCGCTGATGGGCTGCCCCCCTGGGTTTGGATGCTGATCGGATTCGCCGGTGCCGGCGCTATTCTCGCCGGTCTTTTCATGTTTGTCCTGTAGTGGTTCCGCTGCCGGTTCAGGCTCCGCTCAGCCCCAGGCAGCGAAACTGAGATCCAAGAGCCGGACATTTGCGACGGCTCCACGCATCCCTTGACCGGGGTATCGGCGGTTCCTATTCTTGCGCGCCGCTTCAACCCCCTGGTCTGGAGTGCCGATATGCCGGCAACCTCGATTGCCACTGGAGTTGTACCATGGCAGTGAAAATCCCCTACCGCAGGGATCTGGAGTTCGAGTATGGCGTCGTCGATCGACTCTCGCCCCTGATTCGGCGCGTCATCGCGCAGAACCCGAGTCCCTTCACCTTCCACGGAACCGGAACCTACATTATCGGCGCGGGTCGTGTTGCGGTGGTGGATCCGGGGCCAGACATGCCTGAGCATGTCGATGCGCTGCGCGCGGCACTGGGCGACGAAGAGATCAGTCACATCCTGGTGACCCATTGTCATCTCGACCACTCGCCCGCCTGCAGGGCCTTGCGCGAATTCACGGATGCGCCGACGTACGCTTTCGGTCCTCATGGCGCAGGGCGGACAGGATCGGATTCGGGTGGCCCGGAGGTGCAAGTGGAGGAAGGCGCGGACGTCGCTTTTCGTCCTGATCATGAAGTGCGTCACGGGCAGGTTCTCGAGGGTGACGGCTGGTCCGTAGAGTGCGTGTATACGCCTGGACACACGTCCAATCACATGTGCTATGCGCTCCGGGAAGAGCGGACGCTGTTCACAGGTGATCACGTCATGGCGTGGTCGACGAGCGTCATCTCACCTCCTGATGGCGATATGAGCGCCTATATGGACTCGTTGGCGTTGCTGCTGGAACGGGACGATGTCCGCTACTGGCCGACCCATGGGCCTGCGGTGGAGGATCCGAAGCCTTTCGTGCGGGCCTACATGGAACACCGGCGCGAACGGGAAGAACAGATCATCAGCTGCATCGAAGAAGGTGTGCATCGCATTCGTGACATGGTTCCGCGGATGTATGCGGAGTATCCAGAGTTCATGTATCCGGCAGCGGCGCGTTCCGTCTACGCAGCGGTAGTCTATCTCGTCGATCAGGGACGTCTTCACTGCGAAGGTCCGCTCAACATCGAGGCACGGTTCGAAACTCCTAGTCAGTCGTCGAGCACGGCGTGAACCTGCCGACGCAGTTCCGGAACGACCAGCTGTTCGAACCACGGCCGCTCCCTTAGCCAACGCCGATTTCTTGGCGAGGGATGGGGGAGCGGCATGTAGCCTGCCTCAAGGTGAGTCTGAAACGACTCGACGCGCGGGCTGACGCCTCCTGGATCTGCCCCGAGGTAGCGCTCCTGTGCGAATCGACCGATCAGCAGCGTCAGCTTGATGTGTTCGAGGTCTTCGAGAAGAGGCGGATGCCAGCGTGGGGCACACTCCGGTCGCGGTGGCAGATCGCCGCTGCGGCCGCGGCCCGGATAGCACAGCCCCATGGGAATGATGGCAAAACAGGAGGCGTCGTAGAACTGGCTGCGATCCACCTCGAGCCAACGACGTAGCGTGTCGCCACTCGGATCGTTCCAGGGAATGCCCGTGGCGTGGACGCGTGCCCCCGGAGCCTGCCCGACGATGAGAATGCGCGACGCTTGGGCGGCCTGAAGCACGGGCCGTGGCCCAAGGGGAAGGTCGGTGCAGGCCCGGCAGGCACGAACTTCAGCCAACAGGTTGACCAAGGGGAGGCGCATGCTCATGCTGGGCGCCCAGCCCCTGTCACCATGGAATCTCGCGACCGTCCCAGGCAAAGAACTTGCCGGTGTCGGTAGGCTTAAGCGCCTCCATGACCTTGAGCATGCGGCCGGCTGCTTGCTCAGGTGTCATGACGCCTTCTGACTCAGCGCTTCGAAAAGGGGCCGACAGATTCGTTGCAACCGTGCCCGGGTGGAGGGCAATGCAGGCGAGCCCCCGGTGGCGCCGACCCAGCTCGATGGCCAGATTGCGCGTGAACATGTTCTGGGCGGCTTTGCTGCCCCGGTAGGCGTACCAGCCTCCGAAACGATTGTCGCCGATGCTGCCCACCCGCGCTGACAGATTGGCCCACACACACGGATCACGTCGTGGCAGGAGGGTGGCCAGTTCCCGGGCCAGCAGCAACGGCGCCAGAGCGTTGATGGTGAACTGTCGTGTCATGGCGATCGGATCAACATCGTCCAGCCGCTTTTCCGGGGCGACGCCGTGGTCAGGATCATGCAGCACGCCGACACAGTAGATGACCAGGTCGAGTCGGTCCGTGCTTTCCCGAATCGCTTGCCCTGCGGATTGGATGCTTGCCGGATCGGTAACGTCCAGAACGAAGCTCGCGACAGCCCCGGGAACGTTGTCCCGATTGCGACTGCTGCCAAGGATCAGTTCGACGTCGCTGCGCGCTTCGAGGGCGGCACAGAACGCGCCACCGATGCCTCCGGACGCGCCGATGACGAGCGCTCGAGCTCCTTCCCGCCAGGCGACCATGATCAGCCGGTGGCCCGAAGTCGCGGGGCCATGCTGGCCAGGGGCAAGGCGACGGTTATGGCAACGCCCGACCCGTCTGTGAGATTCGCAGCTCGAGCTGAGCCACCGTGTCGCTCGGCGATCACCCGAACCACGTAAAGCCCAAGCCCGAAGTGCAGCCGATTGTCACGCGTTGCCACCCGCTGCGAAACCATGGAGTCAAACAGGTTGTTCTCGATCTCTGGCTGGAGCGGAGGTCCACGATTGGCAACTGTGATCTCGATGTGGTCGCGGACGACGTCCAGATGAATGCGAATGGGACTTCCAGGCCAGTGGAAATCGACAGCGTTGTCGATGAGCTTGTCCAGCAGCTGTTCGATACGGTAATCGGCAACGCGGGCGGGTGCCGGCCCGGGAGAGCTTCGAAACACGAATTGGCAATCCGGGTGCGCATTGTGGCAGTTGCCTACATAGCTCTTCAGCAATTCATGCAGATCCACGACCTCGAGTTCTTCGGACTCTAGAGCGTCCTCGAGATTTGCAGCATCGGCCAGGTTCTGGACGATGACGCCTATACGCAACACGCCGCGTTTGGCGCTTTCGAGATATTTGTTCGCCTCCATGGCAGGCATTTCCTGCTCCAGGTTCTGCAGCGATGTGGAAACCGCATTGAGTGGATTGTTGATTTCGTGGCGCAGGGTGCGCGGCATGCTCTCCAGAAACTGGGTGTGCTGATGCAACTTGGTCAGCATGCTGGACACACTTCGCGCCAGGTCCCCGATCTCATCGCCCGAGTGAATCTCGTGCCGCAGTTCACTGGTCTTCAGGCGCCCATGACGATCGATCGCGTTGGTGGTTTCGGACCCTACCCGACGGATACGCCAGGCCAGACGTACCGAAAAGGCTAGCAAGGCGACGAATACAGCAAGCAGGCTTGTCGCGGATACCAGGACGATCCGGCCGAGCGCATCCCGCTGCAGATCGAGAATGTCGTCGGTGTTCTGCTCCACCACCACGGTTCCTATCACCTGGTTCCGGGACACGATGGGGTGGGCGGCCATGATCACCTCCACACCTTCGTCCCGTCGTCTGCGAACGGCACTCGGCTGCCCTTGCAGCGCGGCATCGATCACCTGACCACCGACGGTGATGAGCCCTTGCTCCGTATCTTCCGGCGCCAGGTCGGAACTGGTACGGACGTTGGGCCGGAACATGTCGAAAAGTCGCTCGAGCCATCCTGGCGTGTCGGATGTCGACTCGCTCGGCTCGATGGAGCTGCCTGCCTCCGCACGTACTCGACGCTGCGAATCGATCACCAGGATGCGCGCGCCTGAGTAGCCGAGGCCACGGACGATGTTCAGCACTTCGGGCGAGCGAAGCACGACCAGGTGAAAATTTTCGCGTCCGGATTGCGGCAGAGTCTGGGCGATGCCACGTATCTGGCGTGTCTCGGGATCGTCGACGTCGACGACTGCGAGACCGAAGGAGCGACGTGAACCGAGCATGCTCATCGGCATGCGGAATTCGAGGTTGTAGCCGTAGTCGGTTTCCTCGACATAGCCCTGGACGCGGTTCTCAGGCAGACCGTGTTCGGCGAACTTCCATTCCGCGTCCATATGGTAGGCGGTGGTGACCCCCGGTCCCTGCATCGTGATCTGCAGCCGGCCTTCGTCGCCCTGGTCGGTTAGATAGCTCAGGCGGATATGATCCGCGTTGTCCAGGCGCAGGAGATTGGGGTTCCGCCAGACGCGTGACTCGTCCCGCACACGCAGGAATGCATAGAGCTGATTGCCGCGCTCACCCAGCAGGAGGTGAAAGGCGCCATCAGGAAGCGCGTCGATGCTGCTGTCATGGGAGGTGATGCGCCGCGGTTCACTTCCGCCTCCGAATACCTGCCAACGATCAGCAAGGGCCGCCCAGTCACTCTCTCGTGCATCGATTCGGATGGGTCCGGGAAGCGGGTGGGCATAGAGTGCCTCGAATCCATCCAGACTCAGCGGGAGGTCGTTGAAGAGATCCTCGCGGCCGTTGAGCAAGGTCGAGATTCCCTCCGCGGTCAGCAGTTGCGCCTGCGACTGACCCTGGATCAGGAAGGACTCCATTTGCACCAAGTGGCGAAAGCTGAACCACGGCACGATCAGCAGCGCAAGGCCGAGGAGCATCAGCTTGGTGCTGAGGCGGGGTCCGCGACCGTTGGCCTTCGTCACTTCGAGACCCACCTGTAACCGTACCCGTACTCGCTTTTGATCGATGCGAATTCAGGATCCACGCGCTCGAATTTCTTGCGGATATTGCGCATGTGCGTGTTGATGGTGTTGTTAGTCACCAGTGACTGCATGGTGGCGTTCATCAGCGTTTCGTAGCTCACCGCATGACCGGGCACCCTGACGAGCTTGGCCAGCATTCTGAACTCCGTTCCGGAAAGATCGATCTGCTTGTTTTTCCAGGAGACGAGCAATGCTTCCTGATCCAAAGTGAGATGGCCGATCTTTCTGGCACTGTCGGAGCCCCGGCTACCGCCGGCGCTGTTCTGATAGCGAGCTTCGTTGATGCGCAGCAGCGACGAGATACGCTCGGCGAGATACTCCAGCGAGATGGGTTTCGGGAGGTAGTCCCAGGCGCCGAGCCGGAGCCCGGAAATTTTGTCGATCTCTTCGATCCGCTCAGTGAGGAAGATCACGGGTAATGAAGGCGAGCGGGCGAGCAGGTCACGACAAAGCTCAAAGCCTGCATCGACCTCCTCTCCGAGGATGATGTCGAGGATGACCAGGTCCGGCAGAGCATCGTCGAATCCGGACAGGGCCTCCTTGCGACTGCCATAGGCACTCACGGTGTAGCCCTTTTTCGTAATCGCATCGCGATAGTTCTCGCGTTGGTCATCATCGTCCTCGACGATGGCAATGCTTTTGGGCATGGCTGGGTGTTCCTCGGCGAACGATGTTCCACCTGATGTGCGCGTCGCTGCGGTGACGCCTTCTCCGTACCATGGTAGCGATTCCATGCGAACCCGTCGCCTGTCCGCGCAGCGGGCCCAAGCGCCTGAGTCCTGCAGATTATTTCCACTCTTTCTGCAACAGGTTCCAGATTAGAAGGCAGCAGAACAGATGCTGACGTGCTTTGCTTGCACAATTACTGACAGGTTGGAGTCGGCCGTGAAGGTTTTCGTTCCGTTCTTCGAAGATGCGCTGACCGACGCTGCGTTGAGCGGCGCCCGACTCGTGCCATACGAGTGCGGCTACGCCCTGCTTCACATTGAACGTGCCCGAGCTGATGATGCGCCGCCGGAGCCCGGCCGGGCTCAGATTCTTCCGCCCGAGGACTGGCCGAGGTCGGGAGACCTGCGACCTGTCCGCCACTGACGGTCAGGCGTTACCCCATACCTCCGTATACAGCGCTACCATTTCGGCGCGTGAAGGGATCCGCGGGTTATTGGCGGGTGATCCTGACGCCTCAGCTTGTGCCGCCATCTTCTCCATGTGCGCGAACCATTCCTCCCTGGCGATTCCGAATGCCCTGGGGCCGGGTACCTCCAGGCGACGGTTGAGTGCCTCGAGCCCTGATACCATGGCCGCGATGGCTTCGGTGACCGGCGTGTCCGGTGCACTCCAGCCCATGGCCTGGCAGCAGCGCGCGTAGCGCTCAGGAGCTGCTATCGCAGAGAAGCGGGTTATAGCAGGCAGCAACATGGCGTTGGATAGCCCATGTGGAACGTGGAACAGGGCCCCGACAGGCCGGGACATACCGTGAACAAGACACACCGAGGCATTGGAGAACGCGATCCCTGCCTGGGAGGCTCCGAGCATCATTGCCTCACGCGCAGCACGGTCATTCGGGGTTGAACACGCCCTCTCCAGGTTCCCGGCGAGATGGGACATGGCAGCCAGTGCCAGATCGTCTGTGAACGGGTTTGCGCGCCTCGAGACATAAGCCTCGATGGCATGGGTGAGAGCATCGATGCCGGTGTCTGCAGTCAATCGGGCGGGTGCGGTCAGGGTGAATTCGTAGTCGATGATCGCCGCTGCCGGAAGAAACGCGCTGCCGCGACACAGCATCTTTTCCTGTGTGTCCGAGTCGGTAATGACGGTGAAGCGGGTGGCTTCAGATCCCGTCCCTGCGGTGGTCGGAATAGCGATCAAAGGGAAACCTGAGGATTCGACGTCGTTGGGAACGGCGTAGTCGCGCATTCGACCACCGTGGTAGGCAAGGACACCAATGGCCTTCGCGCTATCAATGGCACTGCCGCCCCCGAGTGCGACCAGCCCATCGAATGGCTCACGAGCGAAGGCATCCACACCGCGCTCGATGGACGCTGAGCCCGGCTCCTGTTCGGTGTCCGCGAAGCTGCTCACGGGCAAGCCCGCATCCGCCAGGATGCTCTCCACCAGGCGCGCATGACCGAGCTCCACCATGCCTGGATCGGTCACCAGCAAAGGGCGGGCCGAACCCAGCTGCCGAAGCAGGGCCGGCAGCTCGTGGACTGCGCCACCACCAATGCGGATCTGGGCGGGCAGCTGGATCTGAGCACTCATGGTTACACTCCGTTGTCGATCAAGGTGAGATTGTCCTCGCCGGCGAATGATCATGCCAGCGTGTCAGTCGTCCGTATCTGGGCTGATGGGGCTGTGCCAGAATGCGCGTATGGACGCCATAGCCGAAAATGCGATCACGCGCATACGACACGCGCTTGCCGAGCTTGAACAGCAGCTTGGGGAGGCCGCCCCGCGATTGCCAGGGAGTGTGCCCTGGCTGACCCTGGATGAGAACGGTCACCTGCTCGAGCTGACCGAGCCCGCTGGGGCAGCGCTAGGGCTCGACGTCGATGCCGTCGGCGGCGTGCTCGCAGACAGGCTCGTTCTGGAAGGCGACCCCTTGCGTGGTGGGCTGATTCGCGCCCACACCGCTTCCGGCGAGCTGCCGCTGTTTTCGGTTCCCCAGGAGAAGGGCGCATGCCTGATCGTCGGCTCCGATGACCCGGGTGGCGCTATGGATCGCCGCCTGGTTCACGATCTCGCCAACGTCCTCGCAGTGGTGCGAGGACGCGCGGAGATGGCCTCGTTGGACGAGGTGCCCGAGCGGGTCGTGGCGTCGATGAAGGAGATCATCACCGCAGTCGATCGGGCGCGTGATCTGCTTGGCGATTGATCCATCAGGACCTGCAGGTCAGCCGGTCTCCGCTCATTCAGCCGCGCGCTAGTTCACCCCCACCGCTTCCCCCAGCGTTTCACCGATTTCCTGATGCACCACCAGCTCTGCGAGGTGATCCTGCGGCGTTGGCTCACGATTGAGAATCACGAGTGGAACGTCACGGCTGGCCGCCAGTCTTGGAAAGCCGGCGGCAGGGTAGACCTGCAGCGATGAGCCGATGGTAACGAATAGGTCGCAGTTGAGTGTGGCCTGCTCGGCCCGCTGCATGGCGACCTCGGGCATGGACTGGCCAAAACTGATCGTGGCGGTCTTGATGATGCCGCCGCAGCGACTGCAGTCGTCGACCCGGCCATGGGAAGAGAACTGCCGCTCGAGATCGCTGAGTTCGTAGCGAACACCGCAGGACAGACAGGTGGCGAAGTGGGCATTACCGTGCAGTTCGATGACCCGCTCTGCCGGAATGCCCGAGCGCTGGTGCAGATTGTCCACGTTCTGGGTGATCACGGCGATGGCCTTGCCCTGATCGACAAGGTGCGCCACGGCGCGGTGACCGCGATTAGGCTGAGCGTCTTCCAGGGTACGATCGCCGCTGAAGCGTCGCCGCCATGACTCCTGCCTGACCGCCTCGGATGAGATGAAGTCTTCGAACTGGATAGGCTTCATGCGCGACCAGAGCCCCCCGGGGCTGCGGAAATCGGGGATGCCCGATTCTGTACTGATGCCTGCACCAGTGAACACGACGATGCGCTGAGCGTCATCGAGCAGACTCCGGAAGCGCTCAGTCGCGGAATGGCCGGCCATGATCGGGTTCCAATGTTTGCTGGGGGATGACTAAGGTAGCCCGTTGGCGCCCGTGGTCAAGATCATGCCATGGATGCCAGGAGCCACGTCAGCTACCCTGGGTGTTCGGGCTCAGCTACTCGAACCGTCGAGGTCACGATGCTCGATCTGAAAAACATTCCTGTTCTTGTCACCGGCGGCACCGGATTCATCGGCTCCCGTCTCGTGCCGCACCTTGCGGCTGCGGGTGCGCAGGTCACGGTGTTGAGCCGCGACCCTGCTCGAGCCGGACGCCAATTCGGTGCCGGGATACATTGCGTGAAGGATCCCTCTGAAACGAAGGAGAGGCCACCTCGGGTGGTCGTCAACTTGGCGGGTGCCGGCATTGCCGACTGGCCGTGGACTTCGAGGCGGCGGGTGGAGTTGCTTGATTCCCGCATCGCCTACACGGATCGCTTAAGGGCGTCGCTGATCGACACGCCACCGGAGATTCTGGTGAGCGCCTCCGCGGTCGGCTATTACGGTGTCTCAGAGAGTCGCGAATTCACGGAAAAGGATGGTCCCGGAGAGGGTTTTGCCGCACAGCTCTGTCGCCGCTGGGAAGCCTCGGCAGAGGCGTTCTCGGCGCTGGGTACGCGGGTGACCTGTGTACGCATCGGTCTCGTGCTGGGTCCGGGCGGATTGCTCGGCAGGATGAAGCTCCCTTTCAGCCTCGGGCTTGGCGGTCGACTGGGCCATGGCCGGCAATGGATGAGCTGGGTGCACCTCGATGACGTGGTTGGGATTTTCGAGCGAAGCATCACGGACCCGGAGCTGGCTGGCGCGGTCAATGCGACCGCGCCGGCGTCAGTGACGAACGCCGAATTCACCCGGACCCTTGGGCAGGTTCTGAAACGGCCGACTCCGTTTCCCGTCCCGGCTTTTCTACTCCATTCACTGCTTGGTCAGATGGCCGACGAGCTGCTGCTTGCAGGCGCTTACGTGCGTCCGGAGCGCGCGCAGGCAGCTGCCTATCCTTTTCGTTACCCTGCGCTCGAAGATGCGTTACGCGATGCATTGGGGCGAACGGATACGGGCGGCTGATGCGTTGCCCTGATCCGCGCTCAGAGCTGTTCGAAGTCTTCGACGATCATGGGCATGTGTGCGGAAGCATGCCGCGGGATGAAGTCCACCGCAGCGGCTGCTGGCATCGTTCGGCTGATGTCTGGCTGTTCCGTGACGACGGTGCCCTGCTGCTGCAGCAACGTGCGTCCGACAAGGATCTGTTCGCCGGCTGCTGGGACTACAGCGTGGGTGAACATCTGCGGCCCGGGGAAAGCTTCCTTGCGGGTGCGTTGCGCGGACTTGAGGAGGAGTTGGGGCTTGCCAGTATCGTGCTGGAACCGGTGGGAGGGCTGCGTCGCGTCGTTAGTGAGGTGCCGGAATGCGATATTCGTGACCGTGAGCTTGCGCGCACGTTCCGTGGTCGTATTGACGAACCGGTTCATCCTGACGGTGTCGAGGTGGATCGAGTGATGTGGTTGCAACCGGAGCAGCTCCGCCAGTGGATGTTGCAGGAGCCGGCTGCTTTCACGCCCTGGTTCATGGCCGCGGTGAAGCAACTCGGGCTGCCCTGAGTAGACCAGCTCGCTTAACCTTGTGCCTCGAGCATGCGACCATTCCGCGTCCAGTTCACCATGAGGAGGTTCGCCATGGGTTTTGCCCTGTCCGACATTCAGCTCAGCAGTCCCGCTTTCAAGCCCGGAGACGCTATTCCCAAACGCCATACTGGCGAGGGGGAAGATGTTTCGCCGGCGCTGGCCTGGACGGATGCGCCCGCGGGTACGCGTTCCTTTGCGGTGATCTGTCACGATCCGGATGCACCCCTGATCAAGGATGACACCTACGGATTCGTACACTGGGTGCTCTACAACATTCCAGCCTCCGTCATGGCCCTGGAAGAGGGCAGCAATGGCTTTACGCAAGGCAGCAACGATTTCGGCAGCGCCGGCTACGGCGGTCCAATGCCACCGCCTGGACATGGCGTGCACCACTACTTCTTCTGGGTGTTCGCCCTGGATCAGGAACTCGCGCTCGAATCGGGTCTCAGTCAGCCTGAGCTGCTTGCGAAGATCGAACCCCACGTTCTGGGCATGAACCGGCTGGTCGGGACCTATCAGCGGGCCTGAGCTGACGCATGTCGATCGTTCCGGCCAAGCGTCCAGGGAGGGACGCTCGAGGGGACATGTTGGTGAGAGATGAGCGGAGCTCGCGTGAGCGCCTGTGCGATTGCGACGCATTGCCCTGGAGCGCCAGTCCACGATTGGCGGTTCGAACCTGGAGACACTGATGGCAAAGCGACTGGAGTGCTTCTTCGACTGCTCGAGCCCGTGGACCTATCTGGCCTTCGAGGGCGCGCTGCCCATTGCCGAGCGACATGGCGTCCAAATCGAGTGGCGGCCCATCCTCGTGGGCGGGGTGTTCAACGCGGTGAATCCCAGCGTCTACGAAAACCGGGAACGGCCGGTTCCAGTGAAGGCGCGCTATTACGCCAAGGATCTCGCAGACTGGGCACAAGCTGCCGGCCTTCGCATCGGGCAGCCATCCGTCTTTCCCGTCAACAGCGTCAAAGTGATGCGGGGCGCTTTTCTGGCCGATCGGGAGGGCCTCCTGGTGCCTTACGCGCGGCGTGTCTTCGAGGCCTATTGGGGCGATCTGGCGGACATCAGCCAGGACGCAGTGATTACGGGGCTGCTCGAGGACGTGGGGATCGACCCGCAGCGATTCTTCGAGTGGATTGCGTCACCGGAAGCGAAACAGCTCCTGCGTGACAATACGGACGAAGTGATCCGGCGCGGAGGCTTCGGTTCACCCACTTTTTTCGTGGACGGTGACGACATGTACTTCGGCAATGACCGGTTACCCTTGGTCGAGCTTGCCCTGCAGCGGCCTGCGCTCCGATGAGCCTTTACGATCGCTACATCCTCGCGCCCATGATCGATCGCATGTGCGGTACCAGGGAGGTGATGGACATTCGCCGCGAAGTGGTACCGCTGGCGGAAGGGGACGTGATTGAGCTTGGGATCGGGTCCGGTCTCAACCTCGCCTGCTACGACCCTGATCGGGTGCGCCGCGTGGTGGGCGTGGACCCCGGTGAGAACATCACCGCCCTGGCGCGTGAACGCATCGCTTGCTGTCCTTTCGAGGTGGAGATGGTTGGGCTCTCTGGCGAATCGGTACCTCAGCCGAGCTCAAGCTTCGACACGGCGGTGGTGACGTTCACGTTTTGCACCATACCCGACGTCTACCGGGCGGTCAGTGAGGTGCGACGACTGCTGAAACCCGGGGGGCGTCTTCTCTTCGCCGAACACGGCTTGGCGCCGGATCCTAAGGTCGCACGCTGGCAGAGTCGCATTAACCCGTTGTGGAAGCGACTGGCCGGTGGCTGCCACCTGAATCGCGATACGCAGCGCATCCTGGAGGATGGTGGCTTCAGGATCGACGACGTGCGTGCGGGACACGCGATGCCCGGCCCAAGCATTGCCACCTGGGTCACCCGCGGCGTGGCGGTACCCCGGTGATCATGGCTTCCGTGCCGCAAGCTCTTCTGGAGTGATGTGTGCGCCCGCGCGGCGCCGCTCGCGCAGTTCCTCGAAGGCGGTGGGAGCCACCGCGGTATCGAGCGTAGCGCTGATGCGCCGAGCACATTCGGCGGGGCTGCTGTAGTGCGTATCCACCTCGATGTCGTAGATTCCGTGGGCGTGCACTTCCCTGAAATGGGACGTGGCAGTGCCAGGAAAGCGCCCGGGGCGAGAGGCCTCGCGCTGCTGAACCACTTCCAGCGGTGCTCGCACGGCTACGAAGAGGACCCAGAAGCCATCGAGCGCTGTCAGATAGTCGTCCAGCGTGTCTTCGGCGAGAAAGAGATCATCGATGATCACGTCATTGCCGGCGCCGGCAAACGCGGCGATGGCGCGGTGCATCCCGCGCAGCATACGCTGGCCGACGTCACCGAAACGGATTGCAGTCACGCGCTCGCCGTCCCGGTCGACGGGAACGACATTGAGTCCGCGCGCCCCCGGCGTGCCGTCAGGTGAGTTGAGTCCGCGGTACGCAGGTGGCATGCCGTCGCGGAACTGATCGAGGGCGAGGTGGAACCACGGTTCGTGACGGGTGACCTGGATGGCACGGGCAAGCGTAGTCTTGCCGGCGCTGGAGGACCCGTTGAGCAGGATGATGCGGCCGGGCGGCATGGCGTTTGCCTGTAGTGTTGATGGCGCGGGAGCAGGAACGTTATGCAAGCCTGCCGGACGAATCAAGGCGCTTCCCGATCCCTGGACGGCTGATCCCGGTACGGATCTCTGATCTCACCCGCGATGGAGAAAGGCATGCAGGCGCTCCTGGGAATTCTGGTCCTGATCGGCATTGCCTGGTGTCTGTCGGAGAATCGGGGCGCCGTCTCCTGGAGGCTGGTGCTGGCAGGCCTGATTCTGCAGGTGGCGCTCGCATTACTGTTCCTGCACGTGCCTCTGGTGCGCGACCTGATCATGCTGGCGAATGTCATGGTGCAGGCGCTGGAGCGCGCAACATTCGAGGGCACGCGATTCGTATTCGGGTATCTCGGCGGCGGCGAAGCACCGTTCGCGGTCACGCGCGAGGACGCGATGTTTCTGTTCGCCTTCAGGATCATTCCACTGATTCTGGTGTTCAGCGTACTGGCTGCGCTCGGTTGGTACTTCCGAATCCTGCCGTGGCTTGTTCGCGGTATCGGCAAATTGCTCGAACGCGCGCTGGGCGTAGGTGGGGGGGTGGGCCTCGGGGCCGGCGCGAGCATCTTCGTGGGTATGGTCGAGGCTCCGCTTACCGTGCGGCCGCTGCTGGCCCGTTTTGATCGCGGTGAACTGTTCGTGCTCATGACCTGCGGTATGGCCACCGTCGCCGGTACGGTGATGGTGCTCTACGCCACTATTCTGGAGCCGGTGGTTCCGGGAGCGCTCGGGCACATCATCGCCGCATCCGTCATCAGTGCTCCGGCCGCCATTCTCATCGGCCAGGTCATGGTGCCCATGCAGCGGGCCACGGCAGGATCGACGTTTGATGAGCCAACCCGTTATGCCTCGACCATGGACGCCATCACCCAGGGCACGCAGGACGGCATCCGTCTCAGCGTCAGCGTCATCGCCATGTTGCTGGTCCTCATCGCGTTGGTGGCGCTTGTCAACGGTGCTCTCGGAATGCTGCCAGCCGTCGCGGACCAAGCGTTGACGCTGCAGCGCATCCTTGGGTGGCTGTTCGCCCCGCTGGCCTGGTTGCTCGGCATTCCTTGGGCGGAGGCGATCACTGCGGGCAGTCTGCTGGGCACCAAGCTCGTGCTGAACGAGCTTATTGCTTACCTGGACATGGCGGCGCTGGGCGCCGATGCCCTGGACGATCAGAGCAGATTGATCCTGCTTTACGCCATGTGCGGCTTCGCGAATCTGGGTTCGCTCGGGATCCTGACAGGGGGGCTGGTAGCCATGTGCCCCGAGCGGCGCGCGGACCTGCTCTCGCTGGCGCCGCGCTCGCTGGTTTCAGGCACGCTGGCCACGTTCATGACCGGCGCGCTGATCGGTTTGCTCAGTTGACTATGGAGCCGATCTGCACGTCATAAATGCCGGCTTGTCGCGCCGAGTCCATGACGTGTATCAGCGCGTTGGTTGTCGAATCCGCGTGGGGAACGACTACTACAGGCGCATCCGGATTTTCGGCGCGAAGTCGCTCGATCATGGGTCGCACGGCGCGCCAGTCGACGAAACGCTGGGCGATACGGAAGCGATCCCGCTGGTCGATCTGAACGACAATGGTCCGCTTGTCCGGATCCGGAGGCGGTGGCGTCTCGGAGGGGTCAGGGGGCGTCAGGTCAAGTCCCACTTCCTGGATGAAGGTGGCGGTCACGATGAAGAAGATGAGCATGATGAACACCACGTCCAGCATGGGCGTGAGGTTGATCTGGGTATCATCGTCTTCCTGTCGGGCTGCAAGACGTCGCAAGTCCTCGTCTCCTAGTCGTAGGCCGTGTTCCTCCACGGCGTCGGCGCAGTCTACCGCCAATATCCGACAAGACAAAGTCATCCTGCAACCGCTTGCAGGTCTTAAGTTGCAGTCGTCCTGTTACGCATCCGTGTCGTCATGGGTTCCGGTCAGGCAGAATCGCCTACTCAATTCTGGAGGAGTCAGGTCGTGGTGAAGATTGGCATCAATGGCTTCGGGCGCATCGGACGGCTGGTTTTTCGTGCCGCCTGGGAGCGGGCCGATATCGAAATCGTCCAGGTGAATGATCCGGGTGGTGAAGTGGCCAACGCCGCCTACCTGCTCGAATTCGACAGCATTCAGGGAACCTGGAACCGTGGCGTCACGGCCACGGAGAGCGCTCTGGTCGTCGAGGGCCGCGAAGTCCGTTGGCGGGGCGGTCGTGACTGTGCAGAGGCCGGTTGGGCCGACGTCGACGTGGATATCGTGATCGAGTGCAGCGGGCGTTACCGCAGCGTCGACCTGCTGACACCGTTCCTGCAGGCCGGCATCGGGCACCTCATCGTCAGCGCGCCGGTGGGCGACGCAGGTGTCCCGAACATCGTGGTCGGCGTCAATGATGACGCCTTCGATCCAGCCCGGGATCGCATCGTCAGCGGGGCGTCGTGCACCACCAACTGCCTCGCTCCGGTGGTCAAGGTGCTCAAGGACAGCTTCGGTGTGGTGCGCGGCTCCCTGAATACGATTCACGCCATGACCGCGACCCAGGTGGTCATGGATGGGTTCCACAAGGATCCGCGGCGGGGTCGGGCGAGCTCGTCCTCCCTGATTCCCACCACCACCGGATCCGCCAAGGCCATAGGCAGGATCTTCCCGGACCTGGAGGGCCACATTTCCGGCGTCGCGGTACGGGTGCCGGTGACCTGTCCCTCGATTACCGACTGCACCTTCGAGACCTGTGATCCGACGGACCGGGATGCAGTGAATGGGGCGCTGGCGGCTGCGTCTGCGGGCGAACTCGCTGGAATCCTCGGCTACGAGGAGCGACCGCTGGTGTCAGTGGACTACGTCGGGGATGAGCGCTCCTCCATCGTCGATGCGGCCATGACCCTGGTCGTGGATCGCCACCACGTCAAGGTGCTCGCCTGGTACGACAACGAGATGGGCTACGCGCAGCGGCTGCTCGATTTGCTGGAGCGCATCGCCAATCGGAGCTGATGCGGTGAGCAGCACTGGGATCCGCAGTCCGTTGGGGCAGTATGCGGTGGTGACGGCGGGCTATTGGGCGTTCACCCTCACCGACGGCGCGCTGCGGATGTTGGTGGTGCTGTTTCTGCACGGCATCGGTTTCTCGCCGTTGCAGATCGCGCTCGCTTTCGTGCTCTATGAGCTCTGCGGTGTAATCACCAACCTCACCGGGGGTTGGATCGGCGCCCGCTTCGGCCTGCATCTGTCGATGCAGGCCGGGTTCGTCCTGCAGATCATCGCGCTGACGATGCTGGCGGTGGATCTATCCGTCCTGAGCTTGTCCTGGGTGATGATTTCCCAGGCTCTGGCTGGCGTAGCCAAGGATCTGAACAAGAACGCCGCTAAGAGTAGCTTGCGGGTGCTGCTTCCCGAAGGCGGCGGACGCCTCTATCGCTGGGTGGCCCTGCTCACCGGATCGAAGAACGCACTGAAGGGCGCAGGGTTTTTCCTGGGTGGCCTGCTGCTCGCAACGCTGGGTTTCCGAGGCGCTGTGATCGCCATGGCGCTGGCACTGGCGGTGGTGCTGCTGGCGGGCGTCCTGCTGCTGCAGACTGAACTGGGGCGCGCCAGCAGCAAGCCGAAATTCCGCGACGTCTTCTCCTCCAGCCGAGCGGTGAATATCCTCTCCGCAGCTCGCCTGTTCCTGTTCGGATCCCGCGACGTGTGGTTCGTGGTGGCGCTGCCGGTGTGGCTGCAGTCTGTGGCGGGCTGGTCACATCAGGCCGTGGGTGCCTACCTGGCCGCGTGGATCATCGGCTACGGCGCGATTCAGGCGCTGGCGCCTGTGATCACACAACGCATGGGGGCACCGGACGGCCGCCTCGCCATGATCTGGGCGGCGATTCTGGCGGGGATTCCGGTGGGCCTCGCGCTCACTGTCCACGGCGCAGAGGATGTCGCCTGGCTGGCTCTGGGACTGGTGCTGTTCGCCGTGGTATTTGCCGTGAACTCGGCCGTGCACAGCTACCTGATCCTGGCCTGGGCCCGCGCTGACGGTGTATCGCTCGACGTGGGCATCTACTACACCGCGAATGCCGGTGGGCGCCTGCTCGGGACGCTGCTATCAGGCTGGCTGTACCAGAGCCAGGGGCTCACGGCGTGCCTGGTGGCGGCAGCCGTATTCATGGCCGCAACGGTGTTGATTTCCTGGTGGCTGCCACGGGAAATAGGACCCGAGGTTGATCATGTTGTTTCTAGAAAAGACCCTTAACTATCTGCTTTTAATTTATTTATTCAGGAAATTGAGCGCCAGGCCTAGCCCTGGCCATGGAAAGCTCACCAATTTGCCGGTGCTGGAGAGCGTGACATACGCCGTACCGAGATCGGGACCGCCGAAGCAGATGTTGGTGGTCAACGGGTCCGGCAGAGGCAGATGGTCCGTCTGTCCCGTGGCCGGATCGATGATGCTGATGCCGCCCTGAACGATGGTGGCGACACAGACGCGACCGGCGGCATCCACTGCCAGCGAGTCGTAGAGCAGATAGCCGGGTGGCGCCGGCAGCAGGCGACCACCATCGGGACGGTCGCGGCGCTCGGCGATGATCTTGCCGGGGCCGGACAGACGCCACTCCCACAGCCGTCCTGTGAGCGTCTCGGCGACGTAGAGCGCATCCCCTTCCGGCGACAGGCCAATGCCGTTAGGGCCTTCGAGGGGAAACAGCTTCTCCTCGATGCGGCTGCCGTCACTGTGGGCGTAGAAGACTCCGGTGCGGTCCCGCTGCCGCGGTCCGGTCTTGCCGTGATCCGTGAACCAGAAGCCGCCGGCGGCATCGAACACAATGTCATTAGGTCCACGCAGGGGTTCGCCGTCGCAGTTGTCGTAAAGCAACTCCACGGCGCCCGTCTCGAGATCGACGCGCTCGATGCGACCGCCCGAGTAATCGGGCGGTGCCTCGCCCGGATACAGGCGCCCGCCGCGTTCGTGCCAGACGAAACCACCGTTGTTGCAGACATAGCATTTGCCGTCCGGGCCTATGGCTGCGCCGTTGGGTCCGCCTCCGAGTTCGGCGATGACGCTGACGGCTCCATCCGAAGTCACCCGGCTGAGGGTGCCGCGGGCAATCTCGACCAGGACGACACTGCCATCGTCCATGGCGATCGGCCCCTCCGGAAAGCGGAGGCCGGATGCGATCTCGGTGATCGGAGGTGTCTGCATAATGGCTCCTTGGTCGGTCAGGCCCGGACCAGCCCGACCTTGGGATCGCGGATCAGTCCGACGCCCGTGTTCGCCCACAGCAGCGCGAAGCCGACGGCGGCGAGGTTGAAGAAACAGAACGGCAGGTAAGTGAACGTCGCGACGCCCAGGGTCGCCGCCATGAACGCACCGCAGGTGTTCCAGGGCACGAGAACCGAGGTGAGCGTACCGCCATCCTCCAGGGACCGGGACAGGTTCAGCGGCGACAGCCCTCTGTCCTGATAGGCTCGCTCGAACAATCGTCCCGGAACGGCAATGGCCATGTATTGGTCTGCCGCCAGCACGTTGCCGAGAAAGCTGGTGCCGAGCGTCGTCATGAGCAGGCTCGCGGTGCCGCGGACGAAGGTGAGCATGGCTTCCAGCAATCGCTGCAGGAGACCGCTGCGTTCCATGACGCCGCCAAACGTCATGGCACACAGAATCAGCCAGATGGTGTTGAGCATGCTGGACATGCCGCCGCGATTCAGCAGGCTGGTGATGTCGTCATTGCCGCTGCTGCTCTGATAGCCATCAAACAGCGCGATCCAGGCGCCGGTCAGCGCGGCGCCTAGTCCGTGCATCCCTTCAGGTGCGAGGGCCACCGCCGCATCGAATTGGAGGATGACGCCGATCAGCGCGCCGACGACGGCGCCCAGCGCGAGGACGGGAAGGGGTGGATAGCGCCGTGCGGAGAGGATCACCAGGATCAGCAGGGGCAGCAGCGACAGGATAGACAGGCGGAATTCGGCGCCGAGTTCGGCCTGCAGCATGGCCGAGAGATCCGACTCGCCGTCGGCGCTGCCGCGACCGATCAGCGTGAACAGAATCAGCGCCACGATGATGGCGGGGACGGCGGTGAAGGTCATGTGCCTGATGTGCTCGAACAGATCAGCGCGGCTCACGGCGGCTGCCAGGTTCGTGGTATCCGACAGTGGCGACATCTTGTCGCCGAAGTAGGCGCCGGAGATGATCGCACCAGCGGTGATGGCAGGTGACAATCCCAGGGCCTGCCCTGCGCCGATCAGCGCGACCCCGATGGTGCCGGCTGTGGTCCAGGAACTGCCGATGGACAGGGATACCATGGCACAGATGACGCAGACCGCCGGATAGAACCACTGCGGTGACAGCAGGTTGGTGCTGACGAGGATGAGGTAGGGCACGGTTCCCGACAGGATCCAGGCGCCGATCAGCGCGCCTACCATGAGCAGAATGAGCATGGCAGGCAGAGCGATGGTGATGCCTGTGACGATGCCATCCTGCAGTTGGGGCCAGCGGATGCCGCGGCGTAAGGCGAGCACGCCGGCCACGGCAGCGCACAGCAGCAGGGCGATCTGATTGGGGCCGTAGGACGCGTCCTCGCCGAACACGGCGACGGAACAGGCCAGCAGCGTCACCAGAAGCACCACGGGCAGCAAGGCCTCGATGAGGTGAGCCGGCCTGCTTTCGGGTTCCAGCGTGGAGCTTGTGGCGGCGGCGCGGGATTCTTCGAGACTGGACGGTGGTTCGTTCGTCACGGGTCGGTGGTCTCCGGCTCGGGCGAACGCCCACGAGGGTGTGACTTTAGCCTGCATTGGCTTCGGTTTCACGAGGCGAAGCAGGATCTGTCCCGAGCGAGTCCGGGATCGTTCTTATACTGAAATCCCCTTGAGATGGAGGCAGTACCATGGCAGCACGTAGCAGGCCGCTGGCGGCGGTCGTTCTGGCAACGCTCGTCGCGGTTGCCGGCGGCAGCGGCTGCGCGCCCCTCACAACCGGCGCCTATGCCGACGAGGAGCGACGCACGGTCGGAGAGGTCACCGACGACATCAACATCACCTCAGCAGTGAAGGCGCGCCTGATCCGGGATGGGGATGTCCGCGCCCGTGACATCGAAGTGGAAACGCGCCGCGGCGTGGTGACGCTCTATGGTCACGTGGCGCACGCGCAGCTCGAGCAGCGCGCGGTGGAGCTCGCCGGCGGCATTCCCGGTGTCGTGAGCGTGCAGTCGCGACTTGTGGTGCTGGATCCTGAGCAATGAGCACCCGGATCACGGATGTGGACAAAGGCTGTACAGGTGCTTCGCGCGGCTCCACCTGGCATCCGTCATGCACCTGAAACATGCCGGACACAGTACGCATTGCAGCCGGGTGAGGCGCGCACATGGTGCGGACAGAGGCTGGTTGCGGGTTCGCTTATGCACAGTTGGCGTGCACGGGGTGACACTGACGTGACGCGCGCCCGATCATGAAGTTGATTCGAGATAATTCTATCAACTATTTGATTATGAAAGAATTTATAGAATGATTATTTTTTGATCAGAAGCGGTGAACCCGGTCGCCATGGGCGCTGGGGCGCACATGCGCCAGGTTGTCCCCAGAGTTATCCACAGCTTCTGTGGACAACCGGCACTGGTAGCTAGTGTCCCGAACCCGAAGTTCGCAGTCTGTGCGCGAGCCTGTATGGCTGCCGGGC
>REEU01000232.1 GCA_007694905.1 Gammaproteobacteria bacterium | reverse complement strand
CCGACCTCCTGCATGCCATGCAGGCGCTCTCCCAGCTGAGCTATGGCCCCGAAATCAAGCGCGCAAGTATAGGTACCGAACCGGGCTATCGCAAGCCTCTGCGCCTGCTGACGTGACCAGAGAGCTGCTGACTCAGTCCGCTGCACTGGCCTTGGCTACCCGAAGTTAGCTTCGGCAGCTCTCTCAACACCCCATGCAATTAACATAAGATAATGATTGGTATGCAGTTTTCATGATTTAAGTTTTCATGCTAAAAAGACTCCGACAGGCAGGTGGTGCGGTTCCGGAGAGTGACTTGGATAGCCTGAGAGTTCGCACCAGCACGCGTGAAGCCTACGCCTCCTCCTTCAAGACCACCGCGCACACGCGCCTCTCCTATCGCGCCGCCCTCATCGATCTCAACAACTTCGCGACCTTCCCCACGCTTGCGATCGGGCTGCTGGTCGCCGGGCTGCGCAATGGCGGGTTCGAAGTCGATGTGCTGAGCCCGCTCGCCCACGACGTGCCTGCCGCCGAGCGTGAGCGCCGCGAGTGGCGCCCCGATCACTGGCAACGCCAGCTGCGCCTGTCGACCCAGCCCTGGATTCGCCACACCCGCGAGGGCTCGCGGCGGCTGCGACAGTGGTGGAGCGGCAGGCCGCACCGGCGCGTGCTGCACGAAACCGCGAAGCTGCTGGCCAGCAAACCCGACGTCCTGCTGCTCTCGGCCTACCTGCAGCACTATCATACGGTCCGTGAGATCGCCCGCCTGGCGGCCCGCCAGGGCGTGCCGGTCCTGCTCGGCGGCCCGGTGTTCAATCATGCCGGCACCAGCGAGGCCTGGCGGTCGCTGCCGGGGCTGACCGCGCTGGTCGGGGCCGAGAGCGAGATGACGATCACCGAACTCGCCGCGACGGCAATCCGGGGTGGCGATCTGCTGCAATTTCCGGGCGTCACGCTCCCGGATGGACGGCGCAGCGCCCCGGCACCCCCGCTGCGCAGGCTCGACGACAGTCCGGTGCCGGATTTCACCGACTTCCCCTGGGATCGTTATCGCCTGAAGGTACTGCCCATCATGACCGGTCGCGGCTGCCAGTGGGCGCGCTGCACCTTCTGCAGCGATGTGGTGAGCGCCAACGGCCGCCAGTTCCGCACCCGCAGCGTCGCCTCGGTCATGCACGAGATCCGGGAGCTCTCCCAGCGCCACCAGGCCAACAATTTCGTGTTCCTCGATCTCAAGCTGAACTCCTATCCGGACATGCTCCGCGGCATCACCGAGCAGATCCAGCACAACGCCCCGGGCGCGCAGTGGATCGGCACCGTCCACGTCGACACTCGGGCAGACAACGGCCTCTCGCGACGGGAACTGCGCGCCGCCGCGGCCGCCGGCATGCGGCGCGTCAGTTTCGGCCTGGAATCAGGCAGCCAGCGTCTGCTCGACCTGATGGACAAGGGCTGCACGGTGGAGGCCAATGCCCAGTTCATCCGCCACGCCCACGAGGCCGGTATCAGTGTCCGCTGCACGATGTTCAAGGGCTATCCCGGCGAGACCGCCGAGGATCTGCTGGCCACCGCGGAGTTCCTCGAGGCGCATCTGCAGCAGATCGACCGGATTCGCTTCAACGAGTTCTCCATTCCCGAGGGCACGCCCATCTACCACGCGGTCAAACAGACGCCTGCCGCATTACCGCAGCTGCGGATCACCCGCCCCGACTATCGCCATGCCCAGATCAGACACGTCAACCACGACACCGACAGTCGCCCGTATCGACGCGCGTTGAAGCGGGTGCTGGCCGCGGTCTATGCGATCAACCGACGGCCCGTACGCGCCACGGCGCGGGTCTTCGACGGGCTCATGTAGCCGTGTCCGGCAACGGATAGCGCGCCCATGGACACCACGGTTCGCTCCAATCCCTTACGCCGGCGTCTGCGCCGCCCAGGCCGCCTGGAGCGTTGTGAGGAGGCGAGCCGGTTCATCGAGCAGTTTTACCGAGAGAACGCGCTCCCGGACGCCGAGCACCGTGCCCGGAGACGCGAGGTCCGCCGTGACATGCTGCGTCATGGCCACTATGAGCACACACCCGCGGAACTCGCGTACGGCGCACGCGTGGCCTGGCGCAATCACGCCCGCTGCATTGGCCGGTTGTCCTGGCAATCGCTGGAGGTCGTGGACTGCCGGGATCACCTCGAGACTGATGACATTGCCGCACGCCTGGCCGCCCATCTGCGCGAGGCCGCGGGGGACGGACGTATCCGCTCGATCATCTCGGTCTTCGCGCCGGTCAAGGGGGACGGACCCGGCGCGCAACTGCCGGCCTACATCGAGAGCCGCCAACTGATCCAGTACGCAGGCTACCTCCAGCCAGACATGCGGCCGCTCGGCGATGCCCTGAACGTCGAGACCACCCGGACCGCCATGGCGATGGGCTGGCAGCCGCCCGACCCCCGCGGCGCCTTCGACTTGCTGCCGCTGCTGCTGCGAGATGCGCGCGGGCGCCGCCTGCTCTACCCATTACCGGCAGACTGTCTCCATGAAATCTCCATCGAGCACCCGCGGGAGCCTGAACTCGCGAAGCTGGGGCTACGCTGGTATTCCGTGCCCTGTATCTCCTCCATGGTGCTCAGCATCGGCGGCGTGGAGTACCCCTGCGCGCCCTTCAACGGGCACTACATGACCACCGAAATCGCCAGCCGGAACCTCACGGACGAGCGCCGCTACGATCTCCTGCCACAAGTGGCGGAGTCTCTAGGGATTCCACGCGAGGGCCCGGGGTCGGCGCTCTGGCGCGACCGCACGCTCACGGAACTCAACGAAGCCGTACTCCACTCGTTTCGCCGGGCCGGGATCACCATCGTCGACCAGCACCAGGCCAGCGATCAGTACCTGCGTTTCGTGCAGCGCGAGGAGGCCGCCGGCCGGCGACCCTCGGCGGACTGGAGCTGGATCGTGCCACCCCAGGCCGGCGCGGCCACCGCCGTGTTCCACCTGCCGATGGAGGACCGGCAGCTGCTGCCGAACTTCTACTACTCCCGGGCGAGCGACGGCGGCGCGTTGGCTGTGAACTACGACGACGAGCACCGATCGCGGCTGCTCCAGCGGCTGGATCGCCTGCGCCGACGATTTTATGCGTGGCAGCGTCGCAGGGCCTGATTGCATTCGGCGCATGACAGGGTTTCACAGTCGCTGGCTGCCGACGCGGAGGCGACCTCCTCACGCCACCAGGCAGCAGCAGGTGTCAGAAAACTTTACAGACGCCAACTGGACAGACTTCGATAAATACGTAAGTCGCTGTATTTGTGTTTTTTTTATAAGCTGGCACGGAATATGTATCTAGCTTTTCAGAACTCTGGCAAAAGCTGTAACTTCAGGCTCCTCAGGTTCGGAACCAAGGCCACCAGAGTCAGCAGAACCTCGAACTGAGCATAAGGATTGGAAACGATGACGATGAAAACACTGATCAGCGCAGCGCTCGTCTCCGCAGCAGCACTGACTTGGAGCATGAGCGCCGAAGCCAGCAAGATCGAGATGAACTACAACGACTTTGCCAACGGCTCCAAGACTGGGAGCATCAGCGGCGTTCGTAACGTCAGCGTCCGTGCCGGGCTGTTTGATTTCAAGGTGAACGACAACGAGACCGGCGAAGCCTATTGGGATGAAGACCTGCAGGCGTTCTGCATCGATGTCAGCACTAATCTGGTCACCAGCGGCAAGGTCAGCTATACGCTTGAAGGTGCTGGTTCGAGCGATTTCCTGACTGATCGTCAGCGCTCGTTGATTGCCCAGCTGTTCGATCTGCATGGCGACAAGCTCGGCAACGCCGAGGCAGATGCGGCGTTTCAGCTGGCGTTGTGGGAAATCATGTATGACTCGGGTGGCAGCCTCACTCTGACGAACGGCAATTTCCGCGCGGGCACTTTCGATAGCGCACGCAATCTGGCTCAAGGCTGGCTGAATGATCTGAACGGCGTGGACGATTACTCCAGCAGCCAGTTTGAGTTTTTCGTCCTGCGGCCGTACAGCCCGACGTCCAACCAGACGCTGCTGACCTGGCGCCCGGTGCCGGAGCCGGCACTGCTCGCGTTGCTTGGTGGTGGTTTGCTTCTGATTGCAGTCGCCCGTCGTCGGCGCCAGCCGGCGGTCAGCCTCAGCATCCAGTAGCAGAATGAGGGGTGGTGCGGCTGGGGATCGCACTAGTGGGATACAAGCAAGCCCGCGGGTAAAACCGCGGGCTTGCTTTTTCGGAAATGCGCTTTTACCGCTTGGAGCTTCTGCGCACACTTGCGCGGCCGAGAGATAGATGACCTAGCGTCCCACGCTCCATAGTCCCCACGTTGTAAGTTGTCTATTTGACGGGGAAGCTTACGTCCCCCGCGATATAGAGATTAGGCACACGATATCCCGCTATGTGCACTGCCTAAATAACCCAATACCCCATCGCCAATCGCCGAGTCGAAAGTCTGCTTTCATTGTTATTCAGTAGGCTCATCCCTATCTTTCGCCTCCTAGATTCACAAATACCAGCTCTTTCGGAACCTCATCGATAGCTGAACACAACCATAGGCCGCCAATGCCGCCAGCATGGGAATCATGGCCATGTGATATCTGTCTTGACCGACCATAATCACCGGAAATGCAGCAAAAAAACCTGCGAGCATGAACAGCGGATTTGTCAGCAGCATCATGCGTTCCCGCATGACTAGGAATACTGTCCCGACAACGGCCAACCCAAGCATCAGGTACCACCATCCGGAAGACACCAGCTTCAGCCCTACGAGCACCACTTGGGACTCGCCGAACCGTTGCTGCAAGCCTTCGACGTTCCAGGCAACACCAATAGTCTCGCGATCGAATGTCGCACGTGCGCGCAGGACGCCAAGACGAAGAAACTCGCCTGGGTTTTCCTTGATGAAGGTAACCGCCAGACTCCGGAAATAGTCTTCCCGCTGCTTCTCGTGCTCAAATCCGCCATCAGGGATCGCCAAGGGCTGGTACACACCGCGCGATTCAGGGTTATTGCCCATCCACAAGTTGGGCCCAAAATTGGTCGATATCGTCGTGAATTCGCCAAATAACTGAGTGTTTCGAATACTCCACGGGGCGACAATCAACGCGCATGCCACGCTGCCCACCACGAGCCAGCCTGGCAGAGCCCGAACATTTCGGTAACGGAACGCCGCCATCACCGGAAGCACCAAGAGCAGTGGCAAAGCGGTGGGCCGAATATATGCGGCCACGCCGACCAGAAGACCGAATAACAACCAATCCCCTAACCCGGACGTTTTCCGCTCGAACACAAGAATCGTCGCCAGCAGCACAGGCACAAGGAACAACAATTCGCTCGCCAGTACAGTCGTAAATTGAATCAGTACAGGCCAGACGGCCAGAAACAGCGCACAGAGAAGCGACGCATTCCGGGAGAGCACCAACCCGGCTAGCCGATACCCGAGGTACACGACCCAGACGCCCACCAGGAGCTGAAAAATCACAATCGGCAGATACGTCTCCCCGAAGAGCCAGAAGAAGGCCCCATAGACGAACGCCGCCCCAGGCGCCCAGTACGCAGTTAAGGTGCCATCCGCGTAAGCATAGCCCTGGCCCGAGGCCAAACTCCACGCAAAGATCTCGTAGGCTGCAGAATCGGACACAGGAATTACGGGAACCAGCAAGGCCCATACCACCCGCAGCACCGCCGCCAAAATCAGAATCCAGAGCAGCGGCTGCTCCCGCCAAAACAGCTTGATCATGCCTTCACCACCAGCAGCACCCCCGCAGACACCATGACGATCCCAAGCACCTGTCCCGGCGACAGACGCTCACCCAGTAACAGCGCGCCAAACACACTGGTGATCACGATGGACAACCCGACGAACGGATACGCCTGGCTCAGTGGCAGGCGACTGAGCACAAAAATCCACAACAGAGTGCTGGCGCCATAGAGTCCGATACCGCCGAGCACAAATGGGTTGGTCCCGAGGGCCCACACCGACTCCCATGGCGCGCGCTCCGCAGGCTGCGCCACGCGGTAGAACTGCACCAGGTTCACCCCATGCTTGAGACAGATTTGGCCGACTGCCGTCACAGTGACAGTGAGCAATGCTGCCCAGAGGGCGACCGTACGCGGCTCGAGGCTCAGCATGACAATGCCCCGCAAGCGATTGGCTCGTCCCAGATACCGTCCATACTCATATGAACCCCTCCAGATTCATCACCGTCGCCGAGGCGATGATGACAACTGTAATTGCGCCCGTCACCCAGGTCTCGGGGTCCTTGATCGCGAAAACCAATGGATCATCATCCATGTATCCGCGGGACGTCACAATCCATAGACGGGTCACCCAGAGCAGAAGTAATGGGGCAATCAGCCAGAGAATTTCCGGTGTGCGGTACAGCAATGACACTTCAGGACTATTAATGTAGAGCGCCAACACCAGCACAGCGAGATAACCGCTGGTGGCCCCCATCATCTGCAGGAGCGGGATATCGCTGACCGAGTATTCTCGGCCTCGTAGCTGACTTTTCTTCGCATGATCCTGGTCGATGCGTCGACCATACTCAATGAGTTCGGCCACTCGCTTGACGAGCGCGAGACAGAGAAAAATGAACATCGAGAATGCCAGCAACCAGAATGACAAATTCACTCCGATCGCCACAGCGCCAGCGATGATCCGAACGGTGTACAACCCCGCGAGCATCAGCACATCGAGGCTTGCTACGCGCTTCAGCCGGATCGAGTAAAGCAATGTCGCGACGACATAGGATGCAAGCACGATCACAAAACCCACAGGCAACGTCAGCGCCAAGATAAAAGCAAGCGTCAGCAAGAGCACGGCAGCCACCATGCCTGCAGGCACCGAGATCAGACCAGCGGCAAAAGGTCGACGACGTTTCGACGGATGGTGCCGGTCCGCATCAAGATCCGTCAGGTCATTGATGATGTAGGTTGCCGACGCGCAGAGCCCGAACGCCAGGAAAGCGATGAACGTGGCAGAAACCGCCTGGACCTCGATAATCTTGTGCGCTGTGACCAGCGGAACGAAGATAAGAAAATTTTTCGCCCATTGATGAATCCTGATGGCCTTCAACCAGGTGCGAATACCTACTGAAGCCCCCGGTATGATGATGCTCGGCTTTTCCATCGAGGCCACTTTCGCAACCACGTGCCTTGGCGCGTTCGCCGCAATCACGGTAGATGCGGCCTGCCAGACTGGAAGATCGACCCGGCCGTTGCCCACGTAATCGAAACCGCCAAGACCGAACCGCTCGACCAATTTGTCAGCCTTGCGCTTCCCGGTCAGGTTGAGCGAATCAGTGCTGGCGATCACCTCGTCGAAAAGCTGAAGATGCGCGTCCACCTGTCGAGCAAAGATCTCATGACTGCCCGTGACCAGAATCACTGGTCGACCGTGGCGGCGCGCTTCGGCGATCAGATCGAGGACACCGTCCGTGTAGGGGAGTACCGACATATCGATGCTTGCCCGACGCGCGAGTTCCGCTTTCAGGCGGGCCTTGCCATGAAAAAACCACAACGGTAGGTAAAAAAGTAACCAGGGAGTCTGCTTCAGGACGCGCAGCAGACTCTCCAACGACAGGTCAGCCCTCGTCAGTGTCCCATCCAGATCCACACATAGCGGCGGGGGCGTCGTCTCCCGACCGATCGCGGTATTGAGTGTCATCGGTTCCACTTGGACTTAACGCTTGGCTAGGGAAGGCAAGAGAATAGCACCGCGATTCAGGCATTTCCGTGATCAGATACACGAGCGAGCGATTTCCTGCCGGTCTCGGCTGACCTGAGGTAAGCTGAGAATCGCTCCAACCAGCCCCGACCGCAGAGGTCTCCGGATGAACCGATCGACTGGACTCACCCGATCCGTCTTCCTTCCCGCAGCGCTACTGTTACTTACACTCGTGCTGACCGCCTGCGGCGGCGGATCCTCCGGTGGTGGCGGAGACGATATCGTCCAGCCCCCGCCACCCCCGCCGGTGGCCAGCGGCCTTGACGCCCGCCCCGCCAACACCACCT
>REEU01000283.1 GCA_007694905.1 Gammaproteobacteria bacterium | reverse complement strand
CCATTCATGCCTTGCCAGACTCCTGGCAGCCCGATCCTGAGTATCAGGACAGGCATCGTCTCACCCACGCCAGCTTGTATCTGCGCATGCCAACGTTCCTGCCCATTGCGCAGGGGCTCCTTGTGCATGCTGGCCAGCGTTGCGGGCAGACGCTGTTCGATGACGGAGATTTCCCTGGTCAAACGAAAGCCGCTATCAAGACCATCAACGACAAGCATCAAACCAACATCAGCCGGCAACGGCTTGCCCGGCATCTATGGAGTGCTACTTATGCTCTGGATGGCGATATGGCCGAGGCTTTGCTGTTGAGCCATGGGCATCGCGACAGCAACGACCCGCGGCTGTATTACTACGCCCCGACGCGAGACCATATGGCCCGACAGTACCTGCGGTTATGGACCGGGCTCGCGGCAAGCATTGGGCTCGATGTCCCCGGTCAGATGCAACAGATTAACGCTCAGGATGGCCATATCGGCTCGGCGGCAGTACCCCGGCTGCATTCCATTCAGGCCACTATCAGCAAGTTTGTCGAATCCACTCAGAGCCAGGTTTCGACTCGAGGTCGCAGATCGTCCAGTCAGTGGGTGGCCATACACAACGCGATGACCGTCTACGTTATCCGGCAGATACAGTGGATGACAGGGATTCGCGCAGTGCGAGATCCCATCGAGCTTAATCTCTACGACCCGGTTTCCGGTTATCTGGCTGTCATCGACAAAGACTCCGACGACCGATATGGAGCCCGTGTGGTCTGGCTGATCGAGCCAGTTCGGCAGCAGATTGATCGATATCTGCAGCGTATCGAATCCGCTACTCTGGCCATCTTCGGGCAATCTGATTCAATGGCAGCGTTCAGGCTGATCGATCCCGAAACGCTAGCGATCCGCCAGGCTGATCGGGCTGGGCTTCTGGCGCTTACCCCAGAATATCCCTATGCCCCGAATGCCCACCGGCACTATATCCGGACGCGCTTGCGCGAGCTGGGTGTTGGCGCCGGTATCGTCGATGCCTGGCTGGGTCACGGTGGAATTGGGCGAGAACCCTACGCCCGGCACAGCGCGCTGAAGCCGGATGAGATCCGCAGGGCAGTTGCCCCCGCCTTGATGAGCATTTGGAAGGAGCTGGGATGGGAAGTCCTGCCAAGCAAGTAGATCTGATGTCTGGATCGGAGTTCCGCCGCCAAGTGCGGGAAACGGCCAGAAGACGCGCCCTGGAACTGACCGACCACATCCTCGAACAGGTGGCCCCGGATCTTGTTGCTGGCCAGCCAGGAGCCGGGCTGTCCAAAAAACAGTGCATGGATATTACGGAGGCAATGGAGGCGGGAATTTCAACAGCGCAGTTGCGGTCATGTCGAAAATACCTGCGAGCCAAGCTTCGCAAACTGGCTGAGCAATCCGGGGGAAAGGTGGTGGAGCCTCCCCGCGAAACCTACGTGCGTCGGGATGAGTCGCCTTTTGCCGGTGATGCCCTGACGCTGGTCAGGGATCTCAATGTTCTAATCGAGGAGTTCGTGGCCGACGTCCGCACTGATTTGCCCAGGTCGGATAACAAGACCACCGGGACGAGACAGGACGAGACGACAGAGACGGAAAAGACTGAAGACCCCAAAGAGGCAAAGAGGCGGTGCCGACACACGCTCGGGCGCATCTTATTCTCCGCGATTGTGAATGGCGGCCTGACCAATGAGTCTCTCTATCGGCGATTGCTTCCCGCGCTGTGCGACAACCTGCACGGCAGAGACGATTGTGCCTGGGTCTCCTTTCCGCTGGATCCGATGGACGAGGTGGAGAGCGAAGAAGATGAAGATGAGAACGAAAATGAAGACGAGCCGGAAACCGAAACTCTGGATATTCCCGTCCGCCGCTGGTTCCTGGATCCGGTCACGCTGGGTCTGGTTACCGGCTGGATAGGTTCGCGCACATTGACTGGCTGCCGCCTTGATCTTGAGGAGACGACTGCTCATCACGCCCTGACTTCCTACCTGTCCTATCTCAAGAAGCAGGCTTCAACTCCATTGAGGACCGGACCCGGCAAGCCTTGGCGGCCCCGCATCCTAATCAAGGCCGCCAGGGCACGGCTGTCGCTTCACCTGCCCCAGGTGCTGATCCGCTTCCTGAGTTCGTTGAGCGCCGGCCAGTCCATGAGTGATCGAACCTGGTGGCGTTACCAGTATGGCCTGTGGTTGCCCAGCGAGATTCAGGAATCCAGCGATCACGATCTCACTGCCGAACTGGCCGCTCATACCCAACGACTCAAGCATAGTTTCCGTGGCGATCCCCCTGCTTTCTACCAACTTCAGCAGGAGTTGCTGGAGATCCTGATGAAATGCCTCAGCCAATCGGGCAATCGGGAGAAAGCCGCCTCGAACAGTAATGCAGTCCGGGCCATCGAGAACGTCCTGAAGGAACGAAAGTCCGACCTGTCACCATTGCTGTTTAGCTTTTACAAGTGGATTTCCTGGAAACTGGAACGCCCATCGAAGAAGCAGGGAAGGATAAAAGCGGTATCGGCAAAACGCTACACCTCGCGTCTTGGGAGGGCTCTGATTGCCCTGGGCACTGAACTGAAGCTTGAAGGCATGAGCGCATCCGATTGGGAAGAATTCTACGATGATGTGCTGGAATCCCTTGAATCGGATACGGATCGGCGAAAGGCATGTGGCAATCTGCGGGACTATCACCGCTACCTGATGATAACCATGAACGCTCCACAGGTGGCGATCGATGGGCAGACTGACGCTACCGCCAGAGGCCGTGCGACCCTGGTCACGGATGAGGATTATCGTCAGTTGCTGAAGGTACTGAAACTGGCGTCTGATCAGGTGCACCGAATCCGAATGCTGCGTCTCATCGTGATGTTGATGTACCGGGTTGGTCTCCGACCCCATGAGATCGTTGGGCTGGAGTATGGACACATTCAGGGCTGCAGTCTTGAGTCGCTACGCAACCGAACCGCCCGCCCGGTGCTCTATCTCAAGGCAACGTCACGGGAGACGCTGAAGACTCGCTCGGCAGTCCGACAAATCCCGCTGTACTGGTTTCTGGAGGACGACGAGCTCAACGAATTGCAAGCCTACTTGCATGACAAGATGTCGAAATACAGGGAAGGCAACCCCGACAACGCCATCATTTTCACGCCTGAACTCGGTACCAATCACAGGATTTCGGAAAAAGACACGTTCGGGCTGATTACCAACCTGCTGCGCCAGGTCACCGGCGACGAAAACGTGGTGGCTTACTCGCTGCGCCACAGTTGTTTGACCAATCTCTTCTTCGAACTTTTCCGGCCCCATTCACGCGGTGGTAACCTGCCGCGTGAGGCAACCTACGCCATCAGTACGCTGGCTGGGCATCTTGATCCGGATATCACCCTTCAGACCTACATTCACTTGCAGGATTACGCCGCCCACCTCCACCTGAGAACTCTGCTGGCAGATCAGCCCCCTGCATTCTGGGCTGCACTCGAAGGAACCACGCCAAAGACGCTGATCCAACGCCGCTACCGGTCCGGGAACCAAGAAGTAGATCCCTCCAGTGATTGGGAAGGCCCACAGTGGCTGGACCCAAGCCGAAAGCTGATTCGCGAGCTGGCCCTCGATACCCCCAGGGGGCGTCGCCGCGGGAAGGTCGAACTACCAGAACAGGAGTTCGAGGCTCGCTCATTGCTTGATCTGGACATCGACACACTGCATGCGTTGTTTGTATCGATGCTCCGCAGTCATTCCCCTGCAGCGCGCGCCAGATTATTTGACTTGCCGGAGTGGCAGATAAAGAGCCTGGTAAAAACATCCACTCGGTTAGGTAGATACCAAAGCAAGCCCATTTCGGGAGATGCAAGCTCGAGGACACTGCGCCCTGCCAAGAAAGATCGAAAAACGCCAGCGCGCTTTCGCCGGGCACAACCTGGCACTATGGCGCCCGCTCCGCCCAACTACTGGCGCGAGGAGATGGATGAGGCTAACCGGATTCACAGACTACTCATCAAGAGGGCCCGAGATCTTCGACTGGACAAAAAGCAAGTATTGGAGAAAATTCTCGAGCCAATTCGTGACCTGCTTTTCGCGCACTCACGTAGTGAGTCTGTCGTGCGGGTTACGAACGCTGCGCAATTTGCGCGGTCTATTGCCACGCTACGTTCTCTCAATATCCCGCCAGAACGTATCGAGACCGAAATCGAGGCGCTGCCAAGTCACGGTCTGCCTGACGCAGCCTCGTGGGAGCGTCAACTCCGCAGAATCGGAAAAAGTCGAAAACTGGGAGTGAGTGGAGCTAACTTAACGGTCACTCGTCGTTCCCGGAAGTACCCGGAGTTCGGGATAGTGCTGCTGCGCGTGCTGGAACTCTCGAAGCCGGAAGTTGGAGAACTGGCACGCAAAGCGCGTGGCCGTGCCGGTGATCGAGCGGGCTCCGGCTGGCGTGTTGGTTGCTACTATGCCTTAGTAGTCTTGACAGCGTTTCTATACGGTGATGAAGGTTCACAAAAGCCTGAGGTCAAAAAGAGGAATTAAATATGAGTTATCAAATGCTACAGAAAGTGGAAGAATTGCGAAAGGAACTGCTGAGATTGTCAGAGGTTTTTCGAGCAAGCCGGAACCAGCCTGACGTTGCGGAATGGCTTGAGCGACATGAACGCACGCTTGAAGTGTTTTCAGCAACCGTAAAAGAGGACCCGCAGAGTATCAAAGAAAATCTGGATTTGGCGTTTTGGCTCACGAACATAGGCACATTCCTTTTGGAACATGACTTGGAGGCTTCAATGCCCTACTTCATACACGGAGTTGCTGTTCTTCAGGAATTCAACTCCGGACGCTCGGAGCATCCACGTATAGCACATGGTCTTTTTGAGGCGCAAGGTGCGTTGGCCCAAGCGCTCGAACTACGCGGTCAACCAGCTGACCTAGAGCGTGCACAAGACCTAAAGGACCATAACAATCGTCTTTCGAGAAAGTACGAAAAGGAATTCGCGGCGATTGAAATGGTATGAGGTTCCTGGCTCCTCCGCAGAATTTGTGGGTCGCTGAGGCATGATTCCGGCTGAGATTGGTTGTTCCCGATCGGCCTGAGAGCTGTTCGGAAGGAGCATCCTGGCTCCTTCTCTGAGATGAGGGAAGTGTCAAGCAACCGTCAATCAGAAAAAAGAGACCGGGATGCAACTGAAGACTATCCTCAATCGGATCCAGAAGTTCAAGTCGTTTGTATACATCTAGGCGCGCCGGGCCGGCTCGGAGCCGGAGCCCGAACTGGAGGTGGAAGTCGCCGAGCGGGCCAACGGCCGGGCTATGACCGGCTGCAGGCAAGGCGCTTTGAGTTTGTCCCGCCGTGGTGCATCAAAGTCTTTTTGGTCTATGCGCCGCGCCGGGTGGATTGCCCCGATTGCGGCGTGCAGGTCGAGCAGATGCCGTGGGCCTCGGGCAAGCACCGCCTGACTGAGGCCTATGCCTGGTTTCTGGCCCGCTGGGCGAAACGGCTGAGTTGGAAGGAGGTAGCCGTGGTCTTTCGCAGCGCCTGGGATAGTGTGTTCCGTTCGGTCGAGATGGCCGTCGAGTGGGGCCGCGCCCACCAGGATCTGTCGGGTATCCAGGCCATCGGTATTGACGAGATTTCCCGTCAGCGTGGGCATCGCTATCTGATCCTGATCTATCAGTTCGACCGTCACTGCAAGCGACTGCTGTGGGTCGGCAACGATCGGAAGACCAAGACCCTGCTGGGATTCTTCCGCTGGCTCGGCAAGGATCGCAGCGCCCGGCCTCCGATACATCTGTAGCGACATGTGGAAGCCGTACTTGATGGCGATCACGCTCGAGCAGCCGCCCTATCCTGCGGGCGATGGTGTAGGCCAGTTGTGTCAGTTGGACCGATGTCGGCTTGCGCACCCACCGGAATCGGGGCCGATTGCCGTGGGATGGGGTCATCGCGTAGACCCCATCGAGAAACAACATTTGAAAGTGGATGTTGAGATTCAGCGCTGAGCCGAATCTCTGGATGAGCGTGACCGCGCCGGTGCGAGCAGACTGCTGCGTCAAGCCGGCGCCCTGATCTACCAGCGGTCGGCCCCCGTTAGCGCCGCCTCCCAAACATCGGCCCGCCAAGCGACCTCTTCGACGAGGCGGCGACGAGCTTCGTCAGTTAGCCGACCGTGGAGGACGTGGACGCCGAAGACCAGCCCGTCGCGTTCGTGGACGTCGAGGTACCCCAGGGCGAGGTCGTTGGTCGCGTCCAACGCCCAGTCTCGAACTCGGTCCAGGTTCGGGTGCCCGCCCCACGCGCTCCGGAAGCCGAGGTCGTCGATGGCGGCGACGACCCCCACAATACGAACACCGCTCTCGTAGGCGTAGAGGGTGATCTGGTGGGCCCGTTCGCCCCTAGGGACGACTACGCGCGCCTTGTGGTCGGAGAGCCACTCGACCCCGCCGTTGCCGACCGCCGACAGCGCGTCTTCCCAGAAGTGCCGGGCGTCGGTCCGTGCGCACGGTGACGCTCCGCCGAGCGCTTCGAGCAGACGTGCGATCGCGTCCTCGTCGCACCCTTCAGCGGGCGTTGGCGCGAGGAGCTGGGTGAGCGTCTCCACCCGACGGCTGCGCCCGACAAGGCGGCGGCGGGCTCCCCCGCTGAACCCGGACCCGGTCGGCCACTGCGGGCTCGACACCGTCAGGATGTAGCGCTCCAGCGCGGCGTCGAAGGACCACCCGAGCTCATGCTGCCGCCCCTCCGCGAAGAGCGTCGCGACGCGGACCGGCTTGAGGTCTCCCGGGGCAATACGCCAGCCGGCATCTCGCAGCGCCGTGACCAACGCCCCGTACCAGCTCTCATAGTGCCTCGCCGTGGCGCGCGCGGTTCCCGCCGGTACCGAGACGACGCCGTGTCCCTCCTCCGGGAAGTCGTGAGGGCGGTACGGCTCGAGCGTTCTCTGCTCGGAACGAGGTGCCTGGGCCCCGACAACGAGATCGCGCTCCTCCTTGCTCGTGCCGGCGAGCGGCGAGTCCATCAGGAGCTCCGCTCGGCGCTGACGCTCGATGACTCGCTCAACCTGACCTCGCTCCAGCGAGGACACGACGTGCGGGTAGCCCACGTGAAGCTCGACGTCGGGAGGGGCTCCTTCGGCGCTGAGCCTCCGTTCGATCTGCGAGAAGAACCGGTCGACACGTCCGACCCGCTGCTCGAGGTCACCCGAGGTCCACGCGACGCCGTAGTGAAGGACGCGGTCGCAGAAGAGGTGGAGGTCGACGCCCTCCTTCAGGGTGTCGGTGCAGACGATGACTCGAGGGAGCGATGGAGTCCGGAACTGCCGGGTGGCGGTTCGGTGTGCCCCTGAGCCACCGGTGACGCCCAGGACGGCCATGGGGTTGAACAGCTGTGACCAGCTCTCTTCACGCGACAGCTCGCGCCACGGGCGGCCCGCGCCATCGAGGCAGCCGTCGACGATCAGGCGAAGGTGCGCCAGCCACTGCGTGCAGTCGTGACGAACCTGTCGCGCGCCCGGGTCCTCGGAGCTGAGCCAGTCGAGGAACCTGCCGGCGAAGTCCTCCCTCGACGCCTGGGCCGCCTCGTCTGCGAAGAACACGTCCAGCAGCGTGTCGGTCAGGCGGAACGTCTGGCCGAGCAGTGTCCGCGCGACCTGCCGCTTACAGAGCTCGTCTCGTCCGGTGTGCTCGTCCACAGCGGTGGGCACCGCCGCAGGTAGGGAGAGGGGGCCGGCGGGGAAGCGCTCGTCCCACGCAGCCCAGAGGGTGGGCGCGGTGAAGAGCGCGGGGGCGCGGTGCGGGTCGTCGTCTGGGCGTGCTTTCTCCAGGTGCCCGTGCAGTGCCGCCTCGTAGGCGGCGCGCCAAGGAGCGGCGCGCTCGGCGTCCAGACCGAACACATGGGGCACACGCCGGATGCTCTGGACCGCGATGTAGCGCATGCGATCGGCTCGGTACTGCTGACGTTTCGCGCCCGCAGAGCGCGACGCGTGGGTCCAGCTCTCAGCCCATATCTCGTCCGGAAGCGCGTCCGCCGCGCGTCGCGGATCCACGCCACCGGCCTTG
>REEU01000281.1 GCA_007694905.1 Gammaproteobacteria bacterium | reverse complement strand
ACTGCTGTCATGGAACGATGTCGATCTCGCTACCGGCTTCAATGCCTACTGGGGCACGAACCCCGGCATCCACCCTGACAATGCCGCCTCTTACGACGCTAGCGCCACAGGCGTCGCCTCGCCGTTGACGGTTCCGGATCTCGCCAGCGGGTCGACCTACTACTTCGTCGTCACATCCACTCTCGGCGACGCGGAAAGCTCAGGGAGCGAAGAAGTCTCCGTGACCCCCATTGTGAATCCGCTGACGAAGCTGGACCAGGAGGGGCAAGCGCTTGCCGCAGACGCAGAGACCTGGGCCTGTGTCCGGGACGACCGCACCGGCCTTGTCTGGGAGGTCAAGACAGACGACGGCAACCTGCGCGACCGTGGTCACACCTATTCCTGGTACGACCCTGATGTAGACACCAACGGGGGTGTCTCGGGTGTGATCAACGGCGGCGCCTGCTTCGGCAGCAGCTGCGACACGACAAGCTACGTAGAAGCAGTGAACGTTGCCGGAATGTGCGGGGCCAGCGATTGGCGCAAACCGTCAATCGAGGCCCTCGGTCGTCTACGTCAATGTTCCAACGCCGATGACAACCCGCCTGAGCTCGCGGAGCGCTGCGCCGACTTCGACGGTAGCTTCGAGGCGCCGACGATCGATACCACTCGCTTCCCTGCTTCGCTCAGCGGTGCGTACTGGTCGTCTTCGACGTCGGATCTCGACGCAGATGATGCCCGGACGATCGACTTCCTGACCGGAGCCGAAAGTGTGGCGCCAAAGAGCGCCGTGAACGCGCTGCGCCTGGTCCGTACGGATCGAACCTACCTTGCGTCACGTATCGGCCGGTCTTCGACGGAGACCGTCCTCCAAATCAACGATATGGTCCAGCCCGGCTCGAGCTTTTCCCTCACGATCACGAACAACATGGAGCAGACGTTCGAGATCAAACGATTCCTGTTTGTTAATGTCGATGGCGTCATCGCACAGACGACCGATCCCAACGACCTGAACGGCGGTTTTCTTGAGCCGGGCGAGAGTTTTGGCATTGAGGTCACGGTGGAAACCGCAGTGAAGGACGAAGATCTTGCAACTGTGTTCGAACTCGCAAAGGAGGCTCTTGAGATCGAGTTGCTGGTGGTGAATCGGATTTAGCGCGCTGGCAGGGCAGGGGGAGGTACCGCGTTTGGTGCCTCCTCCGCTTTCACCCTGAATCCTGTCAGGATGACGGGTCGAAGCCCGCGAACAGCGGGTCGAAGTATGACGGCGCCCTGCCCATCGCACCGCTGACTTGGGCCGAGCGCGGTATCCGCTTTGGGGTCGGACCAGATCAGGTTATTGAAATAATTGAATTTATTTCGCAAGCGTGCGTTGCGCTCAAGCCTTGAAGCTTATCTGCGGGTGCAAAAGTTCGGGTAGGAAGACCTTCTTGATGGCCGGGCTCGAGACCCGGCGCGCCGCCGCCACCCTGAAGCAGGCGTTCCGGAACACACCCGATCCGAGTCAGCTGCTGGCCGTCTGCGCCAGGACGAACAAGGTTCGCCTCGACGGACGCTGGATGTCGTTCGAGGAATTCCTCACGGAGAAGCTCGGCTTCCAGGTGAGTCATGGCATTCATCCCGACTCGATACGGGATCTCACCAATGAACTCGACGACCCGACTTGAACTCCGGAGCTGAACGCTTCATCCAGCCGATTGCCTGGTGGTGATTCGAGGTCTCCGAAATCAGCCGCTTCATGCAGATACTGAAGCCTGCGTCGGTTAGCGCGGCGCAGGTCCGGTGGCCACGCTTGCCACCCCGAAAGCATCCCTTAAGGTTTGAATCCGAGCGTACGTTTCCTCAATTGTTTCCATTTAAATCAATGGTTTGTGCTAGGCTGATCGCTCTTCCGACCTCGCTGGAGCTTAAGGAGGAGAGAGGATGAAGCGAGCATGGCCAGCGCCGTTTGTTGTCATCGCGCTGGTGTTGGGGCTGTCGAGCGGGGCGATGTCTGCCGCGCCCCAAAGCGAGAGCCTCCGCGTCGTCGACCTGCCCCCGCGGTTTCTGGAATTCCACGCCCGGGCCCGCGACGTCGATGACGCCGATGAGCGTTTCGCCCTGTGGAAGGAGCACTACGACTTCGTGCCCCTGCCGCCCGGACTGCGACGAGCGCGCTCGACAGATGCTCGATGAGGTCTGGCCGCGTTACGCCGGGGTCCTCGACCGACTCGAGTCCGGCGTTGAGGTGCTGTCGCCAGCGCCGGAGACGGTGATCGGGCGCGTTGCGGAACTGCTCGATCTTCGTGGCGCGCTGCCCGACGGTACGCTCGTCGTTGCGCTGCCGGCCGAGATGGCGCCCGAGCGCCGCGAGTTGGCCATGGCGCACGAGTTCCTGGATGCCTATCACCACGTCCTCTCAGAGGGTGTGCTTGTCGATGACGGCAGCGTCGGGGCGCTGGTGCTGTCGGAGGGCGTGGCCATGTACGCGACGCGCGCGCTGTTTCCCGATGTGTCTGACGCGCGGCACTTAGGTGGTGAGCAGGGCTGGGTAGAGGCCTGTCACGGTCGGATCGATCAGGTGCTCACCGATGCCATGACCGGCGAATCATGAAGCCGTCCTGCCGGGACGGACATCGGTTCCGGTAGCAGGTCCCGGGTGTAAACTCCGGAAATCACACTTGGCGCGTCGGCCCCGAACACAGGGCCTTGCAGCAGTAAGCCTGAGGATCGTCTATGAGCGTCACCACGCCCCCATCCGCCCTGCGCAAGCCCATCGACAAGGATGCGCTGCGCCGCAAGTACGCTGAAGAACGGGCCAAGCGGCTGCGTCCCGACGGCAACAATCAGTACCTGCGTCTCGAGGGGCAGCTGTCGCACTATCTGGACGATCCGTACACGCCGCTCGTGGAGCGCGCGCCGAAGACCGATCACGTGACGTTCGCGTTCATTGGCGGCGGCTTCGCGGGTCTCGTCACGGGCGCACGGCTGAAGGAAGCGGGCGTCGACGACGTGCGCATCATCGAGAAGGGGGGTGACTTCGGCGGGACCTGGTACTGGAACCGCTATCCCGGCGCGCAGTGCGACACGGCAGCGTTCGTGTACATGCCGCTGCTCGAGGAAACGGGCCACATGCCGAGCGAGAAGTACACGCATGCGCCAGAGATCCTCGAACACTGCCAGCGCATCGGCAAGCAGTACAGTCTCTACGACAACGCACTGTTCCACACCGAAGTGAAGGACCTGGTCTGGGACGACGATCAGTCGTACTGGATCGTTCGCACGAATCGAGGTGACGAGTTCACCGCCCAGTTCGTCGGCATGGGGACCGGACCGCTGCACGTGCCCAAGCTGCCGGGCATTCCCGGCATCATGACGTTCCGCGGTCACTCCTTCCACACCAGCCGCTGGGACTACGACTACACCGGCGGCGACCCGTCCGGCGCGCCGCTGGACAAGCTCGCCGACAAGCGCGTCGCGATCATCGGCACCGGGGCGACGGCCGTGCAGTGCGTCCCGCACCTCGCGCGCGCCTGCAAGAAGCTCTACGTGTGCCAACGCACCCCGTCGTCCGTGGACGTGCGTGACAACCGGCCAACGGATCCGGAGTGGTTCAAGGAAATCGCGACGCCGGGCTGGCAGCAGCGCTGGCTCGAGAACTTCACCGCGAACCAGACCGGTGGCATGGCCGAGGTCGATCTCGTCATGGATGGCTGGACCGACCTGTCGCGCCGAATCCAGGCGAGAATCGCCGAACTGCCGCCGGAAGAACGCACCCCGGAGAAAATGTGGGAAGCGTTCGAAGACGCCGACTTCGAGAAGATGGAAGAGATCCGGATGCGGGTCGAGGCCATCGTCGAGGATCCTCAGACGGCCGAACCGCTGAAAGCCTGGTATCGGCAGCTCTGCAAGCGCCCGTGCTTCCACGACGAGTATCTGCAGGCGTTCAACGAGCCGAGCACGATGCTTATCGATACGAACGGCTTGGGCGTCGAGCGCATCACAGAAAACGCCGTCGTGGTCGCCGGACAGACCTACGAAGTGGACTGCATCATCTATGCGTCCGGCTTCGAAGTCGGCACGGAACATCACCACCGTGCCGGCTTCGACATGGTCGGTCGCGGGGGTATGAAACTCTCCGATTACTGGGCGGACGGCATGCGCACGAAGCACGGCACGCACGTCCACGGCTTCCCGAACGCGTTCATCGTTCAGCCGACGCAGGGAGCGAATCTGATTTCGAACGTCCCGCACAACCTGACCGAGTCAGGCAGGACCATTGCCATGATCGTCAAGCACGCGCTGGACCACGGTCACGACGAGGTCGAAGTCACGCGGCAATCGGAAGAGGAATGGATTCAGCTGCTGCTGACCGGGGCCGGACGCATGATCGGATCGCAGGACTGCACGCCCGGCTACTACAACAACGAGGGGCAGCCTCTGGGGCCGCAAGCGCGTCTGGCAGTCGGTTATCCCCACGGCGCGATGGCGTTCTTCAAGTACCTGCAGGCGTGGCGCTCGAACGGCAGCTTCGACGGTCTCGAATTCCGCTAGCAGCCCGCACGCTGGGGCCAGACCAGGGTGTGCGCCGCTCTATGCTTGATTGTGAACGTGAATTTTCTGGAAATGGCGCGGAATTCGGCCTTAGAGCATGGTTTTGGGCGCTGAAATCGGGCGTCTAGGCGGAGCGTGTGGCTCGGGTGTCGCTCAGCGCTGTGTTTTCGATCCGAGAACCCAGCGCTAAGGTCGAATCCGACCGGTTCCAGGCCGTGGAATCGATTGCTTTTCAATCAGATACGCTGCGGCTACGGTGGTCTGACCCCAGGCGGCAGCGTGCTGCATAATGGGGCGGGGCGGGAGAGACGACATGCCGAAGTGGCAGCAGCAGCGCAGTTTCTGGACCTGGGGTTACCTGTCGGACGAGCCGAGCGAGGCCGAGCGCCGGACCGCGGCCGAGCGGATCTCGCAACGCTTTGGCCGCGCGGTCGAACCGCCGCCGATTCCGGCGCTCGCGGACATCGAGCTGCGCAAGCCGCGGCTGCGGGTTCCCGATCGCCTCGACGGCTGGGTGAACACGGACCACGTCGAGCGGGTCACCCACACCCACGGCGGCCACCCACTGGAACTGTTGGCGGGCCTGCGCGGTGAGTTCCCGGAGCCGCCGGATGCGGTGGCCCATCCGCGCACCGAGGATGAACTGGAAGCGACCCTTGCCTGGTGTGACGAGGCGGGGCACGTGGCCATTCCCTACGGCGGCGGGACCACGGTGGTCTGGGGAGTGAACGTTCCCCCAGAGTGCGAGTCGGCGGTGACCATCGACCTGGACCACCTCGGCGGCGTGCTCGAACTCGACGAGACCTCCCGTGCCGCACGCATCGGTGCCGGCATGCTCGGCCCGGACCTGGAGGACGCGCTGCGACCCCATGGCCTGACCCTGCGCCACTATCCGCAGAGTTTTCCCTGGTCGACGGTGGGCGGCTGGGTCGCGACCCGGTCCGGCGGCCACTACGCCACCAATCACACCCACATCGACGACTTCGTCGAGAGCATCCGCATGCTGACGCCGCGCGGCTGGTGGGAGTCGCGGCGGCTGCCGGGCAGCGGTGCCGGGCCGAGTCCCGACCGGCTCGTGATGGGGTCGGAAGGTACGCTCGGGGTGATCACGGAATGCTGGCTGCGCCTGCAGCAGCGCCCGCGTTTCCGCGCCACCGCCGCCGTGGTCTTTCCCGACTGGAAGGCGGGCTATGAGGCCACCCGCCACATCGTTCAGGCCAAACTGTGGCCGGCGAACCTGCGTCTGCTGGACCCGGCGGAAGCGGAGCAGGGCGCGGGACTCGATGGCACCCGCTCGCTGCTGATCATCGGCTTCGAATCCGGCGCCGTTCCCCAGGGCGCCTTCATTCTCGAGGCGGTGGCGATTGCCCGCAGTCACGGCGGCGAGATCGACGACGACGCAATTCGCATCGACGACGGCAGCGGCAAGGCCACCGGCCGCGACGGTGCCGCCGGCGCCTGGCGCGACGCCTTCATCGGCGTGAACGCCGGGCTCACCAATGGCCTCGGGCTCTTGGCGGATACGTTCGAGACCGCAATCACCTGGGATCGCTGGCCCGACTTCGATGCCGAAGTCCGCGCGCGGGTCGGCCGCGCCCTCAAGGAAGTGCTCGGCGACGGCACGCGCCTGTCCTGCCGTTTCACCCACGTCTATCCGGACGGTCCGGCGCCGTATTACTCGTTCTCCGGCATGGCCAAGCTCGGCGGCGAGGTCGCCCAGTGGCAGGAGATCAAGGCGGCCGCGACCGAAGCGGTGGTGGCGGCCGGCGGGACCGTCACCCACCACCATGCGGTGGGGCGCATGCATCGACCCGGCTACGACCGTCAGCGGCCGGAGCTCTTCGCCGACGTACTGCGCGCGGCGAAGCGCAGCGTCGACCCCGGCGGCATCCTCAATCCCGGCGTGCTGTTCGATCCGTAGCCGCAGCGCCTCGGGGTCAGACCAGGCTAGATCCGCCGCATGGATGCAAGTGCTTCCGCGGGAGCGAGAATCTCGACCCCGGGATGGCCGCGGCGCGGACGGAAGTGGCGTCTGTTGCCCGTGATCAGGGCGTCTGCCCGACCGCTGCTGGCCACTTCCAGGAACGGCAGGTCATCGGGGTCCGGCAGCTCCACGGACAGCGGCAGCGCGACCACTCGCTCGGCGAGTGCATCAAGTGCCGCGAGCAGGATGCGCAGGTCGCGGGGATCGAAACCGAACTTCGTTCGCGCCAGCACGACGCGGTACTCGTCGAGCAGGCGGTCGTCGAGCAGCACCGTGAGCTCTCCGGCCAGCGTCCAGTCCAGGATGCGCGCGGGTGGTCCATGCGGTGTGAGCAGGGCGGACACGATGACATTCGTGTCCAGAACAACCCTCATGACTGGCCGCGGTCGGCCCGGGCGGCATCGATCTCGCGCTGAATGTCCGCTTCCGAGAGCGCGTCGACACCGCGCTCAGCGGCACCGCGGCGCAGGCGACTGACGGCCCGCATTGCCCTTGCCTGGCGGATCACCGCCAAGGTTTCCCCGATGTCGCCATCATCGACACCGACGACGACCGCCACCGGGCGACCATTGGCTGTCAGCACCAGATCCTCGTCGCGGACCTGGTCTTTCAGCACCCCAGGCGTATTGCGCAAGTCGCGGGAGGACAGGTACTTCATGAGCCATCCAGGTGTAGCACGTTGCGCTACGTTAGGGCGACAAGCGTGTGCAGTCAAGCAGATACTGCCGGCCGACGGATCGTAGTGCCATCCTGGGATCCCCCGCACTTCGGAGCACGCATAACGTATTGCGTTATTAACGCAACGCGTTATGCTTACTCCATGATCGTCTCGTTCAAGTGCAAAGACACTGAGACGCTGGCCCAGGGAAGGCGGGTGAAGCGTTTTGTCGCCTTCGAGCGGATCGCCCTCAGGAAGCTGCGGCAGTTGGAGATTGCAGCGCGGCTTGACGATTTGAAGGTTCCGCCAGGCAATCGTCTCGAGGGCTTGATGGGCGATCGTGCGGGACAGTACAGCATTCGAATCAACCGGCAGTATCGGATCTGCTTTCGCTGGACCGATGCCGGCCCGGACGATGTCGAGATAGTCGATTACCACTAGGAGCAACTGGATGCGTGACCTCGATCCTGTGACCCCCGGCGAACTCCTGCAGGAGGAATTCCTCGATCCGATGGGGATCAGCAGATATCGGCTGGCCAAAGAGATCGGCGTGCCCGCGCAGCGCATCGGAGACATCGTGGCCGGGAAGCGTTCGGTGACCGCGGACACGGACCTGCGCTTGTGCCGGTTCTTCGGCCTCGCCAACGGCTACTGGCTGCGGGCACAAGCCGCCCATGACACGGAGGTTGCCGCAGAGCAACTCGCAGAAACCATCGAGCGGATTCGGCCCTGGGCGGGCGCAGAGCGCCTTTCGGGGCGTCGCGACTAGCGGCGGTCCCTGGATATCCTGGGCAATCTCCGGGCTTAGCGGCTCAGGGATCCAGCATCAGCTCGGCGGGCTGGTTCGGCGCCACCAGCGCGTTCAGCACGGTGAACGTCAA
>REEU01000279.1 GCA_007694905.1 Gammaproteobacteria bacterium | reverse complement strand
CGGCTGCAGGGTCGTGACAGCGAGCTGCTCGTGGAAGTGATGGGGGAACTCGACTCCAGCGAGCGCATTGCCGCCATTCCGGTCCAGCGCCTGCCCACCGGCGAAGTGCTCCGGGTCGGCGATCTCGCCGACGTGCGCAAGACCAGCCGGGACCCTCCGGCCACCATGAGCTTCGACAACGGCCGCCGGGCCGTGACCATCGGCGTGGTCATGGAGCCGGCCCAGCGCATCGATCACTGGGTCCGCGACGCACGCGCGGTCATCGATCGCTACCGCGACAACCTGCCGCCACAGATCGGCCTCGAGGTCATCTACGACCAGAACGAATTCACCGGCGCCCGCCTCGCTGAACTCACCACCAATCTCGTCACCGCGCTGGTCATCATCATGGTGCTGCTGGTGTTCTTCATGGGCGTGCGCTCGGCGATCACGGTCGGGGTGGCGCTGCCGCTGTCCATGGCCATGGTGCTCTCCGGCCTCATGTTCATGGACATCCCCCTGCACCAGATGTCCGTCACGGGTCTGATCATCGCGCTGGGTCTGCTCATCGACAATGCCATCGTCGTGGTCGAGGAGTACAAGCTGCGTCGCCGGCGGGGCAAGGCGATCACGGACGCCATCGGCGACAGCGTGAAACGCCTGTTCATCCCGCTGGCCGCATCCACTGCGACCACCGTCTTCGCGTTTTTGCCGGTGGCCTTCTCGCCGGGCGCCACCGGTGAATTCACCGGGACCATTGCCATTTCCGTGGTGCTGTCGGTCAGCAGTTCCTTCCTGCTGGCGATGACCGTGGTCCCCGCAGTGGCCGGCTTCATGGAACGGCGCTTCCCCCTCAAGGAAGACGGCGCCTACGGCGGCTGGTGGGTCAGCGGTTTCAGCCATGCGGGCTTACGGCGCGCCTATGCGGCAAGCCTCGATGCGGTCCTGAAGCGGCCGGCACTGGGCATCGGAGTGGGGCTGGCCCTGCCGGTCATCGGCTTCGTCCTTGCAAGCACCCTGACGATGCAGTTCTTCCCGCCCGTGGACCGCAACCAGTTCCAGATTCAGATGACCCTGCCTGCAGAGACCTCCATCGCCGAGACGCGGCGTAACGTCGAGCGCCTGCGGGAGATCCTCTACGAGTACGACGCCATCGAGAGCGACGCGTTCTTTCTGGGGGAGAGCGCGCCGCGGGTGTTCTACAACACCATCGGCAACAACGACGGCGTGGCCAGCTTCGCCGGCGGCTTCGTCGGCACGCGTTCCGCAAAGGCCACCCGTGACCTGCTACCCGAGCTGCAGCAGCGCCTGACAGCGGAATTCCCCAACGGGCGCGTCCTGGCGCTGCCGTTCGAACAGGGGCCGCCCTTCGATGCGCCCATCGAGGTGCGCGTCGTCGGCGAGGATCTGGCCGTGCTCAGGAACATCGGCGAGCGCATCCGCTCGGTCCTGGCCGCAACGGAGGGTGTGACCTACACCGGTGCGTCGCTCGACGGCGCCGAGCCCAAGCTGGCCGTGTACCCCGACGAGAATAGGGCGGCGCAGGCCGGGCTGACGCTGGCTGATCTGCCGGCACAGCTCAACACCAGCCTCAGTGGGCACCCGGCAGGCATCGTGATGGAGGGCATCCACGAACTTTCGATCCGGGTGCGCTATGCGGACGACGCCCGCAGTTCTCCCGCAAGCCTGGCGGGACTACCGATCGTGGCGGCCGGGGGCAATGGCAGCGGCTTCGCCGGGATCCCGCTGGAACAGCTGGCCCGTCTCACGCTGGAACCCGCCGCCAGCACCATCGAGCGCTTTCAGGGTGAACGCATCAACACGGTGCAGGGATTCCTGCTGCCCTACGTGCTGCCCGCATCGGCACTGGCCCGCTTCGAGCAGCGCCTCGGGGAGAGCGGACTCGATCTTCCTGCCGGCTATCGCCTGGAACTCGGCGGCGAGGCCGAAGAGCGCGGCGAGAGCGTCGGCAACCTGATGCGCACGTTCGTCCTGTTCATGCTGCTCATGGTCGCGGTCATCGTCCTGTCGCTGAACTCGTTCCGGCATGCAGCCATCATCGGCCTGGTGGGCTTCCTGTCCGTGGGCCTGGCGCTGTTCGGTGTGCGGCTGTTCGGCTGGCCCTTGGGCTTCACCGCACTGGTCGGAACCCTGGGCCTGGTGGGGCTGGCCATCAACGGCGCCATCATCGTGTTGTCGGCGCTGAAGGCGGATGCCGAGGCCGCAGCCGGCGACCGGCTGCGCTGCCGGGAGGTGGTGATGGATTCCACACGCCACATCGTCTCCACCACGGTGACCACCATTGGCGGCTTCCTGCCGCTGATCCTGTTCGGCGGCACGTTCTGGCCGCCGCTGGCCACGGCCATCGCAGGCGGTGTGGCAGGGTCCGCCATCCTGGCGCTGTATCTGGTCCCGGCCATCTTCATCGCCCTGATTCCGCGACGCAGGCGGGAACCCGAGGCAGCCGTCGAAGAGGTCACACCACCGCTGCGCGCCATCGCGCTGCGCTGACTGCGCTCGGGCGCGTCCGCAAGGCGGACACAACGTCAGGGAAGGAGCAGCGATGACGTGCGCGAAGCGCCAGTGGGAGCACACGTCCGCGCAGCGGGCGTGGCGATTGGCGTGACGCGGCAAAACGCTTCGAATCGAGGGCAGTCGGCGATCGCGACGCCGCCCTGCGGGCGACGTCAGCTCCCACTGACGTTGATAGGTCCCGGCAGCCTAAATGGGTCAAATGTTGTTCCCTGAGAGAATGTGTCGCGCACTCCGCGACGCAACGATCGCGGACTGCCACCGAGGAAGAGCGAATCAACCCTCGACGAGGCGGGCCTTGTAGCCGCGACGGGCCAGCGTGCCGAGCACCTGCTCGATCTGCTCCGCGCCGCGCATCTGCAGCACGAAATCCACCCCGGTCGCACGCACTGACGATCCCGAAAAGGCGCGCTGGTGGTGAATGTCGATGATGTTACTGTCGAGTTCGCCCAGCAGCTGACACACCTCCCCGAGAGCGCCGGGGAGATCCGGAACTTCCACCCGTACACGAACCAGCCGATGCGAGCGCACGAGCCCCCTGAGAATCAGGGACGACAGCACCATCAGGTCCAGATTGCCCCCACAGAGCAGCAGCATGACGCGCTTGCCCCGGAAGCGATCGGGATACGCCAGCAACGCAGCGAGGCCCGCCGCACCGGCCCCTTCCACCACCGCCTTCTCGATCTCGAGCAGCATCAGCACGGCGCGCTCGAGATCGGACTCCGACACCAGCAGCACGTCGTGCACCTTGCTGCGGATGACCGGAAGCGTCAGCTCCCCCGGCGCCTTGACCCCGATACCTTCGGCAATGGTAAAGGAACCCGTCTCCGGCGCCTCGCCCTTCAAGGCCCGATAGGCACCGGGGAAGCGCTCCGCCTGCACACCGATGACTTCGGTTTCCGGAGCCAGGGCTGCCATCACGGTCGCGACACCGGAGATGAGGCCACCACCGCCGATGGGCACCAGGATGGCTTCCGGCCGCGGCGCATCAGCCAGCAATTCCAGCGCCAGCGTACCCTGCCCCGCCATCACCGCCGGATCGTCGTAGGGATGAATCATGGTCAGACCGCGTTCTTCGGCGAGTTCTTTGGCCAGTACCGCCGATTCGTCGAAGACGAGGCCATGCAGGATGACTTCCGGATCGAACACCCGGGTCTGATCCACCTTGGCGTTCGGCGTCGAACGCGGCATGACGATGGTGGCCGGAATGCCGAGACGCTGAGCATGGTAGGCCACCGCCTGGGCGTGATTGCCCGCCGACATGGCGATCACCCCGCGCTCGCGCTGCGTCGTGTTCAGGGCCAGCAGGCGGTTGAGCGCACCACGCTCCTTGAAGGAGGCCGTGAATTGATGGCTCTCGAACTTGAGCCAGACTTCCGCCCCGGTGATCTGCGACAGCGTCCGCGAACGCAAGGTCGGGGTGTGGATCACCTGGCCCTCGATGAGCCCTGCGGCAGCCTCGACGTCCGTTAAAGCGATCGCCAGCGTCTCAGCCATCGGCCAGTGCTTCCGCGACGAGTTCAGCGCTGACGTTGGGCAGCGTCATGCCCCGCGCAGCGTTCCGACCGGCAGGCGACATCTTCTGCCAGGTCTTGCGCAGGATTCGCAGCACGTCCTCACGGTCATGACGCGCCGCGAAGTCCGCGAGGTCGAGCTCCAGAAACGTCAGGCAGGCCGCATCCTCGAGCAGGGCCGCTTCGGGATCCCGCGCCAGCTGCTCCTTGCGGATCAGCTGCTGCACCCGCTCGATCAGCCGATGCTCGCACCCCGCGTCCGCGAGCAGCTGCTGCGCCCGGTCCGCGTGGGCACGCTGCCGGGCCTTGCGCCAGCGCAGATAGCCCGCCCGACCTTCGGGCCAATTGCTGCGGGGGTCCTGCCAGCGCTCCAGATGCTGCGAATGCGCCGCCAGGCGCAGCGCCGCGGAGGCGCCCGGCGCCAACCGCATCACCCAATCCGCCACCGTGTCACACCAGACGCGCTCCACGGGCCGCTCGACACCCTGATGCAGGCGCCGATGCGGATCCTCGTCGTGGGCCGCATTCAACGCCGCAACGGCGCGACCGATGGCTTCTGCTTCCGACTCTATTGCCAATCCCATCCCCTCACCGGCGTGTCTGCTTGCTGTCTAAGGCTGCAGTGCTCGGGCCGCGCATTCAAGCGGCAGGATGATCCGACCCTGCGGGCTGCTATGCTCACAGTCATGAGCGATACGCACCATCTCCTCATCGTCTGGCATTCCAAGACCGGCAACACCGAACGCCTCAAGGATGCCGTGCTGAAGGGTGCCCGCCACCCGGATATCGAGAACGTCGAGGTCCGCTGCCTGCACACGTCCGAGGCCGGCCCGGACGATCTGCGCTGGGCCCACGGTGTCCTGCTCGGAACACCGGAGAACTTCGGCTACATGTCCGGACAGATGAAGGATTTCTTCGACCGCACCTACTATGAGGTGGAAGACGAGTTGAAGCCGCTGCCGTTCGCCATCTTCATCAGCTGCGGCAACGACGGCCGCGGCGCCGTCCGCGAAATCCGGCGCATAGTCAAAGGCTACCCGTTCAATGAAGTACAGGAGCCGGTGATCGTACGCGGGGAGATCACCGAGGAGGGCCTCGAACGCTGCGAGGAGCTGGGCATGGCGCTGGCAGCCGGGCTCGAAGTCGGGATCTATTGACCCCCACTGCGCCCGATCAGTCAGCGCCAGCGATCACGTTCCAGATGGTGAATGGGCATCCGGTTTCCGAACCGGATGCCGCGGCCGGGCTCAGCGCGTGAGCGGCAGCAACGTCAACTCCACCCGGCGATTGGCAGCACGTCCTGCCTCGGTAGCGTTGTCGCCAACGGGATAGTCAGGACCGAAACCGGCGGAAGCCAGCCGCAGATGATTGATGCCCTGCCGCTCGAGGTACCGGGAGACTGAATCCGCGCGCCGCTCCGAGAGCCGCTGGTTATAGGCTCTGGATCCGGTGCTGTCCGTGTGCCCCGCCACCTCGATCAGCGTCTTGTCGAACTCCTTCGCCACCAGGGCGACGGAGTCGAGCACATCGTTGAACTCGGGCCGGAGATCCGCGCTGTCGAAACCGAACGTCACGTTGCCCGGCATGTTGAGAATGATGTCGTCGCCGACGCGGGTGACGCTGACGCCGGTGCCCTGGAGCTGCTCCCGCAGCCGCGCTTCCTGGCGATCCATGTAACCGCCCACCGCGGCGCCGGCAAGTCCACCGACGCCCGCGCCGATCAGCGCGCGCTTGCGCCGGTCCCGACTGTCAGAGCCGGTGGCCACACCGATGACGGCCCCAGCCACGGCCCCGATCGCGGCCCCAGTGGTGGCACGCGCCGTACGCTCTTCACCGGTGTAGGGATCCATCGTGGTGCAGCCTGCAAGCAGCAGCATCACGGACAGCGCCAAAACAAAATGGACCTGTCGCATACTCGTTTCTCCTCGAATGACTCCGCCCCAACGACGAGACCGGAACAGCCGTTCCCTGACCAGCCAAATCCCATGCTCGCTGTCTTTTGATTGTAGTCGCTTTTCGCGACCTGACTGCTCGCGTCGATCCCCGGCGGTCCTTCCCTGTACACTCCCCGGCACGCACGATGGGGATGCAGTGCCGTACGTCGTTTGCAGGTTGACCGTTCCTTCCACTCATCTATTCTACAAGGCCGTCTACATATCAGGAGCCGTATCGCAGTGGGTTGGCCGTCCGAGCTTGGGCGTGCAAAGCGTGCGTGCCGTTCGACGCTTGCGTACCCAGCGAACCTGTTGGACGCGAAGCTTATATGGGCGTTTTCTATACTTATCCTGAGTATAGTGGTTGCCGGCTGCAGCGATGCCTCCGAACATACTTCCCCACTTGCCTCGCCTCCATCGCCTCCATCGCCTCCATCACCTGCATCCAGCGCACCCGGGGCGAATCTCCCGTCAGCACCCTCCGACACCGATACCACAGCAGACTCCTCAGATAGCGATGCATCGTCTCCACCTGAGAACGACACCGCTCACAAGGAGGAGATCCCGGCGGAAAATTCTTCGATTGACAGCAGTCCTGAGACTCCAGGCGAGCCGAACACGGGTTCCGACCCGCCTGCGGTTTCGGAGAACCCACCCGCGACCGAACCTCCCCACGAACCTGAAGAGACCAGCGATCCCTTGGAATCTGACGATCCTGGGGACACTTCGCCGCCGGCGACGGTCGCCCTCAGCGGAATCGTCCTGGACGGGCCTGTGATCGGCGCTGAAGTTCTGATTCGCAACGCCGACGGTACACTGCTCGCCGAGGCCATCACGGACGACACCGCAAGGTTCTCGGCCGACCTGCCTGCGGACGTACGTTACCCTCTCGTCATCACCGCAACCGGCGGCATGAATCTGACCACCGGGTTCCCCCCGGCATTTGGGCTCCGCGCTCAACTCGACTCGGAACCCGGGCACGATGTTGTGCTCAGCCCGTTCAGCACTCTCGCCCTCGCCCGCGAACAATGCGCCGGCGATGAAAGTGCACCAGCTGCACTTCAACTGTTCGGACTCGACCCGACCTGGGTGACCACGGGAGCGACTACGCCTCCGGCAAATGCGGAAGGAGCGCTTTCCCTTCTGCTCGCCGCTGAAACCGTAGCGGAAGCCCTACGCCGGGCTGGTAGCGCATTGGCTCTCGCTGGCCGGACGATCTCCGCCGACGAAATACTAACAACGGTCGCCTGCGCTCCGGACGCGACAGCGCTGCCATCGGGAAACTACCAAATCGCCGTTGCGACCTTCCACGCGCATGCAACAAAAGTCCTGTTGGAAGCCGCGAGCGGACAACTGACACTCGCTGAACAAGCGATCTGGGCAGGCCCCATCCTGGAAGGCGCGCTCATTTCCGTCTTCGGTTTCCAACAGCTCGCCATCGATGATCTTCCGCTCTCCAACGCACTGCTCGAGCAGCTGCTGAGAGGCCTCTACGCAGCAGTAGCCGTCGCCCCGACCCTGGAGCTCTTCGACCTTTACCTGCAGCTATACAACTGGCCGACCAACACAACCCGACCAGAACTGCGAGGGGCGTCTCCGTCGTTCGAGATCAACGCGGCAATGAATGCCCTCCTGGATGGAGTCAGCAACGACCCTTACGTGGCCGGCGAGTTCTTGGACGCACTCTTCAATCACACGCCCGATGCACCGCCGCCGGACATCCTTTTGATTGCTGACCCGCAGGAGGTTGAAGCGCAGACTGAGAGCACAACTGTCGAGTACGCCGCGAAAAATGCATCTGCGTGCCTCAGGCGAGGTAATACCTTCGAGGAATGGTCAGGCGTGTCCGGTCCCTCAGGCAGCCTGATCTTCGGCCCACTCGAACAGACTTTGGATTTCGACTTGCAATGCGCCGGCGCAGGAGGCATCGCGGAGCACAGCGTTCGCGTAACCGTCATCCCGTTGCAAGATCTGACCGAGCCGCCTGAGCCCTCCGAGCCGTCTGAGCCCTCCGAGCCCTCCGACCCGTCTGAGCCTTCTGAGCCTTCTGAGCCTTCTGAGCCTTCTGAGCCTTCTG
>REEU01000275.1 GCA_007694905.1 Gammaproteobacteria bacterium | reverse complement strand
GACCGAGGCCGATTGGGACCAGGTCCTGGGGATCAACCTCAAGGGCACGTTTCTGGGCATGCAGCACCAGGCCCGGGCCATGCTGGCTGCCGGCAACGGCGGTGCGATCGTCAACGTCGGTTCGATCAATTCCTTCCTGGGCTTCCCCACCGGCGCGAGCTACTGCACCTCCAAGCACGGCCTGATCGGCCTGACCACCAGCGTATCGGCAGAACTGGCCTCGCAGGGCATCCGGGTCAACCTGGTCTGCCCGGGGATCATCGACACGCCGATGCATCATCGCGCTCGCGAGTTGCTGGGTGACGAGCTCTACGACCAGAACGTGCTGCCCAGTGTGCACCTGCAGCGCGCCGGCCAGCCGCAAGAGATCGCCCAGGCCATCGTCTTCCTATGCTCGGACGCGGCCAGCTACATCACCGGCACCACGCTCACGCCGGATGGAGGCCTGACGCTGACTGTTTGAGCATGCCGGAAATCGCACAAGGAACGCCATCAGCTACGACGCCGGGGTCAGACTAGCGCAGCGTCAGGATAACTTGCTGAAAGCACTGATGATCTCTGCGTGTCTCGGTGCCATTTTCGGCCTTAGAGCCGCGGTTTGGGCAGCGAAAAGCGCCCTCTAAGGAAGATCGTGGCGGGGGTGATAGGCCGCGCGAGATCAGCCAGGAACGAGTGCCCCTTAGACCCTTGTTTTACCCGCCTAAGAGATCGCTGCCGCGACCAGCGGGCTCAGTCGCAGAGGCGGCGCGCGAGATAGCGCTGGAACTGCAGCAGACTCGACTCGATGGGGGCGAGGGGGCCGCTGACGGCGTGCAGTGAGCGCGCCGAGGCCTGCACGCCGGCGTTGGCGGCTGCGTCCTCCGCCTGCACGGCCCACGCGCCGTGCATCAGCATTTCAAGCCCTTGCGCAAAACCCGGTGCGTCGAAGGTTGCGGGCGGCACGATCGCGTGGATGTCGCAGCGGTGGCTCTCGGGGCCCGTCGGGGTCCACTCGAACCAGAGCGCGTAGGCGGGGCTCACCACGAGACCGAACAGGGGGAACACGCCGTAAACCACGGTCTGCGAACGCTGGGCAGGCCTGAGGCCTGGCATGGCGGGTAGAACCGTCGGCTCGATGGGGTAGCCATCCTCGAAGCCTATCGCGTGCTCGGGGTTGACGTGCATGCGGCCGATGAAGACGGCGTCGCTGTCCTTCGCTTCGAGCTCGACTTTCGCCGCCGGCCACAGCGGCTGCAAGGACTTTTGATGAATGCCGATGTGATGGTAGAACTCGGCGTAATTCTCGACCGCCACCTTCCAGTTCACGGGCGACTCGCCCCAGTTCACTGTGTTGGCCATGCGCCAGTCGCTCATGTCGATCCCGCCGAGCACGCGTTCCACCTCTGCCATCCGCGGCGTGAGCGGACCTGCGTCGGCGTCGAGACTGACGAAGATGAAGCCCTGCCAGACGTCGAGCGGAAACACGGGCAGGCTGCACGCCTTGCGGTCGAAGACGCTGCTGCCTTCCATCATCGGCGCGCCGCGCAGACTGCCGTCGAGATCGTATGCCCACAGGTGATAGGGGCATTGCAGCTGGTTGCCGTGGCCCTTGCGTTCGGTCGCGCCGTGCAGCAGATCCATGTTGCGGTGCCGGCAGATCCGCGAGAGCGCGTGCAGTGCGCCCGCACGGTCGCGGGTGATCACGAGCGGTTCGCCGATCAGGTCGACGACGAGCCAGTCGCCGGGTTCAGGCACCTGCTCGACGCGCGCGACACACAGCCATTCCTTGCGGAAGATCTGCTCGACCTCGAGCGCCCAGACGTCGGCGTGCCAGTACAACTGTGGCGGCAGGCTGCGGGCCTGGTCAGGCGGCAGTGCGGCCTGGGCGCGCAGCTGGTCAAGGAGAGGGATCAGGTCGGGGGGCGGGTCGAACATGGGGGCTCTCCGGAATGATGCGGGATGCGGGAGCGTGGAGATTAGCGCGATCGCCCAGCAGAGAGTAAGGGATTCAACAGACCTTGCCACTGCCACGCAGGCTACCGAAAGCGGACAGTTCATGTGCTACGGGCCTCCTGGACAGCCATACGGCAGACGCTCCAAGCCTCAACCCACGTGGGGTCCACGCTCTCCCTCCTGGCTGTCCAGACTCTTCCGCACGGTCTCCTCGCTCTACGCACCACGGTCTCCGTCCTGGGCTGCGTGACTGTCCACGGTCTTCCATGGTCTCGCAGTGGCCGGTCCGAGGCATGACGACAGTGTTCGACGGAGTCTGCATCAAGCCGCGGTCATCGTTTGTGATTGCGTTGGTAAATCAGATACTCTATGCGCCATATTTGGCAGCTAAATCATATTTGAGCGTCAGATATGGCAGTCAAGGTGGGCTCAGTCACCGCGCGCCGCGCCCTCGCGTCCCTGGGGGCGAACATCAAGACGGCGCGCCTGAAGCGGCGGATCTCCGTGAAGGGGTTCGCCGAACGGGCCGGCGTGTCCGAGCGCACCATCACTCGCCTCGAGAAGGGCGATGACGGAGTCAGCATGGGCACACTTGCGATGGCCTGCCTCGTTCTCGGCGAGATCAACCGCATCTCGGAGTTTCTCGATCCAGGGTTGGACGACACAGGACTGCTCCTCGACCGTGAATCGCTCCCCAAGAGGATCGACCGCAGGCGCAACACCGGCTCGAAAGCGGGTGACGACAATCAGCGCCCATCCTCTGCCGAAGACGATGACGAGGAAGGGGTCGGTTTCTGATGCCCGAAGCCATCGTCGCTCTGGGTGAGGGCAAGCGGGTCGCAGGTCGTCTGCGCTTCGAAAGCGACGGCCGGCGCCAACATTCGCAATTCGCATATGCCGACGAATGGCTGGCGGCGCCAGATCGCTTGGCGCTGTCTCCGGGCCTGCCGCTGCGCGAAGGAGGCCACTTCTTTTCTGGCAAGGATGACAAGCGCTCGGCGCTTCCGGGCGTCTTTGCAGATGCCGCCCCCGATTCCTGGGGTCGCGGATTGATGGCGAAGGCCCTCGGCGGTGGGCTGAGCGAGTTCGACTATCTGGTCTTGTCCGATGACCGCACGCGCCAGGGCACCTTGCGGTTTCTCGGAGAGGACATGGAGCCGCTCTCGGATCTGACGCCGCCGATTCCGCGGCTCGTCGAACTGGAACGGCTGCGGGCGCTTGCAGCGCGCTTTGAACGCGATCCCGGCGGGGCGGAAGCAGAGGCTCGCGAGCTCGCAGGCGCCGCGGGGTCGCTCGGCGGCGCCCGGCCGAAAGCCAATGTCGAGGGTGACGGTCACCTCTGGATCGCGAAGTTCACTTCGGCCCAGGACGCGCGGCCGGTCGAGCGCGTCGAGGTCGCCACGCTGAAGCTGGCGGCCAGATGCGGATTGCGCGTCGCTGAGGCAAGGCTCGAACTGGCGAACAGCGACAGTCCGGTCGCGCTGATCAGACGGTTCGATCGTCGCGGCAATACGCGGATTCCCTATATTTCCGCCAGAACGGCCCTCGACTGGGACAGCGATGAAGGCGGGTTCTACACGGAAATCGCTGACGTGATCCGGCAGATTTCCAGCAAACCGGTAGGCGACCTGTACGAACTCTGGAGACGGATCGTCTTCACGATCTTCGTATCGAACACAGACGATCACCTGAAGAACCACGGCTTCATCTATGCCGGCGGCGATCGATGGCGACTGTCGCCGGCCTTCGACATCAACCCGTCGCCATCTCGGCATCGCGTCCTGGAGACTGGGATCGTCCAGGGCGGCTCCTTCGAGGCGTCGCTCGAGATCGCGCTGGAGGCGTGCGAGTTCTTTGACGTAAAGCTCGAGAACGCGAAGGCCCAAGTGACGGAAATGGCGAACATCATTTCAGAGAGCTGGAAACAGGTTTTGCGCGCAGAAGGATGCACCTTTGATGATGTGCAGAACTATGCAAATGCTTTTCAGCACGAGGAGATCGAGCGTGCACTGGCAATTTGATTCTTTCCTGCCAATCGAGTGGTGATCGTCAGTTCTTTGCCAGTCGTGTTTAGACCGGTATCCGTTGGGCGTTGACGAAGATGAGGGCGATCTTGGGGCGATCTTGGGGGCGATCTTGGGGTCGGACCAGATCAAGTCATGCGATCTTGGGGTCGGACCAGATCAAGTCATTGAATTTGGAGACCAAAGTTAGAATTCAAGGCTTGGATTCAACGGCAAAGCAGGTGCCACGCGGAGTTCGAAGCGCACCGCAGGAAGGTCGAGCCCGGACGCTTCGAGGATCAAAAACACTCATTATTTCAACATCTTGATCTGGTCCGACCCCAGCGCCTCCCCCCAGCGCCTAAGCGCGTGCTCGCCCAGCGCGGAGAACGAGACGCGCTGCAGGCCACAGCACTCATGCAGCAGGGGCGCGTCTTGGGTCTCTCGTCGACCCTGGCACTGGAGGCGGCGCGCCTCTCCACCGTAATGAAGCTGCCCATGGCCGACAGCATCATGCTGACGACTGCGCGCACCTTCGACGCGGTGCTCTGGATGCAGGATGCTGATTTCGAAGGCCTCGACGGGGTTCGCTACGCACCTGCTTGATGTGCCTGGATGCTTGCCCTCCTGGGGCAGGGGATCCGCAGACTATTCGAAGCGGCGGCCGAGGCGACGACCGAGTTCCCAGCCTGCAAGCGTGGCGCCCCAGTGGCGCAGCACGACCGTCCCGGCTACTGCACCGGCCAGGCCCAGGGTCCAGGACAGCAGTTGGGGTGAGCGGGGTCGGCCTTCGCGGCTGCGGTAGTAGGTGTGCTCACAGTTGTTGCGCAGCAGGTCGTAACGCTGGTCCCGGGATCCTGCGCGGGCCAGGAGACTGAGCCGCTCAGAGGTGCCCAGTCGCTCGACGCTCACGGGCCGGCCGCGGCTGAACTCGGCCAGGGTGCTGACGTGCTCGCCCCGGCTGGGTGAGTTGTGCAGGACCATGCCGTTGTCGAGGACGATCCCGACATGGGTCACGGGGCCTTTCGGCCGCCGGACCACATCGCCCGGAAGCAGGGTGTGCGTCGAAGCTCGGTAATCGCCAGTCATGCTGCATCCTCAAGAAGCCAGGCCTGGGTGATCAAGCAGTAACCGTGCCGTCCATCCGCTGTCCGGCGGGAGCATGCGAGCAGGTTGCAAAAAGTTAACCTAATCAGGCGGTTGAGTCGATTCAAAGCGCATCGAGCGGGTTCTGCTCGCGTGGGGTTCCCGGCTGCAGTTGGCCGGAACCGCGAAGGATCGGCGCAATCCGACTGCAACAGCCGGCCGCCCACCGTCGCCCTCAGGGGATCGCCCTGATCGTGGGAAGGCCTTGGCAAGCGGGGCCGCGTCCAGGTCACGGATCGGGTTTCGCAGTTCCTCGCCTCTCAGTCGCGTCTTGCCAACACAACTATTGACACTAACGCTGCCAATAGTGTTTCCTGAGGCGTTGGAGAGAGAGAGGCCCATGATCAAGCGTCCTGAGTTTCGCGGCCGTATCGGCCACACCGTGGCCGAGTCCGAGGCGCACTTTCTGCAACCGCCTCACCCCGGCAGTGACGCGCCGAACGTGGTGATCGTACTGCTCGACGACACCGGGTTTTCGCAGTTCGGCTGCTTCGGGTCCGACGGCGACATCGACACGCCGAACGTGAATGCGCTGGCAGCCGGCGGCCTGCAGTTCACCAACTTCCACGTCACCCCGCTGTGTTCACCTACCCGCGCGGCGCTGCTTACCGGGCGCTCCAATCACGCCGTGGGTATGCGTTCGGTTGCCAACTTCAGCACGGGATTTCCGAATCAGCTCGGACATATTTCCAATCACGCTGCGACCGTGGCCGAGGTCCTTGGGGACGCTGGCTATGCCACTTTTGCGGTCGGCAAGTGGCATCTGGCACCGATGGAGCAGTGCTCCGCCGCCGGACCCTTTGACCAATGGCCCCTGGCCCGGGGTTTCAACCGCTTCTACGGGTTCCTTGAGGGCGAGACCGATCAGTTTCACCCTGAGTTGATGGCCGACAACCATCCGGTGGACCCGCCTGGACGACCCGAGGACGGCTACCACATCTCGGAGGATCTGGTGCAGCAGATGCTCAAGATGATTGCTGATTCGAAAGGCATACGGCCCGACCGGCCTTTCTTCGGCTACGTCGCCTTCGGTGCCACCCACGCCCCTCATCAGGCGCCGCCTGAGTATCTCGCCAAGTACCGCGGCAAGTTCGACGCGGGTTGGGATGTTGTTCGCGAGCATTGGTATCAGCGCCAGCTCGAGCTCGGGGTCATCCCGCCGGGCACTGACCTGGCGCCGCGCAACCCAGGGGTCAAGCCCTGGAACGAACTCTCCGAAAACGAGCAGCGGCTGGCCGCACGGTTGCAGGAAGCGTTTGCGGCGTTTCTGGACCACACCGACGAACAGATCGGCCGACTGATCAGCGGGCTGCGCCACCTCGATCAGCTCGACAACACCCTGTTGATCGTTCTGGCAGACAACGGAGCCTCACAGGAAGGCGGGCCATTCGGGGTCATGCACGAAATGAAGTTCTTCAACGGCATCATCGAGACCCCGGATCATGCGATCCACAAGATCGATGACATCGGCGGGCCGAACAGCCATACCAATTATCCGTGGGGATGGGCCCAGTGCGGCAATACGCCCTTCCGCTGGTACAAGCAGAACACCCACGAGGGCGGCGTCCACGTTCCGATGATCGTGCACTGGCCGGCGGGCATTCCACCGGTGCAGCAGGGAACCAAGCGCCGGCAGTTCGCTTTCGTTGCCGACATCGTGCCGACGATCTACGAGATCCTGGGAATCGAGCCGCCCGCAGTCCGCCATGACTACGAACAGCTGCCCGTGACCGGTGCTTCGTTCGCTGCGGCACTCATCGACCCTGAGGCAGAGCCCACGAATCAGCTCCAGTACTTCGAGCAGAACGGCAGCCGCGCCCTGGTGGCCGGCGACTGGAAGGCCGTCTGCAAGCACACACCCGGCGCGGACTATGACACCGAGGCCTGGGAGCTCTACAACCTGAGCAACGATCACTCCGAATGTCACGATCTCTCAGCGGCTGAACCGGCGAAGCTCGAGGAGCTGATCGCGCTATGGTGGAGCGAAGCCGATCGTCATGGCGTTCTGCCACTCGATGATCGCGGCTTCGAGCTGTTCGGCGTTCGCTTCCGTGAGCATTCGCCGCATCCCGTCAATCGCCGCTACGTCTATCGCCCCCCCATGTCACCGATGCCCGGCCAAGCCGGGCCAGCCATCGCGGGTCGTAGCTTCGACCTCACGGCCCGGGTCACCCTGACCCGCGATGACGAGGGCGTGCTGTTCGCCACCGGGACGCAGAACGCCGGGTTGTCCTTGTTCATCCAGAACCGGCGCTTGGTCCTGGACTACAACGCCTTCGGCGATCACACCCTCTGTGAGTCCGAAACCGAGGTTCCCGAGGGTGAGTTGGAACTGACCCTTCGGTTGCGCCGGGGCGATGGCTTTGCGGGCACCGCATCCCTGGCCGTCGACGGTCAGGATGCCGGCGAAGTTGGCCTGTCGCTGTTCATGCGCATGATGTCCTCAATCGGCCCCAGCCTCGGCTGCGATCACGGTTCCGCGGTCTCGCGGCGTTACCAGGCGCCGTTCGCCTTCACCGGTGTACTCCACGCAGTGGTGATCCAGGCCAGCCCTGACCGTTACGGCGACCTTGCCGGGGTGGCGGCACGAGCCGAGATGAGCCGCCAGTGATCGCAGCGTGAGGGACAAGCCAGCAATCAGCATGACAGTTCGGCATCAGGAGCGAGACCTCCCGGCGCCGCTGGCAGGCAGGGAGCTAAACCAGTGGCCATGAAGGCAGCCATAAGTCGGAGCGTAACGCCCGTGATCACCAGTCCGGGCCTGCGCACGACCCGGCGGAAACTGCATGCCGCGGCCAGGCGGATCCGCGGCCGACAGCCGACAGTCCATTACTTTCATCAGGCCGATGATCCCTACAGCCACCTTGCGGCGCAGACCCTAGAAGCGCTGGCAGAGCGTTACCGCATCGAACTGCGCTGTCATCTGGTGCCGGCGCCGGGGGACAGCGCGGCACCGGAGCGCGCACGGCTCG
>REEU01000162.1 GCA_007694905.1 Gammaproteobacteria bacterium | reverse complement strand
CTACAGCGAGGCATCGAGGGTGTTCTGTAGGCCCGAGCGCGTGCGCTCGGCCCGGTGCGGCGCGTACACGCGTGCTCCGTATGCGGCTCGCCTACAGGGCGCGTCGGCGGGCTGGCCATGGCAGGAGTGCATTCACGCTGGCCATGCGTTCGGGATAATCGCTGCGGCGTTCGAGCATGCGCTGGTCGATCAGCGGCAGGCTGATGAAGCGGAACATGGCGATCATGGCCACGGCCCCGACGTAGTACCACCACTCGCTGCGCCCGGCAGCCAATGCGAACAGGGCCAGTCCGACCCAGAACATGATCTCGCCGAAGTAGTTCGGATGCCGCGCACTGCGCCACAGCCCGGTCGTCAGCGTGCGCCCGGTATGGGTCGGGTCCTGGCGGAAGCGATGCAGCTGTCGGTCCGCCACCGTCTCCCAGACGATGCCGAAGGCGGTCACGGCTGCAGCGACGCCGTCGAGCCAGCCCAACGAGCGCGTCGAGGTGAAGGCCCCGAACACGGGCAGCAATCCCAGATAGACCTGCGCTGCGGGAAACACATGGATGCCGAGCCCACTCACCAGCCAGTACCCGCGACCGGTCCGGGCGCGAATGCGTTCGTAGCGCCAGTCTTCGTGGCCGAAGCCCTGCCAGCCCCGGGCCCAGTTCCAGGTCAGGCGCAGGCCCCAGGCCCCGACCAGGAGCGAGATCAGGCCGCTACGCAACACCGGTGGCTGCGCCAGCGGCAGCCAGGCCAGCACCACGGCGATGGGGATCACGCTCCAGTAGGGGTCGAACAGGCTCGAGTTCTTCAAGCCCATGCTGCCGAGAAAGATCAGCCCGGTGGCCACCAGCGACGCAGCCGCCATGGCCGCGAGGGGCGGCCAGGGGGCGAGCAGCAATGTGACGCCGGCACCCGTGAGGGCGAGAACATAGGCAGCGGCCACCCATCCAAGCGCAGCGCGACGGGAAACGTGACGCAAAGGTCCGGGTGCTGCATTCGCCGTCATGCGGCACCGCTGGCGGAGACGGGAAGCCAGTAACGCAGTTCGTAGTCACGGTCGTCGCGCAGCACCGGCAGCCGTTCGAAGCCGCTGCGCTCGAAGAATCCAGCGGCATCCCGCGTGGCCTTGACCAGGACACCGTCGAGGCCACCTTCCCGCGCGGCCTCCAGGCACGCCTGCAGGAGCGTGGTGCCGAGGCCACCGCGGGCCGCATCCGGAGCCACGTAGAGCCCGTGCAGCAGCAGTCCGGTGCGCCCTGGGGGCAGCTGTTTGGGCTCTGCAGGCTCCCAGGCCGCGACGGCCAAAGGCCGGGGACCATCCATGGCCAGGACGATGTCCAGGTGATCCAGGTCCACCGCCTGGTAGTGGTACAGCGGCAACGACAGGCGTTTCACCCGCTCCGCCACGGTCCAGGTGCCGATGGCACGGGTGATGATGTCGTTGATCGACGTGAGGTCGTCGAGGCCGCCGCGCCGAAGCTGCACCGTATTCATGTCGCATCCATCGTCAGTGAACGCCCGCCGTGCCATTGCACCACATCTGCTGCTGGCAGAGGACGCAGCGTGTTCGCGTAGACTGCGCGCTGCGAACAGCGCGACCCCCGGAGTCCGATACGTCTCGTGTCCGATGTAAGTAAAGCCAGGCACTTCGATGTCGTGATCCTCGGCGCGGGTGCGGCCGGGCTCATGTGTGCCATGGCGGCGGGCGCGCGGGGCCGGCGTGTGCTCGTCCTCGAACGCGCCAACAAGGTCGGCAAGAAGATCCTCATGTCCGGCGGCGGCCGCTGCAACTTCACCAACATCCACTGTGGTCCCGACAACTTCCTGTCCGCCAATCCGCACTTCACGAAGTCGGCGTTGAGCCGTTACACGCCATGGGATTTCACGGCGCTGGTGGAGAAGCACGGGATTCCCTACCACGAAAAAAAGCTCGGGCAGCTGTTCTGTGATCGCTCCGCGAAGGACATCGTCGCCATGCTGCTGGCCGAATGTGCGGCAGTGGACGTGCGCATTCTCACCCAATCTCCGCCCCGGCTCGAAGCGCTCGGTCCGCCGCATCGCCTCGACACCCGGGAAGGGCTGGTGAGCTGCGATGCGCTGGTGGTGGCCACCGGCGGCTATTCGATTCCGACGCTCGGAGGTTCCGGCTTCGCCTACGATCTGGCCCGCGACCTCGGCATTCCGGTGGAGCCCACCCGCGCCGGGCTCGTGCCTGTCACGCTGGATCCGAAGCTGCTCGACAAATTCGAGGATCTTGCCGGCGTGTCCCTGGATACCCTGGTCACGGCAGGCAGTGGATCTTTCCGCGAGAACATCCTCTTCACCCACCGGGGCCTGAGTGGGCCCGCAGTGCTGCAGGCGTCCTCCTACTGGCAGCCGGGTGAGGCACTGGCCATCGACCTCTTCCCCGAGATCGACATCGCCGAGCACATTCGCCACCTGCGTACCGAGCGCCCGAAGCTGGAATTGAGGACGCTGCTCGGACAGCTGCTGACCCGGCGGGTGGCTCAGCGCTGGTGCGAGCTTTGGCTTGCAGACCGGACCCTCGATCAGCTCAGCGAAGAGGACATCGGACAGGTGGTGGCGCGCTGTCAGCCCTGGCATGTCTGGCCATCGGGTACCGAGGGCTACCGGACTGCAGAGGTGACCCTCGGCGGCGTGTCCACCGCCGCGCTGTCATCGAAGACCATGGCCTGCCGGGATCATGCAGGGCTCTACTTCATCGGCGAGGCCGTCGATGTCACAGGTCATCTCGGCGGTCACAACTTCCAGTGGGCGTGGGCGTCCGGTCAGGCGGCGGGGCAGGTGGTCTGACGCAGACCGCGTTCAGTGGCCCCACGGCATCGGTGGGGTCGTGACCGGCGTAGTGAGGTCGAACTCGACCTGGAACAGGCGGCCGGTGGGCCGTGCCAGCTCGTAGAGGTAGCGGTCACCGGGTTCGATCTCGATGGCCCAGACGTTGACCGTGGAGGCATCGAGGCCCTCGCGCTCGAACAGATCGATGGACTCCTGATCCACCGGAAACTCCTGGCGCGTCGCCGTGCCCCGGGTGGCCGTGTCGCCACCGTACCAGGTGACGGTGTGGTCGCTGCCGTCTTCATACCGATGGTCATGCTTCAGGCGCAAACCCTGCGGGGTGCGCGTGATGACCCAGGTCCGGCTGTGGTCGTCGCCGACGTGAAACGGCACCTTGATCTCGCCTTCGCTGCATTCCCGGACGTGCATGATCAGCGCGTGGCCACTGAACGCATCGTCGTCCTGGGGCGGCTCGTTGGCCACGATGCGGCCGGCGAAGGCCTGCCCGCAGTGCTCGGCGAGGCGCGCGAGGAAGGCATCGGCGGGATGCGCTTCGGCATCCGTGGCAGCCTGTACCGGCATGGCGAGAGCAGCACCGAACAGGGCTGCTGCCAGGGAGGCGCAGGGCGATCTTCTGGTCATGGTCGGGCAACTCTCCGTGCCGGCTGCCTGGAGTGGCAGGATGTTTTTAATGCTGATCCCGACCATGATGCGCACGCAGCGATTGCGCAACCACTTCCTCGAGGAGCCTGACCATGCTCACCGTCCACCATCTGAACAATTCCCGTTCCCAGCGCGTTCTGTGGCTGCTCGAGGAACTCGGCGTCGACTACGAGATCATGTCCCATCAGCGCGATGCCAGCACCAACCTGGCACCGCCTGCATTGCTGGCGGTGCATCCGTTGGGCAAGTCGCCGGTGCTGACCGACGGTGCGCTGACCATCATCGAGTCCGGTGCCATCATCGATTACATCGTCCGCCGTCATGGCGGTGCACGGCTCGCGCCCGAGCCGGGAACGGACGCCCACGAGCATTACCTGCAATGGCTGCACTATGCCGAGGGCAGCGCGATGCTGCCGCTCATGCTGAAGATGTACACCGGCCGGTTGCCGGACGGCGGCGCCGATCTGCAGCCGCGAATCACCAGTGAACTCGATAATCACCTCGGCTACATGAATGGTGCCCTGGAGGGTTCGCAGTGGTTCGTGGAAGACACCTTCAGCGCGGCCGACGTGCAGCTCTCGTTCGTGCCCCAGGTGGCGCGACTGCTCTACACCCTGGAGCCGTTCCCGAACCTCGCCGCGTTTCTCGACCGCATTCATGCCCGGCCCGCTTATCGCCGGGCGCTGGAGCGGGGTGGCGAGTACGCTTTCGGCAGTTGATTGAACGCTGAGGGGCCTGGGTTCTGCATGCCAGCCCCTCAGGCGGATCCAGGGCCCTTCTTCGGTCGCAGCCGTTTTTGTCCAGGGCGGGCCGTTTCCGGCCTGTCCTCTCCACGCTGCCTGCATGGTGCGTTGTGACCTGCTTCCGTATCCTCCTCTGCGTTGGCCACCTTGGCACGTTGACTCAATTGTCTTTCTGGAGCAGGGCGCATGCGCAGGAACAGGCTCGGCCGCAGCGGGATCGTCGTATCCGACATCTGCATGGGCACCATGACCTTCGGCAGTCAGACGGACGAAGCAGAAGCCTTTGCCATCATGGACAAAGCCTTCGAGGCGGGTGTCGACTTCTTCGATACCGCAGAGATGTACCCGGTGCCGCCGGATGCGAAGTGGATCGGTGCCACCGAGGAGATCGTCGGTCGCTGGATGGCCGCGCGGGGGAATCGGGAGGGCGTCATCCTGGCCACCAAGGTGGCTGGCCCCAGCCATGGCTGGATCAACCCGCCGCTGCGCTCCGGCAAGACCGGCCTCGACCGGCATCAGATCACCACGGCGGTGGAAGCAAGTCTGAAACGGCTGCAAACCGACTACATCGATCTCTACCAGGCCCACTGGCCTGATCCGGGCTACGCCAAGCAGGAGACCCTCCGGGCCCTCGACGATCTGGTGATCGCCGGCAAGGTTCGGATTCTCGGCTGCAGCAACGAAAGCAGCTGGGGCCTGATGAAGAGTCTCGCGGCATCGGAGCGGGAGGGACTGGCGCGCTTCGACACCATCCAGAACAACCACAGCCTGAACAATCGCCGCTTCGAGGATGACTTGGCCGAGGTCTGTCGGCGTGAGCAGGTCAGCTCCATTCCCTATTCGCCTCTGGCGGGTGGCGTGCTGAGCGGTAAGTACCAGGATGGCGCCCGCCCCGAGGGTGCGCGTTTTACTAATTACCTCTCCGCCGGCAAGCGCCAGCAGGTGATGGCCCAGCGTTTCGTCAACGCCAAGTCGCTGGCATCCACCGAGCGCTTTGCCGCCATAGCGGCCGAGGCGGGCATGGCTCTGGTGACCCTGGCCACGGCCTGGAGCAAACAGCACGACTTCGTCGCCTCGACCATCGTGGGTGCAAGCAGGGTGGAGCAGATGGACGCGATCCTCGCGGCGGCGGATGTCACCCTGGATGCCGATACCCTGGGGGCCATCGACGCGGTCTCCAGGGACATCATGTATCCCATGGGCTGAGTGTCAGGGGCTCACAGCGAACCGCCTGTTTGGTTTCAGAAAATGCTGGTCGTTCCGGTGACGATCAGTCCGAGCCCGGCGGCCCAGAGCAGACAGGCACTGGCGTCCACCATGGAATAGCGGGTGCGCTCGAAGCCGCTGATCCCGAGCATGGCGGGGACCATGCTGCGGATGGCCGGAATGAAGCGGCCGATGAGGATGGCCCAGGCGCCGCGCTTCCGGATCATGTTTTCGGCTTGCAGGATGCTGCGCTGGTAACGCTTGGCCAGCCGCAGCTGGTGAAAGCGCGGCCCCAGCCAGCGACCGAAGTAGAACCCGACGTGGTCACCCAGCAGCGCGCCGAGAAACGCCACGGGCAGGATCTGGGCCACGGTGGCGATCTCTGCCGTGACCAGGACCGATGCTACGGCCACGAGAATGAAGCCTGAGACGATCAGGCCGATGCCGACGCAGGCTTCGGAGAAGGCGATCAGCGGAATCAGCAGCAGCGCCTGCTCCCGGTAGTCCTCGAGCCACTGGAATATCAGCTCGTTGAGCGCCGCGATCATCGTCCGTTGGCCGGTGCCAGGCACAGCTCCCTGATCAGGGCCGAGAGCACATCGATGGTGGGTCGGATCTGGCTCTGGTCCAGGTACTCGTCCGGCTGGTGGGCCTGATCGATGTAGCCCGGGCCCATGACCACGGAGTCGATGCCCATCTGCTGATAGAACGGCGCCTCGGTACCGAAGGCGACCGCACCGGCGGTGGCGCCGGTCAAACGCTCCACGACCTGGACGATCTCCGCTGAAGCCGGCGTCTCGAATGGCGGCACCGGGGGATGGATCTGGCTGACTTGCAGGTCCACGTCGTTGGCGGCGCCCAGCGGCGCCAGGCGCTTGACCAGTTCGTCGTGGAGGGCGTCGTTGTCCATTCCGGGCAGGGCGCGAAGGTCGATCTGCAGCTCGGCGTGGCCGCAGATTCGATTCGGATTGTCCCCCGCGTGCAGGCAGCCCAGATTCATGGTCGGCACGTTCACGTCGAAGGCCGGATGTTGATAGCGCGCGGCGAGTTCGGCCCGGAACGTCTTCAACTCGCCTAGGACCACATGCATGGCGTCGAGGGCGTTGGAGCCGAGGCTGGGATCCGAAGAGTGGCCGCTGCGGCCCTGGATCCGCACCGTCTCCATCATCATGCCCTTGTGCATGCGCTGGGGTTTGAGTCCCGTGGGCTCGCCGACGATGGCATAGCGCGCCGCCGGACTGCCGCGTGCCGCCAGGGTGCGGGCACCGTCCATGGAGCATTCCTCGTCCGCTGTGGCCAGCAGGATCAGCGGTTGCTTGAAGGGGGCATCCAGATACTGCTGTGCCGCCTCGATGGCCAGCGCGAAGAAACCCTTCATGTCGCAGGTGCCGAGGCCATAGAAGCGGTTGTCGCGGTCGTCGAGCCGGAACGGCTCGCTGCGCCACAGGGCCGGGTCGCAAGGAACCGTATCGGTGTGCCCGGCAAAGACCAGACCACCGGGTCCGCTGCCCAACGTGGCCACCAGATTCGCCTTTTGCGGCTGATCGGGCAGGGGAACGCGCTCGACGGTGAAGCCGAGCACGTCCAGCCAGTTTGAGAGGTGATCCACTACCGCCAGGTTGCTCTGGTCGATGCGGGCATCGGTGCAGCTCACTGAGGGCGTTTCGATCAGGGTCCTGAGCATGGACACCAGGTCGGGGGCACGTGCGGTCATGCGCTGGTCTTCGTCGACTGACGGCCGACCATTGTGCAGCTTTGTCCGGCGCGACTCCAACGGCTGGGGTCGCGGTGAGGCTGTGCCCGGAAGCAGGCGATGTCTCAGGCGCGCTTCGGTTTGCATAGGATCGCTGCAGGTTCACAATGGAGCGCGCGTACGCGGCCGCTCCGGGCGCGTGGCTGGATGGAAGGAGACAGCGTGGCCAGGAGCCTGGGGCCTGTGGGCGGCGACGTGCGCAATGATCCCCCGGATCGCCTGCTCGACCTGCGGTCGGTGCTGGATGATCTGGTGGCCGACGGGCGCCTGCTTACGAATCAGGCGGAGCGCCTTGCCGGGCAGCCCAGGCGCCGGGATCAGCTCCATCTCCATCCGCTGGAACTTGTGGCTCAGGAGGAGTTCGAAGACGCCGATCGGCCCGGCAGGACGCTCGATCTCGAGGCGCTTACCCAGTGGCTCTGCGACCAGTCCGGGCAACCCTATCAGCGCATCGACCCGCTCAAGGTCAACGTGGAGCGGGTGACGGGCGTCATGTCCTACCAGTTCGCGCAACGCCACAACATTCTTGCCATCGAACTGACAGAAGACGACGTGGTGATCGCCAGCGCTCAACCCTGGGTGCAGAGCTGGGAACCCATGCTGGAGCAGACGCTCGGCGGTCGGGACGTCAAGCGGGTGGTGGCGAACCCGGCAGACCTGCGCCGCTACATGGTCGAGTTTTACACCATGGCCCGTTCCGTGCGACGGGCGCGTGACGAACATCAGGCGGGTGCCGGCGCGGCCATCTCCAACCTCGAACAGATGCTCGACCTGGGGCGTCTTAAATCGCCGGAGGCGAACGACGCCCACATCGTCAACATCGTCGACTGGCTGCTGCAGTACGCCTTCGACCAGCGTGCCAGCGACATCCATATCGAACCGCGACGGGACCAGGGCCGGGTGCGGTTCCGGATCGACGGCGTCCTGCACGACATCTATGCCCTGCCGGCACCTGTGACCACCGCTGTCGTGAGCCGCCTGAAGATTCTCGGGCGCATGGACGTGGCCGAGAAGCGTCGGCCCCAGGACGGCCGCATCAAGACGCGCTCCTCGGAGAATGCGGAAGTGGAGCTCAGGCTGTCGACGCTGCCTACGGCGTTCGGCGAGAAGCTGGTGATGCGGATCTTCGATCCCGACGTGCTGCTGCGCTCCTTCGAGGACCTCGGCTTCGGCGGCGAGGACCTCAAGCGCTGGTACGGCATGGTCCACAATCCACATGGCATCGTGCTCGTCACGGGCCCCACCGGCTCCGGCAAGACCACGACGCTGTACTCGACGCTGAAGGATCTGGCGACGCCGGAAGTGAACGTCTGCACCATCGAGGATCCCATCGAGATGGTGGAGCCGTCGTTCAATCAGATGCAGGTGCAGAAAAACATCGAGCTCGATTTCGCCTCGGGCGTGCGGGCGCTTTTGCGGCAGGATCCGGACATCATCATGATCGGCGAGATCCGCGATCTCGAGACCGCGGAGATGGCGATCCAGGCGGCCCTCACGGGCCACCTCGTGCTGTCGACCCTGCACACCAACGATGCGCCCAGCGCCATCACGCGCCTGTTGGAGCTGGAGGTTCCAGCTTACTTGATCCGGGCGACGGTGCTCGGAACCATGGCGCAACGACTGATCCGGGTGCTGTGCCCACATTGCAAGGCACCGACCAGCATCGACGAGGATGCCTGGCGAGCGTTGACCCGACCGTTCAAGGCGAACATGCCCGAGCACGCCCATCGTGCGGTGGGCTGCCTGGAGTGTCGGGATACGGGCTACATGGGCAGAGTGGGGATCTACGAGCTGCTGCCGGTGAGCGACCGTGTCAAGCCGCTGATCGTGCCTCAGTGTGACATCGCGGATATCCGCAATCAGGCCATGCGGGACGGCATGCGCACGCTGCGACTTTCCGGTGCGCTGCAGGTCGCCCGTGGGAACACCACCATCGAGGAAGTGCTGCGCGTCGTGCCACTCTCCACCGGCGAGTCCTGAGTGGCAGCGCGCCCTTTACAGACGAAAACGGGAGGGCCATGCCCTTGGATGTAGCCACCCTTCTGATCATCGTTGCAGTTGTACTGCTGCTGGGTAGCCTGTTGGCCGTCCGGCGAGTGCCCCAGGGCTTCGCCTTCACGGTGGAGCGCTTTGGCCGCTATGTGCGAACCCTTGAGCCCGGTCTGTGCTTGGTGTGGCCCATCGCGGAGCGGATCGGCGCCCGCCAGGATCTCCGGGAACGCCATCTGCGCCTGGCGCTGACGGACCTGGTGACGCGGGACAGGATCAACGTTCGCTCCGACGCCGTGTGCTTCTACCAGATCGCTGATGCAGCCAAGGCCAGCTATGAGGTGGAGAGCCTGGAGGATGCGCTGCGGTCCCTGCTGGGCGTGATGCTGCGCAATCAGGTGGGGAACCTGGATCTCGATGCGCTGCTTGGCGCGCGCGCCCGCTTGGGCGTCGAGTTGATGAATGCCTGCGAAGGCGTCGTGTCGGTCTGGGGCGTTCAACTCACCCGCGTGGAACTGGACACGTTGCAGCTGCCTGAGGCGCTGATGGACGCGGTGGCGAAGGGTAGGACCACGGAGCTCGAACGCCGGGCCTCCGTGCTTGCGGCGGAAGGCGAGCGGCGCACCGCGCGGCTGAAGGCGGAAGCAGATCGGGACGCCTCGATCATGCACGCGGAGACCGGATCCCGGGTGGCTGCGCTGGAAGCGGAGGCGCGGGAGCGCAGGGCCGAAGCGGAGGCCCGGGCGTCGCTGATGCTGTCGCGGGCCGTGGCGGAAGAGCGTCCGCAGACGCTCAGCTACCTCATCGCCCGGCAGTACGTGGATGCCTTGCAGACACTGGCTGCCTCCGACAACGGCCGCTTCGTCGTCATGCCGCTGGAACACGGCGGGCTCAGCTCCAGCTTCGATGGTATTCGCGCGCTGGCGGAGGGCGCATTCGCGGACGCTCGAGCCGCGGGGGCATCAGGGCCCGCAGGCGCTGAGAACACCAGGGATTCGGCGGCCGCCAGTCCGTCACCTGCATCGGTCCGCTCTTTCCAGCCGCCGGACGTGGACGGGCGGATTGGCTGAGGCCATGACGAATGAAGATCTGCCACCCGCCCTGGCCGAGCTCGCCGGCGCCCGTATCGCGGACCTGCGAGAAGCCGGCGTCGCAGCGGACCTGCTCGAGGCGCACGCTGGGGCCCTCGAAACACTGGCCGTAGGCAGCGACTTTGCCCTGGACTGGCTGACCCGTGACGCGACCCGGCTCGAAGCCCTGCTGGCCGCCAGGCTGCACGACGAGGTGCCGGCGCGCGCCACGCTCGCGGCCGATCTCGAGGCGCGCCTTGCCGCACTCGGGGACGTGGCCGCGCCCGATGCGGCGGATGGGCCTGTGGGCCGATGTCTGCGCGAATTCCGAAATCTGCAACAGGTCGGGATCGTCTGGCGGGATCTGAACCGGGTCACCGATCTCGAAGGGACGGTCGGGGCGCTGTCCGATCTGGCGGAAGTGCTGCTCGAACAGTCCCTGGCGTTGCTGCACCGGCACCTCGCCGCGGAGCTCGGGGAACCCCTGGATGCGGCTGGCCGCCCACAGCGACTTGTGGTGCTTGCCCTTGGCAAGCTGGGCGCGCGGGAACTCAATCTCTCCAGCGACGTGGATCTCATGTTTGCCTATCCGGAGCCGGGCCGGACCGCCGACGGCCTCACCAGCCAGGAGTGGTTCCTGCGTCTCGGCAGGCAGCTCATCGGTCTGCTGGACAATCGTACCGCGGCGGGTTTCGTCTATCGGGTGGATATGCGGCTGCGTCCATTCGGAGAGAGTGGGCCGCTGGTGCAGCACTTCGACGCCCTGCTCGGCTACTACGAGGAGCAGGGGCGTGACTGGGAGCGCTACGCCATGATCAAGGCCCGGCCGGTGGCCGGTGATATCGCGGCCGGCCGTTCGCTGCTGGCTGCTCTGCGGCCTTTCGTGTTTCGGCGTTATCTGGACTTCGGCGCGATCGAGGCGCTGCGGGAAATGAAGACGCTCATCCGCCGCGAGGTCCGGCGCAAGAATCTGCACGACAATGTCAAGCTCGGTGAGGGTGGAATCCGAGAAGTGGAGTTCATCGCCCAGGTGTTTCAGCTCATTCACGGCGGTCGCGACGTGCGGTTCCAGCAGCCCGCGCTCAGGGCGAACCTGACGCAGCTTGCCGGGGCCGGCCTGCTGCCGGAGGACGACGTGACGGTTCTGGATGACGCCTACGTCCATCTGCGGGAAGTGGAGCACCGGTTGCAGGCACTGGCGGATGAGCAGACCCAGCGTCTGCCGCGGGACATCCAGGCGCGGGCACGACTTGCCGCCAGTGTCGGAGCAGCGGACTGGGAGCAGTTCAGCAAGAATCTCGAGGAGCATCGGCAGCGGGTGGCAGACCTGTTCGCAGGATTGATCGCGCCCGTGGAGGAGGCGGACAACGGCGGCGATGACCCGCTGGATATCTGGCGGGACTTGTGGGCCGAGCCGGATGCGGCCAACACAGAAATGCTCACCGCAGCGGGTTTCCAGGATGCGGAGTCAACCCTGGCACGGCTCGCCGATCTGCGTGCGAAACGGGAGCGGGAGGTGGGCCAGAATCTGGGGCGTGCCCGGCTCGACGCAGTGATGCCACGGCTGCTGGCCCTGGTTGCAGAGGCGGCGGATCCCGACCGTGCCCTGGCGCGTACCCTGCGTCTGGTGGAGGCGGTGCTCCGTCGCACCGCCTACTTGGTGCTGCTGGTGGAAAACCCCGAGGCCCTGGTCCAGCTGGTACGCCTGTGTCAGGGCTCGGACTGGATCGCCGAGACGCTTGCGCGCCACCCCATCCTGGTGGACGAACTGCTGGACCCGAGAGATCTTTACACCCCGCCGGATCGCGACGGCTTGGCGCGGGAGCTGGCAGAACATCTGCGGGCCGTGCCGGCGGACGATCTCGAGCAGCAGATGGAGCAGCTGCGATACTTCAAGGAAGCCACGGAACTGCGCGTCGCGGCCTGCGAACTGGCGGACATCCTGCCTATTATGAAGGTCAGCGACGCACTCACATGGCTGGCCGAAGTCATTGTGGAGCGGGTGGTGAGCATGGCCTGGCAGCACACGGTAGCCCAGTACGGGCGACCTCGGGACGCGTCAGGGGAGCCGGTTGACGAGGGGTTTGCCGTCATCGGGTACGGCAAGGTGGGTGGGATCGAGCTGGGCTGGGGTTCCGATCTCGACCTGGTCTTCCTGCACGATCTGCCGCAGACCGGGGAGACCGACGGCGAAAAGAGCGTGGTCAATGGCCAGTTCTTCGCCCGCCTTGGCCAGCGCATCATTCACCTGCTGACCACCCGCACCCACACCGGCGAACTCTATGAAGTGGACATGCGGCTGCGGCCGTCGGGCCAGGCCGGGGTTCTGGTCAGCACGCTGGAGGCGTTTGCCCGCTACCAGCGCGAGGAGGCGTGGACCTGGGAGCATCAGGCTCTGGTGCGAGCCAGACCGCTGTGTGGTCCAGAACGTCTGCTCGATGCCTTTTCCGAGCTGCGAACGGAGATTCTCGGGCGTGAGCGTGATCGGGACGGTCTGCGAACCGAGATCGTGAAGATGCGCAAGCGAATGCTCGCCGAACTGCGAGGCCTCCGCGCGCGGCCGGCAGCGGTCGACCTGCTTGACCGGACGGAACTGGATCTCAAGCAGGATCCGGGCGCTGTCGTGGATATCGAATTCATGGTTCAATATTTCGTTCTGGGATGGGGTCACACCCACCCGAATCTCCTGCGTTACTCTGACGGGATCCGCACGCTCGAGGCCGCACAAGCGGAAGGCATCCTGCCGGCCGCGAAGGCCGGGCTGTTGATCGAGAGTTACAAGGAGCTTCGGGCGGAGGCCCACCGGCGGACCCTTCAGAACCTGCCGGCCCGCAGTGAGCGACCCGAACTCATCGCTCGGGCGAATGACGTGGCAGCGGTCTGGGATGAGCTCATGGCGCTTCCCGAGTGAGTTCGGGCACGGTTCCAAGTCAAGGAGAGGAGAGCATGGCAGCACCGAGTTTCGCCGATCGCGATGGCCTGATCTGGTTCGACGGGGAACTCGTTCCCTGGCGCGAGGCGAAGGTGCACGTGCTGACCCATACGCTGCACTACGGTCTCGGCGTGTTCGAAGGTGTGCGCGCTTACAATACCCCGGACGGTCCCTGCATTTTCCGGCTCGAGGCGCATACCAATCGCCTGTTCAACAGCGCCCACATCCTGGGCATGAAGATCCCCTGGTCGCGGGAGGCGTTGAACGAGGCGCAGAAATTGGTGATCCGCGCCAACGAACTCGACGAGTGCTACCTGCGTCCGATGTGCTTCTACGGTTCGGAGGGCATGGGGCTGCGCGCCGAGGGCTTGTCCACCCATTGCATCATCGCGGCCTGGCCTTGGCCGTCCTACATGGATCCAGAAGCCACGGAGCGCGGCATCAAGGTCCGCACATCGTCCTACACCCGGCACCACGTCAACATCACCATGTGCAAGGCGAAGGCGAACGGCAATTACATCAACTCGATGCTCGCGCTGCGCGAAGCCCAGACCGGCGGTGCCGAAGAGGCGCTGCTGCTGGACAACGAGGGCTACGTGGCCGAGGGCAGCGGCGAGAACATCTTCCTGGTGCGGGGCGACAAGCTGCATACGCCGGAGTTGACCTCATGTCTTGACGGCATCACGCGGGGCGCTATTTTCGCCTTCGCCGAGGAGTTGGGTCTGCCGGTCATCGAGCGCCGCATCACGCGGGACGAGGTCTATATCGCGGACGAAGCGTTCTTCACCGGCACTGCGGCGGAGGTGCTGCCGATCCGGGAGCTCGACAGCCGGCAGATCGGTGATGGTCGGCCAGGGCCCATCACGCGCAAGTTCCAGGCCCTGTACTTCGATCAGGTGCGCGGCAAGCGCGACGCCCACCGGGAATGGCTGGCCCCGGTCCGCTGAGGCGGCGCGAACGGGGGAGCCCGGGCATCAGGCTCGAGCCATGAGGGTGCTTCTGATCGGTCCGGCCTGGGTCGGGGACATGGTCATGGCGCACAGCCTGGTCCAGGTCCTCGCAGCGGCGGACCCGGCGCTCGAGCTGGATCTGCTGGCCCCTGCATCCACGGCGCCGCTGGCTGCACGCATGTCTGAAGTCGCGGCCGCGCCCGTCCTTCCGCTCGGCCACGGCGCATTGGGCCTCGCAACCCGCCGCGGGCTCGGACGTGACCTGCGACGGCGGCGCTTCGATCAGGCCATCGTGCTGCCCAACACCTGGAAGTCGGCACTCATCCCCTGGTTTGCCCGTATCCCGCGACGTACTGGCTGGCGTGGCGAGTGGCGCCACGGTCTCCTCAACGATATCCGGTCCTTGAATGCGACTGCCCTGCCGCGGCTGGTGGATCGTTACGTGGCGCTGGCGCGCCCTGTCGGTGCCCCTTTGCCGGATGCACCCCCGCCGCGGCTGATGGCGCATGCCGATTCGGCCCGCGCACTCGCGGCGCGTTTCCGCCTCGAGACAGACGATCCGGTCCTGGCCTGCTGTCCGGGGGCTGAGTTCGGACCGTCCAAGCGCTGGCCGCCCGCCTCGTTTGCTGCGCTCATCCGTCAGCGTATCGCCGCTGGGTGGCAGACCTGGCTGTTCGGCGCGGCCGGGGATGCGCCGGCCACCGCGGACATCATGGACGCCCTGACCGCCGCAGAGAGGGAGCGCGTGCACGACCTTGCGGGTCGCACGTCTTTGCTCGAAGCCGTGGACCTGCTGTCCTGCTGTCGGGCGGCAGTCAGCAATGACTCCGGTCTCATGCATGTGGCCGGCGCGCTCGGCCTGCCGGTGGTGGCGGTCTATGGGTCCAGCAGCCCGGCGTTCACGCCACCGCTCGGCGCGGAGGCCCGCACCGTCTCCCTGGATCTTCCGTGCGCACCCTGTTTCCAGCGCCGCTGTCCGCTCGGCCATCTCGACTGCCTGCGGCGCCTGCCAGCGACCCGCGTCGACAACGCGCTGGAAGCGCTCCTGCCGGCGCGGGGCTGCGCGCCGTGAACGTCCTGCTGGTGAAGACCTCGTCCTTAGGCGACGTCGTGCATCTGTTGCCGGCGGTGGCGGAGGCGGTCGCGGCTCGCCCGGAGCTACGGTTTCACTGGCTCGTGGAGGCGGACTACGCGGAGATCCCCGCCTGGCATCGGGGCGTTGAGCAGGTGATTCCGGTCAGCTTCCGGCGCTGGCGTGGCCGCCGCCTGGCCATGCTGCGCAGTCCCGAATGGGCGACGTTCCGGGAACAGGTCGCCCACCTGAAATACGACCGCGTGATCGATGCTCAGGGCCTCATCAAGAGCGCCTGGCTTGCGAGTCGCGCCCGGGGGCGTCGCTGTGGCCCGGATCGGGTCTCTGCACGGGAGCCGCTGGCAGCGTTGAGTTACCATGAGCGGCTGGCGGTACCGACGGATCTGCACGCCGTGGAGCGTCTCCGACGCTTGCTGGCCGGGGCGCTCGGCTACGCGCTGCAGCCTTCGCCCCCAGGCTACGGACTCGAATCGCGGCTCGCCGCGTTGCGCCGCGCCGTGCCTGCTGAACGCGTGCTCTTGCTGCACGGCAGCAGTTGGCCGAACAAGCGCTGGCCCGCGGCGCACTGGTCTGAGCTTGGCAGGCGGGTGCGGGCAGCAGGCCTCATCCCCGCATTGGCATGGGGGGATCGCGCCGAGCAGGCAACGGCCACGCGCATCGCGGCGGAATGCGAAGGAGAGGTGTTGCCTCGCCTTGGCCTCGGCGAACTGCTGGCGACACTTGCGGGAGCGCGGGCAGTGGTCGGGGTCGACTCCGGTCTGCTGCATCTGGCGGCGGCAGCGGGCGTTCCCGGCCTGGGGCTGTTCGGTCCGACGGATCCGCGCCGCACGGGAACCTGGGGCGGACACATCTTGAATCTCGCCGCCCCGCTGCCCTGCGCCCCGTGCCGCCGCCGCCGTTGCCACAGCAGCGAAGCGGCTCTGCTCGGTCCGGACGGTGAGGCGCTGGAGCCACCCTGCCTCGCCCGGCTGCGTCCGCAGCGCGTCTGGGCAGCATTGGAACCCATGCTTGAGGCGCGCGCCATGGAGAACGGGGCCGGATCATGAGAATCGTGTTTATCCTGCATCGTTACTTTCCCTATGGCGGTCTGCAGCGCGACCTGTTTGCAGTGGCCTCGCTGTGTGCAACGGTCGGGCACCAGGTCCGGATTCATGCCCAGCGCTGGGAAGGCCCTGAGCCTGAAGGCTGTGAGGTGCGGTGCCTGCCCGTGGCTGGCCGCAGCAACCACGTCCGCGCGCGACGCTTTGCTGCGCTGGCCGTGAAGCAGGCGGAGGCCTGGAATCCCGATCGCATCGTCGGCTTCGACAAGATGCCGGGCCTGGATGTCTACTTCGCGGCCGACCCCTGCTTCATCGACCGGGCTCACGGTGAGCGCTCCCGCGTCTACCGTATGCTGCCGCGCTGCCGCCAGTTCTCCGCGCTGGAACGGGGCGTGTTCGGACCCGAGGCCAGTACCCGGATCCTGCTCCTCGACGGTCGCCAGGAGCCGGTTTACCGGCGCTGGTATGGGACCGAATCGGGACGCTTCGTCCACCTGCCCCCTGGCGTTGCGCCTGATCGCCGGGCGGGCCCGGACGCCGAGGAGCTGCGGCGGGAAGGGCGCACTGGGCTGGGCGTCGATGACGATTCCCGGCTGCTGCTCATGCTCGGCTCCGACTTTCACCGCAAGGGCTGTGACCGCGCCCTGCGGGCACTGGCCGCGCTGCCGCAGGACGTGCGGGCGCAGACCCGTTTCCTGGTGGTAGGGGCGGATGCGCCGAAGCGCATGCAGCGCCTGTCCGCACGCCTGAAGCTCGGAGACTCGGTGCAGTTCAGCCCGGGGCGTGATGACGTGCCCAGCCTCCTGCAGGCCGCGGACTTGCTGCTGCACCCTGCCCGCACGGAGAACACGGGTACGGTGTTGCTCGAAGCCATGGTGGCGGGCCTTCCCGTTCTGACCACCGCCGCCTGCGGCTATGCACCGCACATCGATTCAGCGTCATCGGGAATCGTGCTGCGGGAGCCGTTCCGGCAGGCGGCGCTCGATGCGGCCCTCGTGCGCATGCTCGTTCAGGGTAAGGCGAACTACCGGCGCCGGGCCTTGGCCTATGCGGCACGGAACGATCTTCACGGGTTGCATGCCCGGGTGCTTGCGGAGATCGAAGCGGGTCATGAATGAGGTCCATGCCAGCGAGCCGTTCCGGACCCTGTTTGCCCGGGAGGATGCGTTCGCTTGGCTGGCGGCACAGACCGGGCCGGTCTTTCGTGCTGCGCCCGGACGGCGCACGTTGCGTTTCGAGTACGCAGGCGCCGCCTGGTTTCTGAAACTTCACGCCGGCGTTGGCTGGCGGGAGATCCTCAAGAATCTCCTCTTCCTGCGCGCGCCCGTGCTGGATGCACGGCGGGAGGCGGTGGCCGCGGCAGCGCTCGCCGCCGCCGGTGTCCCGACCCTGGACGTGATGGCGTGGGGTCGTGCCGGCCGCAATCCAGCCCGCCGCCGTTCGTTCATCGTCACGCGGCCCATTCCCGCCGAGCGCACCCTCGATGATGTGGCCCACGCGTGGCTGTCGACGGAGGAGCGGAATCCGGTGCTGAAGCGGCGTGTGATTCGCCGTGTTGCCGAGCTGGTGCGACGCATGCACGGCGCGGGTATCCACCATCGGGATCTGTATCTGGTCCACTTTCTGGTCAGCGACCTGCCGGACGGCCTGCATCTCATCGATCTGCATCGAGCGGGTATCGGGCGTCTTGTGCGCCGGCGCTGGCTGGTGAAGGACCTGGGCAGCCTGGACTTTGCGGCAGGCAACGCACTCCTGACCCAGCGTGACCGGTTGCGATTCCTGGCTGCCTATCGAGGCCGACCGCTGCGCGAAATCCTCCCGGCTGAACGGGGTTTCTGGGCCGCGGTGCTGCGCCGCAGCCGGCGTTTGCACCGGCGAACCGAGCGCAAGGGACGTGACCGGTGACGCCGCGGCTGCTGCACGAACATAGCCATCAGGCGCAGCTGGACGATGCGCTGCTGCCCGCCTGGGAATCCGGTGACCTGCGGGATCCGGACCGGTTCATGGCCGCCGGTGTGACGCTGAAGGACGACGCCTCGTCCTGGGTGGTGCGCACGTGCATCGGCGATGAGAGGGTGGTGATCAAGCGCGAACGTCACCCCGATCCCTGGCGCCGGTGGCGGCGCATGCTGCGTCGCAGCCGGGCCCAACGTGCCTGGTCAGCGGCGCATTGGCTGCAGGCCGCCGGCATCGCTTGCGCCGCGCCTCTAGGTTGGATCGAGCGGCGGCACGGTCCGCTGTACGCTGCGAGCTGGCTCATCAGCCGCCATGTTCCTGGCGTGGACGCCGCATCTGCACTGGCCGCGCGGCAGGCCGAACCGGAGTGCCTCATGCAGCTTCTCGATGCGCTCGCCGACGTCCTGCTGCGACTGCAGCGTTGCGGTTTCGTCCATGGCGACCTCAAGGCCAGCAACGTCCTCGTCGGAAAGGACGGTCTGCCGGTCCTGATCGATCTGCATGCGGTGCACCGACCGCTGTCCTGGCGCCGGGCGCAGGCATTCGAGCGCGATCGGGCCCGGCTTCTGCGCAACTGGAGCGCGGAGCCTGAGACCGTGCGCGCGCTGCAGACGCGACTCGAGCAGGCTGAACGCAGCGGTCCGGTGGCCTGCGCAAAGCGTGGCGGGAGCGCGGCAGCGCATGATCCGGCGGCCGGATCGTGAATTCGCGCCTGCGTGCAATCGTCAGTCGCAGGGGCGTTGCGTTGCTCGTCATCCTCGGCCTGGGCCTGTGGGTGATCGTGACCGATCCGGTGGATCGGGATCAGCTCCTGGCCTGGGGCGAGTGGTTAACCGCTCATCCCGTGGCCCTGATCGGACTGGTCCTGCTGCAGATCGTTCTGTTTGCCCTCGCGTTGCCGGGGAGCCTGCTGCTCTGGGTGGTGGCGCCTTTCCTCGGCTTCCTGCCCGCGGTGGCGCTGTTGGTGGTAGGCAGCGTAGGCGGCGCTCTGGCGGCATGGCTGGTGGCGCGCTGGCTCGGCGCGGCGGCCCAAAGCCGCGTGGTCGGGCATCCGGCCTACGCGCTGCTGGCGCGAAACGCGGATCCCTTCACCCAGTGCGCCCTGCGCATCCTGCCGGGCTTTCCGCATTCGGTGGTCAACTATGCGGGTGGCGTCCTCGCGCTGCCGCTGCCCGGCTTCCTGCTGGCCGCGGCGGTGGGACTGAGCGTGAAATGGGCGCTGTATGTGAGCGCGATTCATGCCCTGCTCGAAGCGGGGGATGAGGAAGCCGCGGGTGTGGATGTGATGACGCTGCTGCCGCTGCTGCTGCTGGCGCTGTTCCTGGTGGTTGGTCGCTGGTTGGCGCAACGCCTGGCGGCGCGACGGAAGAGCAGGGATCTGCCCTGATCAGCCCGGGGTCGACCGATTCAGCAACGGGGTTTTGTCGACAGGGGCTCTCGGTCGCCCCGACGCCAAAAATCCTGGATCATGGTCCGCTTGGAAAACCGACCAGGAGCCTCCCATGTCGCGGCTACACCTCACCGCGCTGGCACTCGCGGCCACCATGGCCGTTTGCGCACTCACAGCCACCGCCGAAGCCGCATTCGCAACGCCAGTAGCCCCTGAAGGCCGAGCGCTCACGGCCCTGGTCACCGGCTCCACATCCGGTCTCGGCCGCGAAGTCGCCCTGCGGCTCGGTGAAGCGGGAGCGCACGTGATCGTGCACGGCCGCGATCAGGCGCGCGGCGAAGAGGTCGCGCGCGAGATCGAGCAGCGCGGCGGCAGCGCGCGCTTCATCCGCGCCGATTTCATCGACCTCGACAATGTCCGCGAACTTGCCGCCACGGTGCTCCAGCATTACGAGCAGCTCGATCTGCTGGTCAACAACGCTGGCATCGGTGGCCCGCCGGAACGCCGCGAGAGCGACGACGGCTACGAGCTGACGTTTCAGGTGAACTATCTCTCGCACTTTCTGCTCACCGAAAAGCTGATGCCATTGCTTGAGGCCGGCGCGCCGGCGCGAATCATCAACGTTGCGTCCGGCGCGCAGCACCCCATCGATTTCGATGACCCGCAGATCGAGCAGGACTACGAGTCCTGGCGGGCGTACGGGCAGAGCAAACTGGCGCAGATCACGTTCACGAAGGCGCTGGCCGAGCGGCTCGAAGGCAGCAACATCACCACGTACAGCCTGCACCCCGAGACGTTCATGCCGACGCGGATGGTTCTGCAGGCGGGAATCGAACCCCAGTCGACCATCGAGGAGGGAGCGGACAATCTCATGCGCCTGATCACCGAGCGCGACCTCGAGAACGGCGCCTATTTCAACCGGAGTCAGCGCGCGGATCCGAACGCGCAGGCCCTGGACCGCGAGGCGCGCGAGCGGCTGTGGGCGCTGAGCGAGGAGCTGACAAGGCAGTGATCTTCAGCACTTCCCCACCGCATGGCCATCGAGTCCATCGGTCAATGTGACCCCTCAACGGCTGCTGCTGGCGGTGTTCCTGGTGGGCGGGCGCTGCTTGGCGCAACACCTGGCGGCGCGACGCAAGAGCAATGATGGGGGCTGATCAGCCGAGCGAAAGAATCACTGCGCCCCACGCGCCGGCGACACAGGCGATGGCGGCGAGGCCACACCAGAGCTGCCGTCGCGGACCGAGTGCGTCCGGAGCAAACGCGGCCGCGGCCAGACCGATCAGGACCCCGGCACCGAAGCCGGTGAAGTGACCGACCACGTCCGTGTTCTCGCCGCCGACGCCGGTGAATGCCAGCAGGGCGAAGGCTGCGAACAGGGGGGCCAGACTGCGGCGCAGCCCGAAGGCCCGGTGACCGGCCCGCTGCCACATGAACGCACCCACCATGCCGAGTGCTCCGAAGGTGGCCGTGGACGCGCCGACGGAAGTGAATGCGGCGCCCTGGATCCAGGCGTTGCAGGCGTTCCCGAGGGCCCCGCTGGCCAGCACCAGCAGCCAGCCCAGCCCCGAGCCGAGGTTGCGACCCACCATGAGTCCGATTACGACCCCGAACACGGAGTTGCCGAGGATATGGCCGAAGTCGCCATGCAGCGTGAGTGCCGTGACGGTGCGCCACCACTCCCCGTCCGCGACCGCCCCGGCATTCATGCGACCTGCTGTCAGGGTCTCCGGGCCCAGGAGCCCGTAGCCCTCCAGGACCGGTATCATCCAGATCACTGCAAGGTATCCGAAGACGCCGCGGATACCGTTGTCGATCTCCGGGAGGGGCGCTTCGGTGTCAGCAGCGCGGGCATGGTCCCGCGCGTAGAGCTCGAGCTCGTGACTGGCGGCCCGGGCCTGTTCCACCGGAACCCACAGCTGCCACTGGAAGCCCTCGCCCTGGTCCATGAAGTTGTCGATGCCCACCGCGGTGAGCATGAACGCCGCGTCCGCGGCCTGGTTGCGACGCGCCGAGCGGTAGACGCAGAACCATCCTGCGGTGGGGCCGGCGTCGTCCGGGCGGCGCCGAAGCGGGTGGGAGTCGTCGGTCAAGAGGCGGCCTGCGCCGGAAGCTGGGCCTGTCCCGTGGCCATGGCGGCAGTGAAGCCGCCATCCACCAGGAGGTTGACGCCGTTGACGTAGCTGGCGAGGTCCGAGCCGAGGAAGATCAGCGCCCGCGCCATGTCGTCAGCGGTGGCCACCCGGCCGGCGCCCTCGGCGATGGCCCAGTCGATGATCGCATCGGACATGGTCTGACGGAATTCGGGCAACAGAGGGGTGTCCACCGGTGACGGGCAGATGCTGTTCACGCGCACGCCGCGCCGAATCGCCGGGCGGCTCGCGAGCATGGTGTAGACCTGCACCGCCTGCTTGGAGAAGAAGTAGCCATCGGCGACGACTTCGGCGTGGTCGTGAACCCAGGCCACGGCTTCGTCCCAGCTGCTGATGCCCAGCAATTCCATGATTGCCGTGAGGTTGTCCGGCCACTGATTGCCGGCGGTGGAGGCGGTGTGCACCACGGCGCCGCCGCTGTTCATGGTGGGGAGCAAGCGCTCGGTGAGCCGCGTCAGACCCAGGATGTTCACTCGCATCACCTGCTCAGCGGGCCGCGTGGCGGCGATGCCCGCATTGTTGAACAGGACGTCCACGCCCTCGCCGATGGCCGCCGCCGCATTGTCGATGGCCACCGGATTGCCCATGTCGGTCTCGATGAAGCGGCTGATCGGCTGGTCCGGTTCCTTCAAGTCCAGCACGGTGATGTCTTCGGCGCCGAGCTCGCGCAGCAGGGTGAGCAAGGCGGCGCCGATGCCCGAGTAGGCTCCGGTAATGACGATTTTTTTGCCAGCGTAGGACAGCATGGACAGGGTCTCCTGATGGATGGGCCGGGTGCCGATGTGACGAAATGTCCCGCATTGAGCCTCCTCCGCAGACGCTTGTAAACCGAGCGCAGGCGCTCAACCGTAGTGTGCCGGTTAGCCCTTGGATGGATGGCGCCAAACAGTAGCAGCGCTGCCAGGCCCCGTTGGGCCAATGCCTTCAGCAGGCGGCCGACGTGGGAGAGCGGCGTGCAAACGCGGCGACCTGCAGCAAAACGTGCGACAGGTGCCGCTGATTGGGGAAGATGCGGAGAATCTTGTTTGGGCGGGAACCGTCCGCGGCTTTGGTTGCGCGGCGAAACCTGGGCATCAGGCGGCACGCGACCCTCCCGGCAACCTCGGCGTATTCACAAAGGTCGCCAGCCAATGAATGCCGATCACCAGTACCAGATCATAATGCACTGCAAAATTCCGACTTAGCGCCATGCCGCCAAGCGCTGCCGCCACGCACCACTGCCACTTCCAGCGCAGCGTGAAGTAGTGCGCGGCGCCGAACAGTACATTGCTGGCAATCACGGCGGTGCGGAGTTCCATGCCATTTTCCGCGGCGAAGTAGGGCAGCGCCAGCCGGAATACCCACTCTTCCCAGATGGAGATCAACAGCAAGTAGAGAATCCAGCCAACAGCTGCAGCATTGAGCCTGCGGTCGATGAACCAGGCATAGCTGACCAGCGCTGCGAACATCAGCGCAGCGATGCCCAGGTAACGGGCAGGATCAGCCAGAAATCCAGTCAGCGCTGGTGTGAGCAGCGCCCGCATATCCGGATGCAGCAGACACAATGCGCCGAGCATGGCGCCCGGCAGACCATGCCGCAGCACCACCGCGCGAAAACTGCTCAGGCGGTTACCAGTAAAGTCCGGTGCTCGTTGCAGGCGCCGCTGGCTGGGGGCAAGGTCCGGGTCGTTGTTGTTGGTCTGCGCGTTCAGAAGCACCTCTACGCCTTTTGGGGCAGCACCGGTCGCGCCTTTAGCCGAGATCAGGCTGGTGAAGAAATCATTGTGTTCAGGATTCTAAAGCGTTGCCTGCTCGAGGCCCGGCGGCCAGTTTGTGATGGGCAAGTGAAACTCCAGCGCAGCGCGATAGCCTGGAGCATTGGATCCGAAGACGGCATTGAATCCATGGCGAAAGTGTCTGGATGTCCAGTGAATCCCTCAGCCGTCGATCCGAAGACGGCGCCTGTCATGCAGGACACGAACGACGCATATGATTTCACTCTCGATGCGGTAGAGAATCATGTAGTGGCCGGCAACGAGATGCCGCATGCCGCGGCCAATGTCCTCTTTCGCTGGTCCGGAAAAAGGGTGGCGCGGCAACTGCTGGCAGCGAGCATCGATCGCATCGAGGATGCGATCAGCGGCAGCAAGGTCCTCGGCGGCAATCGACTGCCAGATGGCGATCAGATCCTCGTCTGCCCGCCGGGTTCGAACGATTCTGCGCGTCACTTCGGATCAGTCCGAAGTTGATTGCCGGGCCAGCGCGTGACGGCGTCGGGCTTCAGCCTTCAGGTCCTCTAAGTCGGCGTGCTCGCTTGGGCCGCTGTCGAGGCCTTCCTCAACGAGGCCCTGAAGTTCCTCGATGGTGAACCCAAGCAGTTCGTGCCGTTCCTTCCACTCGCGCACGGCCTCCCGGATGGCCTCGCTGGTCGAAGCGTAAGCGCCCGAGGCCACGGCGTCACGAACGAAACTGGCCTGCTCTGCAGTCAGGGCAATCGTGATCTTTTCGACGTTAGCCATGCTTTCTTCCTGTCTTGCGCACCTTTGAGGGTATGCGATTCCCTTACCCTCTGAAAGGTCAATCACTGCAGGAGGAAGGCATCTGCGTACCTGGCCACTGGAGCCTGGAGGTCGCTAACGCGTTGCTGACTGCATCGCGTCGCGGGCAGATCAATTGGCCGGAGTTGAGCGAGTGACGATCGAATCCGGGACACTAATGGTGCTCAGCCGTAGCGTGCCGGTTCGCCCTCGGGTCGTGTCTTGAAGCGCCGATGCAGCCACAGGTACTGCTCCGGATGTTCCGCGATGGCACGCTCGAGGCAGGCGTTCAGCAGCGCTGCGTCTGACCGGGGGTCGGCGCTCGGAAAGGATTCAGGCAGCGGCTGGAAGCGCACGGTCCAGCTGCGATCGTCGCTATTGCGCCAATGCTGCATCAGGAGCACCTGGGCACCGGTCAGTTTCGCCACCCGGGACGTGGAGGTCAGCGTCGCGGCGGCGATGCCGAAAAAGGGCACGAACTCGGAGCGGCGGGCGCCGTGGTCCTGGTCCGCGGCGAACCAGACGGCATGGCCGTCACGGAGTCGGCGCATGAGCCGGCGCAGGTCGCGATGGTCGATGGCCGCGCCATAGGGGCGGCGCCCCCGGCGCTGGATGCGCTCCAGCGCCGGGTTGCGCTGGGACCGGTAGACCACGTCCAGGGGCCAGCGTCGTGCCACCAGGGCGCAGACGATCTCCAGCGTGAGGAAGTGGGCGCCGGCCAGCAGGACGCCGTTGCCGGCGGCCAGCGCCGCATCGAGGTGCTCGCCACCCCTCACGTCGAGGCGCGCATCGAGGGTACCGAGGTCGTGGGACCAAGCCCGCGCGGTCTCCAGCAGGGACAGCCCCGCCGCTTCGAAGTGCCGCCGTTCGAGCTGCCGGCGTGACTCGGGTCCGAGTTCCGGGAAGCACAGTTCGAGGTTGGTCCGGACGATGCTGCGGCGGCGCCTGAGGGTGTGTCGGGCCACGCGGCCAAGGGCGCGACCTAAGGCCGGGTGCCAAGCCTCGGGCAGGGCGGCGGCCGCCCGCAGCAGCGTCAAGGCGCACCATGTGCCCCAGAAGCGGGGATGGCCCGGATGGGTGGGTCGGCGGCGACGATGCGAGCTCATGACCGGCAGTGTAGCGCCATCGTGATTCGCTGCTGGATCCGGGCTAGCATCGAATCCACTCTGCGCGAACGTGGCCGTGTTCATGTCTGCAAGCCTGCCTGAATTTCATCGGGCCCGGATTCTGGTCTGCGGCGATCTCATGCTCGATCGCTACTGGGACGGGCCGGCTGCGCGGCTGTCGCCGGAAGCGCCGGTGCCTGTGGTCCAGGTGGCGAACGAGACGCTGCGGGCCGGTGGTGCGGCCAACGTAGCGATGAACCTGAGTGCGCTCGGCGCCTCATGCACCCTGCTGGGGTGGGTGGGAGCCGATCGCGAGGGCGATGTCCTGCTGGCGCTGCTGGCCGGGGCCGGGGTCGACTGTCGCGTGCAGCGGATCGAGGGCGGCGCCACGGTGACCAAGCTCAGGGTGACGAGCCGGAAGCAGCAGCTGCTGCGACTGGACTTCGAACGGCCCTGGCCCGCTCCGGCAGCCGAACAGGCACGCGCGGAACTTGACGCGCTCATGGCTGCGGCAGCAGGGGACCACGATGTCGTGGTGCTGTCGGACTACGGCAAGGGTGTCCTCGACGCGCCGGACAACCTGCTGTTGGCCGCACGAGAGGCCGGTGTGCCGGTCATGGTGGATCCGAAGGCGCCACCTTTCGGCCGTTGGCGTTCGGCTGCCCTGATCAAGCCCAACCTGCGCGAGCTCGAACTGGCCGTGGGCCCCTGGGCCGGCGAAGAGGCGCTGCGCTTGCGCGCCCAGGATCTGCTGTCCGAGCACGGCATCGACCACATGCTGCTGACCCGTGGCGAGGCCGGGATGACGCTGCTCGCCCGGACCGGTGAGCCCTTGCATCTGCCAGGACGGGCAGTGGATGTGTTCGACGTCACCGGCGCCGGCGACACAGTGATGGCGGTGCTGGCGGCGTCCCGGGCGGCAGGTGCTTCACTGCCGGAAGCGGCGCGGCTGTCGAATCTGGCCGCGAGCCTGGCCGTACGCCACGCCGGTACCACCGCGGTGGGCGCGGCGGAGCTCGCCTCCGCGTGGGCGGCGGCCGGCGCGGCTGGTTTCGAGCGTGATCGCGGCCGAGTCAGCAGCGAGCGTCTCGGCGAATTGCTTGCAGCCGCCCGGGCGCGGGGTGAGCGGATCGTGTTCACCAACGGTTGCTTCGATCTTCTGCATGCCGGCCACGTCGGGTACCTGGAACAGGCGCGCGCGCTCGGTGACCGCCTGGTGGTGGCGATCAACGACGATGACTCGGTACGCCGCCTGAAGGGGCCGGGTCGTCCGCTCAATCCGGCCACCCAGCGGGCCCGGGTGCTTGCCGGGCTGGCGGCGGTGGATTGGGTGGTGACGTTCGCCGAAGACACGCCGGAATCACTGCTGCAGGCGCTGGCGCCGGATGTGCTGGTCAAGGGCGGTGACTACGGTATCGACGAAGTCGTCGGTGCCGACATCGTGCGCAGTCAGGGTGGCGAGGTGCGCGTGCTCGATCGCTTCGAGAACCTGTCCAGCAGCGCCATCGTCGAGCGGGCGCGCCGCTCAGGTCGTGAGTGACGCCAGCGCCTGCGCATTCTGAGTCAGGTGCTCGTGCGACAGGGTCCCGACGATCACGGCACTGACCCCGAGGCGGGTGGCCGCCCAGCGCAGGCGTTCTTCGACGCTCGCCGGCGACACCTGGCCGCTCGAGAGCGGTTTCTTCACCAGCACACCGCAGCCGCGGCGGCGGGCGGCCGCGATGACGGTGAGGTTCTCTACGTCGTCCACGTTCAAGGTCACCATGACCACGTCGCATTCGGCGACCGCCATGAGTCCTCCTGCGACGGTTTTGGTGGACATGCCGTAGCTCAGAATCTTGCCCTCCCGTTTGAGCTCGGCCAGCGCTTCGAGGGTTCCGTGCCTGCGGAGGATGGCCAGGTCGTCGCCGTTGGAGTGCAGCAGCAGGCAGTCGATGCGGTCGGTACCCAGGCGCTTGAGGCTGCGCTCGACGCTGAAGCGGGTGTGTTCCGGTGAGAAGTCGAAACTGGAGCCGGCGTCGCTGTGGGTCTCGCCGGTCTTGCTGCACAGCACCCAGTGGTCCCGTTGTCCGCGGAGCAGGCGACCGAGGCGTTCTTCTGCGCTGCCGTAGGCCGGTGCCGTATCGAGCAGGTTGATGCCGAGCGCGGCGGCCTCGTCGAGGAGGCGTCCGGCGCTGCCGTCATCCGGCAGCGCGTAGGGTCGGGGATACTTCACGTCGGTGTTGCGCCCGAATTTGACCGTGCCGAGACCGAGGGCAGAGACGGAGAGCCCGGAGCGCCCGAGCACGCGCTTGGGCAGCATCTCTGTCATTGGAGATACTCCGCCAGTCCGCGTGTCGTCTGCGGCCGCGGCAGGTCTGACAGCTGCGCGGCGAGCGTGTCGCTGCGCCGGCGGTCGGGGTCCTGCGGTGGGCTGAGCAGAGGCAGCACCTGATCGGCCAGGTCCGGGACCAGCGCCAGTTTCGTCGGCCACACGGTGATGACGCCCGCCTCGGCGTGGACGAAGGCCTTCGCGGGCCGGGACGCGTCCGCGGCGGCGGCCTCGGCCCGGTCGATGCGCAGGCTGCGCCAAGCGGTCAGGTGCGGTAGCAGCCAGGGCAGCACCTCTGCGACGAGCGCCTGCGCGGCTTCGATCTGGACCCCGCTCGAGCGGACGCTGCCGGCCTCGGCCAGCTGTCCGCCGAGGTAGAGCAGCCAGTGGTCCTGCCCGAGCGGGTGGGACGTCACGGTCAGCACCGGGCCGTGGATCGACGACGCCGTCACGCAATGGCCGTTCACGGCATGGGGGTGGCGAAGTTCCACGGCCACCTGCTGCAGCGGACGCCGCTGCATGTCCGGCTCGGTCCGGCCGAGGGCAGCAAGAAGCTCAGCGTTGCCTGCACCTGCAGCGAGAATGATCTGGCGTGCCTGCAGCGTGGGACCGCCGGTGGGCAGCCTGAAGTCACCGCCGTCATGGCGCAGCCCCCCGGCGACGTTGCTGACGCGGATGATGTGCGGCGCGTGGGGAGCGGCCAGGGTGGCCACGAGGGAAGCCGGATCGAGGACGAACTCGTCGAGGCGGTAGACGCTGCCTTGGAAGGCTTCGTGGCGGAAGCACGGCGGCTGGTCCTCGCAGCGCAGCGGGGTGACGCGGTCGCGCAGGGCGGGGCTGCCGAGCAGCTGTCCGAGTGCGCCGCCGGGCCGCTCGACGGACCACAGGTGAAACCCGTCGGCCAGGACCTGCACGCGGCGCAGGTCCACTTCCCCTTGGCCCTCGAGGCAGGCCCGCCAGCGGCGCGGCATGTCGGCGATGGCTTCAGACGCGTCCGTCGGCTGTCCGTCCAGAGCGTACTTCACGCCGCCATGGATGATGCCCTGGGCGGCGCCGGTCTGGCCGCCGCCGAGCCTGTCCTGCTCCACCAACACCGCGGCGTAGCCCGCATGCAACAGCCGCTGCAGCAGCCACAGGCCAGCGATGCCACCGCCGAGAATGAGTACATCGGCTTCGAGGACCGGATTCCGGTTGACACGCAGCACGCTCGGCTCCGAGGGTGGTCTGGGATTCGCGGGACCGATTGTCCATGATCCGCCAAGCCGTGGCATGTCGCTATACTGCGGCGCAGGCAGCGGGGGGAGAGCAGCTATGGGACGCCTTCAGGGCAAGGTCGCCATTGTGGTCGGCGCCGGTCAGACACCGGGCGCGACCATCGGCAACGGCCGGGCTACGGCACTTCGGTTTGCGGAGGAGGGCGCCCGGGTGCTGCTGGTGGACCGCCGGTTGGAGTCCGCCGAGGAAACCCTGGCCATGGTCGCTGAGCGCGGCGGTGAAGGCAGCGTCCAGGCAGCGGACGTCACCCGGGAGGCGGACTGCAAGGCGCTGATCGATGCCTGCGTGGAACGCTACGGTCGCGTCGACATCCTGCACAACAACGTCGGCATCGGCACCGGTGACCGCGGTGCAGCCAGCATGACCGAGGACGTCTGGGACCGCATTTTTGCCACCAACCTCAAGGGCGTGATGCTGGTGTGCAAGCACGCCCTGCCGGTCATGCGCGAACAGGGCGGCGGTGCCATCACCAATATTTCTTCCGTGGCGGCGGTGTGTGCCGTGGGCCTGGTGGCTTACAAGTCCTCCAAGGCCGCGCTGAATGCCTACACCCATGCCCTGGCTACGGGGAACGCCCGCTACGGTATTCGCGCCAACGTCATCATGCCGGGGCTCATGAACACCCCGATGGCCATCGAGGGCAACGTGGCCGCCGGCCGGGATCGGGATGAACTGATCCGTCAGCGTGACGCCATGGTGCCGCTCGGTGGCCGCATGGGCGATGCCTGGGACGTGGCCAACGCGGCCCTGTTCCTGGCCTCCGACGAGGCCCGCTTCATCACGGGTGTCTGTCTGCCGGTGGACGGCGGCCAGGCGGCGAGGATCGGATGAGCGGGATGCAGACGGCCTGATGTGGCGCTTCGTCTATACGGCTCTCTACCTGCTGGCATTGCCGGTCGTGATGCTGCGCCTGCTCTGGCGCAGTCGTCGCGAACCGGGTTACCGGCACGATCTTGCGGCACGATTCGGTCGTTGGCATGCGGCGCCCGAATCGGGAGGCATCTGGGTGCACGCGGTTTCTGTCGGGGAAACCGTGGCTGCGGTACCGCTGCTCCGCGGCGTGGAGGCGCTGGCGCCGAGTGCCCCGCGCATCCTCACGGTGACCACCGCGGCCGGGCGCGAGCGTGCGGCGGACCTGCTTGGCGACAGTGTCCATCTCAGCTGGCTGCCCTGGGACCTGCCCTGGTGCGTCCGTGCCTTTCTGCGCCGCACCCGACCGCGGCTGCTGGTGCTGATCGAGACCGAGCTGTGGCCGAATCTCATTCATGAGTGCGGCCGCTTCGGCGTTCGGGTCGCGTTGGTCAATGCGCGCCTGTCGCCCCGCTCGGCGGCGGGCTACCGGCGCGTGGGTGGTCTCACCCGGCGCATGCTGGCCGGGCTCGACGTCATTGCCTGTCAGGACGAGGCCAGTGCGGATCGCTTCCGGGCCCTCGGGGCCCCGCCTGGGCGCGTGACCTGCCCGGGCAACATGAAGTTCGATGCTGTCCTGCCGGGCGATCTGTCCGCACGCATGGACAGGGCCCGGGAGCGCCTCGGCCTTGACGACGGCCCGCTGCTGATTGCGGCCAGCACCCACGAGGGCGAGGACGCGGCTGTGCTGCGCAGCTTCGTACCGCTGCTGCAACGGCACCCGGACTGGCGATTGCTGATCGTGCCCCGTCATGCCGACCGTTTCGACGACGTGTGGCGGCTGCTGGATCGGAGTGCCCTGCCGGCAGCGCGGCTGTCTGCGGGAGAAGTACCGGCAGGCAGTAGGCTGCTGCTCGGCGATCTCATGGGTGAGTTGCTCACCCTTTATGGCCTCGCTGATGCGGCGTTTCTCGGCGGCTCACTGGTGCGCCACGGCGGCCACAATCCCATCGAGCCCGCCTGGCACGGTGTGCCGGTGTTCAGCGGGCCACACCTGTTCAACTTTGCCGACGTGGCGGAGCGTTTCATTGCCGCCGGCGCACTGGAGGTGGTCGCGGATGCCGACGCCCTGGCGCTGGCAATGGAGCGGGTGATCGAGGATGAAGACCTCTGGCAGCAGCGCAGCGATGCTGCCCGCGCGGTGGTGGACGCGAACCGCGGCGCCCTCGGTGCGATTCTGGCAGCCGTTCGCCCGGTATAGTGGATGCCGAAAGCAAATGTTCCGCAGCCTGGGACCGAACGAGGTGTGCATGCGACGGGCCGATGATGACACCCGGGAGTCTGCCGGGTAGGGTTCGGGCTGGGTTGCGCGCGTCCCCGGTCGAGGTTGACCGCCGAGCAGGCTACGCGTAGAAGACGTCGGGTTTCTTTCCGGGCCTCAAGGTCCGCGCCTTCGACTGGCGCCGCCAAACGGAGTGAGCATGTCGTGAGTTCCGCTTCTCATCGAGTTCCGGTTTCCGCCGGTGCTGCCATTCGTCGTGTCCTGGGTCTTACGCTGATCTTCACTCTCCCCGCCCCCTACGCGCTGGCCGAATTCGCGACGGCCGGGGAGCCCTGGCGGGAAGACCTGGTGCAGGCGCTGCCGGTGCCCTCTGCGGAGCAGGAAGCGCACTGGGAAAACACGCTTGCAGGCGTCTATGAACTGGCGCTGCGCAACGACCGCACGCTGGCGGCGGCCCAGGCGACGTTCCGCGCCGGCCTCGAGGAGCGGCGCCTGGGACGTGCGGGTCTGCTGCCGGAGATCACGGCGAGCTTCACCTATCAGGATGCCTTCTCGGAAGCGCGCGGCCAGTTTCCTGTCGGCGGCGACATCCTGGCCCGCAACTTCACCGACACGGACCGGGAAACCACGCGCTGGAGCGTCAATCTGGAACAGCCGCTGTTCAATCTGCCGGCATGGTTCCGCTTCCGTCGCGGACAGGAGCTGAGCGAGCAAGCCCGTGCCAGTTTCACGGTGGCGCAGCAGGACCTGATGGTGCGCACCACCGGTGCCTACTTTGCCGTGCTTCGGGCCATGGCCAATCTGCAGGCCAGTCTCGCGCAGGAAGCGGCGCTCAGGGGGCAGCTGGAACAGGTCGAACAGCGCTTCGAGGTCGGACTGGTGGCGATCACCGACGTCTTCGAGGCGCGCGCCGCCTCGGACATCGCCACGGCTGATCGCTTGGGTTTCGAAGGTGACGTGGAGATTGCACTCGAGAACCTCTCGGTGATCACGGGTCGCAGCCACAGTCAGCTGTGGCAGCTCAGCGAGTCGTTTCCAGTAGTGGATCCTACGCCGGAGCAGATGGAGGCGTGGGTGGACTTCGCGCGCCGCCACAATGCCGACATCCAGCTGGCCCGGTTCGCGAGACAGGTGGCCGAGCAGGATTCCAGGGCAGCGGCCAGCGAACACCTGCCGAAGGCCAACGTGACCTTAAGCTACACGGATACGGATTCGGATCTGGTCCGCAAGGACGTCATCGAGGACACGCGAACCCCCTTCGTCTCGGACGGCACGGATCGGGTCGTGTCCCTGAACGTTTCGGTGCCCGTATTCGCGGGCGGGGCCATCAGCGCCAATCGGCGTCGGGCAGCGGCCCAGTACGACAGCGAGGCAGAGCGCTACGAGGCCACGATCCGGCAGGTGACCCAGAACACGCGGGCGCTGCATGTCAGCGTGCGTCGCAACGTCGCCCGCACCCGGGCCAGGTCGCAGGCCATCGTGTCCAGCCGCTCCGCCCTCGAGGCAGCTGAAACCGGGTACGAAGTGGGTACCCGCAACATCGTCGACGTCCTCGACGCCCAGCGCACCCTGTTCTCGGCCATCCGTGACCAATCCAACTCCATCATCGACTTCGTGCTCGACGTCATCGATCTGAAGCGGCAGGCCGGCCTGCTGACGCCGGCAGATCTGCTGGAACTCAATCGCTGGCTCGAAGAGCCGCCGCCTGCCACCGTTCCCCCCAGACCGAGGCGGTCTGACGGGGAGTGACGCAGCGGAGCGGAGGGTGACCGGGCGGGAACAGCGGTCCACGTTCGACCACAACGACGTCGAAGTGCTGGACCGCCGCCCGGTGTGGCAGGGGTTCTTCCGCATGGATGTGGTGCGCCTCCGGCATCGCCTGTTCGCTGGTGGCTGGAGTGACGTCATGCAGCGGGAACTGTTTGTCCGCGAGCCCTCCGTCGTTCTGCTGCCCTACGATCCTGTCAACGACCAGGTGGTCTGCATCGAGCAGTTTCGCGTGGGAGCGCTGGACATGCCTTACGCCCCCTGGCTCCTGGAACTCGTGGCAGGCATCATCGAGGAAGGCGAGGCGCCGGAGGATGTGGCCCGCCGGGAGGCCGATGAGGAAGCCGGCCTCGCCGTACAGGATCTCGAGTTCATCTGCCGCTATCAGGTCAGTCCCGGCGGCAACACCGAGGAGATCGTGCTGTTCTGTGGCCGGGTCGATGCCGGACGCGCCGGCGGCGTTTACGGACTCGACAGCGAACATGAGGACATCCGGGTTCATGTGCTCGACTGGCCCGACGCGCAGGCGGCGTTGGAATCCGGCAGAATACGGAACGCTGCAGGCATCATTGGACTGCAGTGGTTGATGTTGCATCGGGAGACGCTGCGGCGTCGCTGGATGGAAGATGCTACGGGCTAGGGTTCCTGATCCAGGGAGAACGCATGGCGCTGAAGCGCTACAAGGTGGATCTCGCGGCGCACATGGCCGAGTGCGATGCGAACTATGCCCGTCTGCATCAGCTGCTGCCGGAGCTCTTTGATTGCGATGAGCGCACCCTGTCCCTGACGCTGCCCCAGGTTGCTGACCGGGTCCTGCGCTTCCGGGTCGTCGAGCGCTGCCCCTACACCACCATGCTGGCGTTGGATTTCACCCGCTCCGCCTCGGATTGGCACCCGTTGGTACCCGCGCCGCGGTTGCTGGTTCGGCTCTATCACGACGCGCAGACCGCCGAGGTCACGGCCTACCAGGGCCAGGACCGCTTCGAGGGCCGCTACGAGTACCCGAACGGCAAAATGCACCAGCCGGACGAGAAGGCCCAGCTGAACCGTTTCCTTGGTGAGTACCTGGCGCTGTGTC
>REEU01000272.1 GCA_007694905.1 Gammaproteobacteria bacterium | reverse complement strand
CGTGCACGCGGGTTGCGAGATCCCTGTAGGCCCGAGCGCGTGCGCTCGGCAGGGAGCGGCGCGTGCACGCGGGTTGCGAGATCCCTGTAGGCCCGAGCGCGTGCGCTCGGCCCGGGGGCGGCACGTGCACGCGCTCGCCTACAGCCATCTGGCGTCCCAGTGGGGGTAATCGCCAAGGCGTGCCACGAGCCCGGCTCGCAGCGGGTTGAGCACGATGTAACGCGCGACCGCGACCGGATTCTCTCGCGCTCTGATCAGGCGATCCATGAAGCCTCGTTGCCAGACCGGACCTTTCAGACCGTGACGGCGGAGGTAATGGCTCGATCGGGACTTCGCGAGCGCAACCAGCCCAGAGAGGGACAAGCTCCCGCCAAGCTGAAACAGCCAATGGACGTGGTCCGGCATGACGACATAGGTCCAGGTCAGGCAGTGGCTTCGTCGGTCCAGACCCATCAGGGTGCGCACGACTTCCCTGGCGCTATCAAACGACTCGAGCAAAGGCACCCGGTCACGAGTGACGAAGGTCACGTGATAGAGATGACCGGGGAGAGAGATGCGGCCGACCCTGAGCAAGTGGCTGCGGTGCATGGGATGAACCGGGCTTCAGCTTGGATCGATGAAGTGTCAGACAGCTCGGTGCGGCGACGCGTGCGGGATCGTTCGGGCACATCGTGGGTGAACGCTGAAAGGTTTGTAGGACCGAACGCGTGGGCTTGGCACGGGGGCGGCGCGCACACGCGTGATCCGCATGCGGCTCGCCTACAGGCGGATTGCGAGATATCTGTAGGCCCGCGCGCGTGCGCTCGGCCGGGAGGGCGGCGCGTACACGCGTGATCCGCATGCGGCTCGCCTACAGGCGGATTGCGAGATATCTGTAGGCCCGAGCGCGTGCGCTCGGCCCGGGAGCGGCGCGTGCACGCGCTCGCCTACAGGCGGGGTTATTGGGGATCGATGGCGGCGAGGACGGCGCCTTCCTCTACGCGGTCGCCGACTGCGAAGTTGACGGCGCTGACGACGCCGGCCTGGGGCGCGCGGATGCTGTGCTCCATCTTCATGGCCTCCAGCACAAGCAGGACATCGCCCTCGGCCACGGATTCACCTTCGGCAACCATCAGACTCACCACCTGCCCAGGCATGGGCGCAAGCAGGGAGCCCGCCACCGCTTCATCACGATCCAGCGCTGCGGCCAGGGCGTCGGCGAGACGGAACGTCCGCGCACCGTGAGCATTCATAAGCGTCAGCGCTGGCGCGCCGCTGCGCGCATCGAGGATGAGATCATCACGCTGCAGCTCGCCGTCGACGGTCGATTCGAGACAGTCACCATTCAGGGTCGCGGAGCCAGAAACGCTTGCTCCCGATTCCGCGACGACCCGATACCCTTCGGCGTCATGCTCCACGTGGAGACGCACCGTCTCGTCGTCGACCTCCAGCGTCACGCGCTCCATGACGGACGCGTTCAGTCGCATAGGACCAAGCTCGAGCATCAAGTCACCCGAACGCGTTCGCCGACGCAACAAGACGACGGCCAACGCGGCACGGGCCAGATCAGAGAGGGTCAGGGCCGCTAGCGGGGGATTCGCCAGCTCGCTGGCCTCGCTTTCGAGCCATGCCGTGTGCACGGCTCCGCTGCGCAGCGCGGGATCGGTGACCAGCGAACGCAAAAGATCGAGATTGGTGCGCACGCCATGGACACGAACGGCGGCCAGGCCTCGTGCGAGCACATCCAGAGCCGCATCCCTGTCGGCGCCCCATGCCACGAATTTTGCAATCATCGGATCATAATGGGGACTGACGACATCACCCTGGCGCACGCCCGTGTCAACGCGAAGGCCCGGCAGGTCATCCGGGAACATGAGCCGATCCAGACGTCCCGTCGCCGGAAGATAGCCGCTGGCAGGATCTTCCGCATAAAGGCGGACCTCCACCGCGTGGCCGGAACAGCGAATCTCCTCCTGCGTCTTGGGCAGTGGCAGGCCGGACGCGACCATCAGCTGCCAGGCCACGAGATCCTCACCGGTGATCAGCTCGGTGACCGGGTGCTCGACCTGCAGACGTGTGTTCATCTCCAGAAAGAAGAATTCGTCGCCGACCACCAGAAACTCCACCGTCCCGGCACCGACGTAGCCCACGGCCTCGGCGGCAGCCACCGCCGCAGCCGCCATGCGTTCCTTCAGCGCGGAAGGCAGGTCCGGCGCAGGCGCCTCCTCCACCACCTTCTGCTGCCGCCGCTGAACGGAACAGTCACGGTCGAACAGATGCACCGTGCTGCCGGCGCTGTCGGCGAACACCTGCACTTCCACATGGCGGGCGCGCTCCAGCCAACGTTCGAGCAGAACGCGCGAGTCGCCGAACGCCGTACTCGCCTCACGCTTCACCGCCGCGAGGGCCGATTCGAAATCCGCAGGGTCGCGCACCACGCGCATTCCTTTGCCGCCGCCGCCGGCGGACGCCTTGATCAGCAGCGGGTATCCCACGTCCGCAGCCGCCGCCAGCGGGTCGGCGTTCAATTCGTCGCCATCTGCGCCGGGAACCACGGGGACGCCCGCAGCCTGCATGCGCTGACGTGCAGCATCCTTCGCGCCCATGATGCGGATGGCTTCCGGCGGTGGACCGACGAAACGCAGTCCGCTCGCTTCGCAGGCTGCAGCAAAGTCCGCGTTCTCGGCCAGGAATCCGTAACCTGGATGGACCGCTTCGGCTCCGCTGCGGCGGGCCGCATCGATCACCGCCTGCTGATCAAGGTAGCTCTCTCTGGCCGCTGCAGGACCGATGCGCACCGCGTCGTCCGCCATGGCCACGTGCATGGCATCCCGGTCGGCGTCCGAAAAGACTGCAATGCTACGGATGCCGAGACGGCGGGCGGTGGCCATGATGCGCACGGCGATCTCACCACGGTTGGCAATCAGCAGCGATCGGATCACGCGCCCTGCCTCCCTCGTTAGAAGCGGAAAATACCGAATTGAGCAGACTCGAAACCGTCACCGGAACGGTGCGGAGGCGCGGTCGCAATCGGGCTGCTGCAGGCTACCGCGAGCGCCACGCCAAGCACATCCCGCGTCTGGACAGGATCGATGCAGCCGTCGTCCCAGAGCCGGGCACTGGCATAGTAGGGGTGCCCCTGAAGATCGTAACCCTCACGAATCTGAGCCATGAAGGCTTCCCGCTCCGCGTCCGGCCATTGCTCCCCGCGTGCTGCAGCACCGTCGCTGCGCACCGTAGCCAGGACGTTGGCGGCCTGCTCACCGCCCATGACCGAGATTCGCGCATTGGGCCAGGTGAACAGAAAACGTGGTCCGTAGGCACGGCCGCACATGGCGTAGTTACCGGCGCCGAAGGAGCCCCCGATGACCACCGTGAACTTGGGCACCCGTGCACAGGCCACCGCGTTCACCATCTTCGCGCCGTCCTTGGCGATGCCGGCGTTCTCGTATTTGCGACCCACCATGAAGCCGGTGATGTTCTGCAAAAACAGCAGCGGTATGTCACGACGGTCGCAGAGCTGAATGAAGTGGGCGCCTTTCTGGGCTGACTCCGAGAACAGAATACCGTTGTTCGCGACGATCCCTATGGGGTATCCATGCAGATGGGCGAAGCCGCACACCAGCGTGTCGCCGAACAGGGCCTTGAACTCGGCGAACTCGGAGCCGTCCACCAGGCGTGCGATAACTTCGTGGACATCGAAGGGGGTGCGCGTGTCCCGCGGCAGCACGCCGTAGAGTTCCTCTGCCGGGTACAACGGCGAGCTCGGCTCGAGTCGAGCCACCCGCTCCGGCCTGCGCAAATTCAGGTGCGCGATGATCTGCCTGGCCATGGCCAGAGCCTGGGTGTCATCGGCCGCGAGGTGGTCCACCACGCCCGAGATCCGCGCATGGACGTCGCCGCCGCCGAGTGATTCTGCGTCCACCTCCTCACCGGTGGCCGCCTTCACAAGCGGTGGTCCGCCGAGAAAGATGGTGCCCTGATTGCGGACGATCACCGACTCGTCGCACATGGCGGGCACGTAGGCGCCACCGGCCGTGCATGAACCCATGACCACCGCCACCTGGGGGATGCCCGCCTCGGACAGCTTCGCCTGATTGAAGAATATGCGGCCAAAGTGGTCCCGGTCCGGAAAAACCTCGTCCTGCATGGGCAGGAACGCGCCGCCGGAATCCACCAGATAGATGCAGGGCAGACCGTTCTCCAGCGCCACGTCCTGGGCGCGCAGATGCTTCTTCACGGTGATCGGGTAATACGTTCCGCCTTTCACTGTGGCGTCGTTCACGACCACCATGCAGGGCTGCCCCGCAATCCGGCCGACTCCGGTGATCAGACCCGCACCGGGAATGCGATCATCGTAGAGTTCGAAGCCGGCCAGCTGACCGAGCTCGAGAAACGCGCTGCCCGGATCGAGCAGGGTCTCCAGCCGATCCCGCGGCAGTAACTTGCCGCGCTCCACGTGGCGGGCCCGACTGCGCTCGTCACCGCCGCGCGCCAGTTCGGTCACCTGTGCCCGCAGCGCAGCAGCGCTCGCAGCATGCTGTTCGGCATTCGCCTGGAACGCCGGGTCGTCGACGCGCAGGGCAGATCGCAGGACGCTCATGCCGCCACCAGACCTTCGCTGCGGACGTGGGCGAGGGTGTCGTCCAGCGCCAGGGCGAAGCGTTCGAACACCTGCTCGAGCTCGGTTTCGGTGATCACCAGCGGCGGACAGAAGGCCAGCGAATCGCCCAGTGGACGCACGATCAGGCCGTGGGCTTCGCAGCGCTTGGCGCAGTAAGCGCCGATGCCGACCTTGGGGTCGAAGGGCAGCTTGTTCGCCGGCTCCGCCTCGAGTTCGATGGCACCGATCAGACCCACGCCACGGGCCTCGGCGACAATGGGGTGGCCTTCGAAGCTGCGCAGGCGGGCCTGAAAGCCTTCTGCCAACGACGCCGCGTGGGCGAAGAGGTTCCGCCGTTCGTAGATCTCGAGCACCTTCAGCGCCACGTCGGCGCAGACCGGATGGCCGGAGTACGTGAACCCATGACCGAAAACACCGACGTCGCCGCTGGCCTCGACGATGGGCTCCACCATCCAGGCCGGGACCACGACGGCGCTGATGGGCAGGTACGCGGATGACAGCGCCTTCGCCAGCGACATCGTGGTGGGAACGATGCCGAAGGTGTCGCAGCCAAAGGGTTGACCGGTACGGCCGAAGCCGGTGATCACCTCGTCGGCGATGAACAGGACCTCGTACTTGGCGAGGATGGCCTGCACCCGGGCAAAGTAGGTGGCGGGGGGGACAATGACGCCACCGGCACCCTGAACCGGCTCGGCAATGAAGGCCGCTACGGTGTCCGGCCCTTCCCTGAGAATGGTCTGCTCCAGCTCTTCGCCCAGGCGGTCGACGAAGGCGGTTTCGCTCTCACCCTCCTCGGCGAAACGCCGGTAGTGGGGCGCGCCCACGTGATGCACACCTTCCATGGGCAGATCGAAATGGGTGTGGAAGGGCGGCAGGCCTGTGAGGCTGCCGCTGGCGACGGTGACCCCGTGATAGCCCTTCCAGCGGGAAATGAATTTCTTCTTGGCCGGCTTGCCGATGGCATTGAAGTAGTAGCGGACGAGCTTGATCTGGGTGTCGTTGGCGTCGGAACCGGAACAGCCGAAGAACACCCGACCGTCCTCCACGGGTACCATGGCCTTGAGCTGCTCCGCCAGCGCGATGGCAGGCTCATGGCTCTTGCTCCCGAACAGGTGCCCGTAGGACATTCTGCGGATGCTCGCGGCCGCCGCCTCGGCAACCTCCTCATCGCCATAGCCGAGGGACGTGCACCACAGTCCACCCATGGCTTCGATATACTCACGTCCATGGCGGTCGCGGACGGTGACACCACGGGCGCTCTCCATCACCATCGGCCCTGTACGCTCGTGCGCGAGGAGATTGGTGTTGGGGTGCAGCAGCGAAGTCAGGTCACGGGCCTCCGGACTTCCGGCCTCCGCCACATTGTGAAGCCGTTGGGTCATATCGAACTCCTTGCAATCACGGCAGCGCGACGAGCGCCTGCTCTAGGCGGTCGAACATCATGTCGAGTTCATCCGGCTGCGTCACCAGCGGCGGGCACAGCGCCAGCGTGTCTCCCGCCGTCCGCACCACCAGCCCGGCCTCGAATGCCTTTTCGAACAGCGTAATGCCCCGCCGCGAAGGCTCACCCGCAACCGGCTCGAGATCGAGGGCGCCCATCAGGCCGATGTTGCGGATGTCGGTGATCGCCGCCCGCTGCTTGAGGCCGTGGAGGCGATCCTCGAACTGCTGCTCGAGTCCCCGGGCGTGCGTGAACAGGTCCTCCTCCGCGTAAACGTCCAGGGTGGCGTGGGCGGCCGCGGTGGCCAGCGGGTGTCCGGAGTACGTATAGCCGTGGGCCAGCTCGATGGCCAGTTCCGGACCCTCCATGAAGTCGTCGAACAGCTCCCGTCGAACCAGCACGGCGCCCATGGGAACGGCCCCGTTGGTCAGCCCCTTGGCACAGCAGATGATGTCCGGCACGACATCGAAGCGCTGGCTGCCGAACAGGTGGCCAATGCGACCGAACGCGGTGATCACCTCATCGAAGATCAGGAGTATGCCGTGCGCTGTGCAGCGCTCCCGCAGCCGTTCCAGGTAACCCACGGGGGGCACCAGCACGCCTGCGGAACCGGCCACCGGCTCGACGATGACCGCGGCGATGGTCTCCGGCCCATGCAGGGCGACGAGATCATCGAGCGCGTCAGCGAGATGCGCGCCCCACTCAGGCTGGCCGCGGCTGAAACCCATCTGGGCCGGCGCATGGGTGTGGGGCAGGTGATCGGTGCCCGGAAGCTGGACCGGATACTGGCGCCGATTGTTGCCGATGCCGCCGACGCTGATGCCGCCGAATCCGACGCCATGGTAGCCGCGGACGCGACCGATCAGACGGGTCCGCCCCGCATGCCCACGCTGGCGATGCCAGGCCAGCGCGATCTTCAGCGCCGTATCCACCGACTCTGAACCGGAGTTACAGAAGAACACCCGATCGAGACCCGGAGGGCCGAGCTCCGCGAGCCGTTCAGCCAGCCGGAACACTTCCGGATGGCCGAGCTGGAACGACATGGCGTAGTCGAGCTTGCCGGCCTGTTCCTGAATCGCCGCGACGATGCGTGGATGGCAGTGACCTGCATTCACGCACCAGAGGCCGGAGGCGAAGTCGAACAGCTCCCGACCGGCTTCGTCCCGATAGCGCACGCCGCTGGCCTCGGTGATCAGGCGCGGCGCGTTGCGATACCAGCGGTTGGCGGTGAACGGCATCCAGAACGCGTCCAGATGGCGCTCGTTGCTGCCGGACATGCGGATTCTCCCAGACGGCGGCTGTGGGCCTAGGCTACCGCGGCGCGGCCGGGGGCGCATGGTTTCCGTGCACTGCGGCCCACTCTAAATTGGCTCGCAGCGCGCCTGCACCAGCACCCAGCGGCGCTCGCTGTGCGGGTGCAGCAGGACACAATCGTCACCGGAGCGCAGAAGCTGGAAGCGATCCGGTGCTCCAAGCTCCCGACCGGGCACCCGATGGCCAAGCGGATCCTGGCGTGGCGTCCGCTCGAGCAGAAGCGTGCCATCTGCGGTGAGCGCATCGTCCGCCAGGGTCACTTCACGCTGCCCGAGGGCGGCCGCCACGATCGTGCGCAGTTCTTCCCGCACGGCGGGGTCGGGATTCAGCAGTCGCGCCGGTCGTTCTTCCGCCGGTGCCGGCTGGGCACAGCCGCTTAAGACAAGGACCGCTGCCGACAGCGCACGGATCACGGCAGGACGATGCGATTGCGCAGCCATTCCGGCCCCGGCATGAAACCGTCCTCCACAACCTCGTCCGGAGTCAGCCGTGAGCGTCCGGACGGCGCCTCGAGGGCAGCGGCTGCGGTGGGGCAGCTGCCCGAATCGAGGAACTCCAGTGCCGCCGCCAGGCGGGCTTCATCCGGATGGCCGAGCGCCTGGGAAAAGTCGTCTGCCACACTGCAACCGGGCAGCGTCACCCCGGTGATGCCCGTGGTTCCCGCCGGCGAAAACCCGTCCGGATAGTTGCCGAAGCCCTGATCATTCACAC
>REEU01000131.1 GCA_007694905.1 Gammaproteobacteria bacterium | reverse complement strand
CGCTGTTCGCGCACGGCCAGCCGCGGCGCGTGCTCATCATCGGCGGCGGCGACGGTGGGCTGCTCAGGGAGGTGGTCAAGCACCGCTCGGTGGAGCACGTCACCCAGGTCGAGATCGACGCTGCCGTGGTGGACATGGCCAAAACCTGGTTCCCGGATCATTCACGTGGCGCCTTCGATGATCCGCGCTTCCATCTGGTGATCGCCGATGGAGCGGAATTCGTGCGCACTGCCGAGGACAGCTGGGACGCGATCCTGATCGACTCGACGGATCCTATCGGGCCCGGCGAGGCGCTGTTCAGCAACGCCTTCTATCGGCATTGCGAGCGCATCCTGACCCCCGGCGGCGTCATGGTGACGCAGAACGGCGTGCCGTTCATGCAGCTCGACGAGGTGACGAAAACCGCACGCGGCTTCCGCGACCTGTTCGCGGACTGGCACTTTTATGGCGTGGCCGTGCCGACCTACATCGGCGGGATGATGACGCTGGGATGGGCGACGCAGGATGCCGGCCTGCGGACGCAGCCGGTGGATGTGCTGGAGGAACGGTTCGCGGCCGCCGCAATCGATACGCGGTATTACACTCCGGCCATTCACGGCGCTGCGTTCGCGCTGCCCCGTTTCGTCCTGGAGGCGATCGGGAAATGAATCACCCTAGCGATCAAAGCGGCCAGCCCGCTGACAGCAGCCTGGCCGTCCACCCGGCACTGGGCGGCGGCCAGACCGACTGGCATGCCCTCGTGGCCCAATACGGCTCACCGCTTCTGGTCCTGGACTGCGACATCATTCGCCGCCAGTACCGCAAGCTGGCCCAGGCGCTGCCCGAAGTCAGCCTGTATTACGCCATCAAGGCCCTGCCCAACAAGGGGGTGATCGCGACCCTGGAAGAAGAGGGTTGCGGCTTCGACATCGCCACCAACGGCGAGATCGCGATGCTGGAGCAGCTGTTCATCGAACCCCGCCGGACCATCCATACGCACCCGATCAAGCGCGACATCGACATCCGTACTGCGCTGCGCTACGGCTGCACCACGTTCGTGGTCGACAACATCGACGAGCTGGACAAGTTCGTCCCCTATCGGCATCGAGCCGCCCTGCTGGTCCGGGTCAGCTTTCCGAACCCATCGGCACGCGTCGACCTGTCGCGGAAGTTCGGCTGCGCGGCCGACGAGATACCTGCCCTGCTGGCCGCCGCAGATGCGCGCGGCATCCACGTCAAGGGCCTGTCGTTTCACGTGGGCTCACAAGTGGCCGATGCCAGTATGCATGCGCATGCCATCCACCGCTGCCGTGACCTGATCACGGCCACCCGTCCGGATGCGGTCGCGCCCTTGTCGGTTCTCGATATCGGCGGCGGCTTCCCGGTGAACTACGACGGCAGCGTCGAAGACATGGATGCGTTCTGCGGCCCCATCCGCGATGCGCTGAACGAACTCCCGGCCAGCGTACGAGTGCTGGCCGAACCCGGGCGCTACATCGCTGCTCCGGCCATGACCTGCATCACCTCGGTGGTGGGTCGCGCGCAGCGCGGCGCACGCATGTGGTACTACCTGGACGATGGCGTCTACAACTCGTTCTCGGGCCAGATCTACGATCACACTCGCTATCCGTTGATCGCGTTGGATGCACAGGGAGAGGAACGGCCCAGCGTGCTGGCCGGCCCGACCTGCGACAGCGTCGACGTCATTGCCGAGGACATCATGCTCGGCGAAATGGCAATCGGGGACTTGATCCTGGCGCCGATGATGGGGGCCTATACCGCTGCCACGGCCACCACGTTCAATTCCCTCCCGCGGGCACGCATCCTCACCCTGGCGGCGCCAGCGTCGCTTGCGATCGAGGACAGCAACGTGGTGCGCCTCGCCTGATTCGGCCCTGATCCCGCCCGCATAGCTCGCCGATTCACAGCTGCGGCCGCGGATGTACCGGCCAATCCGTCGCTGCCCGCTCAGGTCAACATGAAGCGGGCTTCAGTCTCAGCGACGATGACGGCGTCGACCTCGCGCCGCGCGCAGGCCCCCAGCGTGATCAGGCGCCGGCGCCGCTCCACCTGCCAGGCTTCCAGCAGCAGCGGCGTTCCCGTCGGCACCTGCTCCCGAAAACGCACTTCCGCGCGCGCCGTGAACCCGCGAAGCTGCTGCAACCAGAGCCAGTTCGCCATCACCTCGTCGAGCGCGGTGAACAGCAGACCCCCGTGGGTGACGCCAGTCCAACCGCAGTGCTCACTGCGCGGGGTGAAACGCCCGCGGCAGATCGCGCCGTCGAGCCACAGCTTCATGCCGAGACTGACCGGATTCACCTCGCTGCACGCGAAGCAATGCACGGTGTCCGGCGGCACATCCGCCGGCGGTTCCTGCTGTTCCGTCATACCCATTACTCCAAGTGGCGTTACCAGAAGCGAAGCTGATAATTGACTGCGTCATCACCCGGACTCTCGAACGCCATCGCGATTCTCACGCTGCGGTTCGGGGGCATCTGGGTACCTATCGCCACCTCACCGGCCAGATAGTGCTCCGGCGCGAAGCGCCGGACGGCCACCGCTTCGCCGCGCACGGTCTCGAAGCGGACTTCGATGATCGGGAAGGGCTGCGGATACGACGCAGCGTTCTCGATGGCCGCCTCCAGCAGGAGCGCGTAGGCGTAATCAGGATGGGAGGTGACGCTCAGGCGTCGGCTGCGGATGGCGGCTACATCGCGACGCTCCGGCAGTGCGCAACCGACGCGCTCACAGAACCAGGCGTAGTAGGGCCGCAGCTCCGGGTCCAGCGCCCCGTCCGGGAACGTCCAGTAGACGAACTGCCCGGCAGCCAGGAGCAGGCCGAATCCGAGCACGACGGCCCAGCCCAGCCGATGCTGGGCCTTCGTTGTGTCCGCTTCGAGGCTCGGTGGCGTCGGCGCCAGGACCTCAGCCAGGGGCATGGTGGGCACGGGCCCCTGCAGGGGCTCGAAGTCGACATCGTCTTCCGACGCCTCGCCCCGGCCTGCGAGCACCGAACGATGCCGGTCACGCGGCGTCGATGCCTGCTCCGGTGCGGCCACAGGCGCATTGGGATCAAACAGTTCCAGGCGTTCGCTGGCCTGGAACACGGTCAGACAGGCACCGCAACGGACAATCCCGTCGGCGACCACCAGCTGCCCCTCCTGCACCCGGAAGCGGGTGCCGCATTCGGGACAGGCGACCATCCAGCCGTTCATGGGTGCGTCCTGCCGTCGAGACAGGCCCAACCCTCGTCCGCGAACACGTCGAAATCCACTTCAGGCCAGGCTGCGCGAACGGCCGCCACCTGTTCGAGCAGGATACCGGACAGAATCACCCGAGCGCCCGGCTCCAGGGTTGCCGAAAGCGGCCGCGCCAGTTCGATCAGCGGCCCCGCGAGCACGTTGGCGAGCAGCAGTTCGCAGCGAACGCCCTCCGGGAGTTCGCGGTACAACTGCAGTCGCGCCTGGCAGCCATTGCGACGGGCATTGTCCAGGCTCGCGGTCAGCGCCTGGGGATCGTGGTCCACGCCGATCACGTGTTGGGCGCCGAGCGCCAGCGCCGCCAGCGCAAGGATTCCCGACCCGCAGCCAAAGTCGACCACACGGGCCCCCTCAGGTGGCTCGCTGGCGAGACGCGCGAGGCAGGCCCGGGTGCTGGGATGGCCGCCGGTTCCGAACGCGAGCCCAGGCGACAATTCCACGGTCGCACCGGGAAACGCGTCTGCACCGGCCGGACTGCTGTCCTCCGTCGGCACGACGCGCAAACGGTCACCGAATGCCAGCGGCCGCGCATGCTGCCGCCAGGCGGCCGTCCAGTCGGCATCGTCCAGGGGCACGAGCAGCAGCTCCGGCAGCGCGAATCCCGCGCGCGCCTGCCAGCCGGCGCGTGCCACTTCGAGCCGGGCAGGCAGCTCAGGATCAGCAGTGAACAGGCCAGATACCACCACGTGCGCCCAAAGCGGCATAGCGCCCGGATCCGGTTCCAGCAGCGGTTGGTCGTGGGCATCCTCGAGGCTTACCGCCACCGCACCTAGGGTTTCCAGCAGATCCTCCACCGCGGCGACGCCGGACGCCGGTATTTCGAGACGCGCCCTCACCCAAGCCATGGCAGCTCGGGCCTCGCCAAGTCCGGCTCCGAGTAGCATCCCGGCCCAGTCACGACCCCGCCTTCATGCGTGCCATCGCCGCCGACAGCGCGAGCTCGTAGCCGAGGGCGCCGAGGCCGCAGATGACCCCCACCGCGATATCCGACAGATAGGAATGGCGGCGGAACGGCTCGCGGGCATGAACGTTGGAGAGATGAACTTCGATGAACGGGATCGCGACGCCGGTGAGCGCGTCGCGCAGCGCGATGCTGGTGTGGGTGAACGCACCGGGGTTGATCAGGATGAAGTCGGTGGCGTCCTTGCGGGCGTCGTGGATGCGGTCGATGAGCGCCGCTTCTGCATTGGACTGAAAACAATTGAGGCCGACGCCCACCTCGCTTGCCGCGGCTTTCAGCCGAAAGTCGATATCCGCCAGGGTATCGGTGCCGTAGACCTCCGGCTCACGGGTACCCAGCAGATTGAGATTCGGGCCGTGCAGCACCAGCACCTTGGCCATGACCGATTCCTCCCCGGATCCTGCCGCCGCGACGTTCGCGGCGAGTCGTGGAACGCGCCGACCATAACGGGCGCGCAGGAGAGGGGCAATCAGTTGCGGCCGGCTGCCGCAAGTACGGCGCGCAGATGCACGGCGAACGCGTCACGATCGATCTCGCCCTGCAGCCGGTACTCGCGCAGCTCGTGATCAGCGCCGGCGCCGTTCGCAGCGGGCGCGAAGAACAGCATGCTCGGAGGCCCGAACAGATTGAAGTGGGTCAGCAGCATGCGGTTCGCAGGGTCATTGGCCGTGATGTCTGCGCGCAGCAGGACGAAGTCGTCCAGCAGCGGCCGTACGTCTGGATGGGGGTACAGGTTGCGCTCCATGACCTTGCAGGAGATACACCAGTCCGCGTCGAACTTCAGAAGCACCGGACGTCCACCGCTGGCCGCCGCGCTGACCCGACTGCGGACGTCGTCCAGATCGGCTACCGGCGCAAACGATGGCCGCTGCTCCATGAGGGTGCCTTCGCCGCCGCGCGCGAGCTGCCCCAGCGGCCGCAGCGGATCGTCGGCACCACTGGCCGCTCCGACCAGCAGCAGCACGCCGTAGACGCTGAGCATCACGCCGGAGGCCTTCCACACTTGACCGAAACCACTGCGTGGCGTCAGGTCGAGGCCGCCAAGCGCAACGCCGGCACCGATGGCCAGAGCCGCCCACAGGACAAGCACCAGGGAGCCGGGGAGGACGCGGTCGAGCAGCCATACGGCCACACCGAGCAGGAGCACACCGAACGCGGCCTTGACTGCATTCATCCAAGGCCCGGCCTTGGGCAGCAGACTTGCACCGCCGATGCCGACCGCAAGCAGCGGAATCCCCATACCCAGAGCCAGGGCGAACAGCGCACCGGCGCCCAGCGCCGCATCACCACTGGCGCTGATGTAGATGAGCGCTCCCGCCAGCGGCGCCGAGATACAAGGCGAGACCAGAATACTCGACAGCACACCCATGACGGCTACGCCGCCGAGGGTCCCCCCGCGTCCGCCGCGTTGCAGGCGCGCGCGCAGGGAGGCCGGCAGCTGCAGGTCGTAAACGCCGAACATCGCCAGGGCCAGCAGCACGAACAGGGCCGCGAACACCGCCAGCACCGGCGGACTCTGCAACCAGCCCTGAAGATTGAGCGCACCGCCGAACAGTCCTACCAGCAGGCCGATGAGGGCATAGGTCAAGGCCATCGCCAGGACGTAGACGCCGGACAGCAGCGCCGCCCGGCCACGGCCGATGTCGCCCTGCCCGGCGATGATGCTCGCGAGAATCGGGATCATCGGCAGCACGCAGGGTGTGAACGTGAGGCCGACGCCAGCGAGGAAGAACAGCAGCAACGCAAGACCGAGACGATCGCCGGCGAGCAGTCCCGCCAGACGCCCCTCCCGGGTCGCAGGTGCGACCTCGACGCCTGTCGTCGCAGCGGACTGCGCCGGACTCGCGGCAGGCGCTGGCGCCGCGCGCGTGGCAGCGCCGTTCGCATCCGGCGGCGTACGACTGATGCTCCCGGCGTCCGGTCCGGTCAGCGTCACATAGCGGGCATCCGGGGGATAGCACAGACCCGCTTCAGCGCAGCCCTGATACCGCACCACCATGAATGCACCCGCCGGCAGCACACCATCGAGTGCCAGTTGGACGCGGAGATCGTGGTAGTAGATTTCGACGTCGCCGAAGTATTCGTCCGTGGTCTTCAGGCCGTCCGGGATGCGGGTGACTTCGAGCGTCGCGTCACCACCTTCGCGCAGTTCGAAATCCAGCGCATGGCGATACAGGTAGTAGCCGTCGGTGACCTGCCAGAATACTTCCGGCTCGCTCGCGTCGAGCTCGACGCCAAGCACGAATGCCTCGTGCGCGGGCAGGAACTGGGGCTGCTGAGCGAACGGGTTCTGCGCCGCGGCCAGAACGGGCACAGAGAAGGCCAGCAACATCAGCAACAGGCGCAGGAACATGGGCAGCATCCGGAAACCAGACGAGTGGCAAAAGCCACGCCACCTCCTCAGACCCGGCCACCGGCGATGGGTTCCGAGGGGCAGCATTGCGGCCGACTCAAGCTGTTACGAGAATAGCAGATCATGCGCAGGTCGGCCCGATCCAACATGCCCAGCCGTCGTCCACCACTGTTCTTCAGCTGCCTGCTGTGCGTTGCTGCAGCAGCGTGGTCACCCGCGCTCGGCGACGACCGCATCCTTGATCCGCGTGCCGCCGAACGCATCGAGCATCTGCTCGCGGATGCGGAGATCGCCCTGGCCGGCATGCGGCTGACCACACCTGCCCACGACAACGCCTACGACCGCTATCGGCAAGTGCTCGCGTTCCTGCCCGATCATCCCCGCGCGCTGACCGGCATCACGCGGATCGCGGATGCCTATTTCGGCCTGGCGCTCGCGGCGGCGGAGCGTGGCGACGAAGCCACCGCGGAGCGGTTGTTCGACCTCGGGCGCGACGTCGCGCCTGAGCATGCCTCGACGCCGACGGTGGCGAACAGTATCCGCCGCCTGCTCACTCGCCCGGAAGCGCGGATCGCACTCGATTCAGGCGAGCTCAGCGCACGCAGTCCAGCGCTCGCGGAACGCCTGCGCGAACTGGGCGCGCAGGCGAAGCGCGATCAACTGCTGGTGGTCATCACCGCTCCCCGGGACGAGATGGGCCGCTGGATCTATCAGCAGATGAACGCTGCGCCGCCCCATGTCAGGCTGCGGGCGCGCAGCGAGATCGGCCAGCCCGCCGTGGTCGAACTCCGCGACGAGGGTTGATCGGCGCCGTGTATCGGCACCCATCGCGTTAGAATGTCCTTTCCAGTCGTTTCCATCAGGAGCCTTCGCGTGTTCCGTTCCGTGATGTTCGCTTGCACCCTCCTCCTCAGCGCCTGCACGCCCGGCTCGGCCGACGACGGCATCGCGGTGCTGGAACCCTGGATCCGGGAGACGCCCCCGGGGCGCACCGTGGCGGCCGGCTACATGCAGCTGCGCAACGACGGCAATGAATCACGCGTCCTGGTCGGGGCACGCTCACCGGAGGCGTCCCGCATGGAGTTGCACAGCATGCGCCACGAGGACGGCATGATGCGCATGCGGCAGGAAGAATCCATCGTGATCAAAGGCGGTGCGACCGTCGCGCTGGAGCCCGGTGGGCTGCACCTGATGCTGTTCGACATCGAAACCGCCGCGGCGGGGCACAGGGTTCCGGTAGTGCTGGAATTCGAGGACGGCTGGGAGATCGAACTCAGCGTACCAGTACGGCGCGCGAACGGGGGGCATCAGCACTGAGACTTGCCACGCCCGAAATCGCGGGCAGTCCGCGATCGCTGCGTCGCCTTCGGCGCCTGCAGTCTCCCACACACCTTCGCACGTCGCTCTTGTGGGAGAGCCCAGGCCGCGCCCAGCGCGGACGGGCCGATGAGCGTGGCGTTGGATGCTGGATCAGTCCGCGATCGCTGCGTCGCCTTCGGCGCCTGCAGTCTCCCACACACCTTCGCACGTCGCTCTTGTGGGAGAGCCCAGGCCGCGCCCAGCGCGGACGGGCCGATGAGCGTGGCGTTGGATGCTGGATCAGTCCGCGATCGCTGCGTCGCCTTCGGCGCCTGCAGTCTCCCACACACCTTCGCACGTCGCTCTTGTGGGAGAGCCCAGGCCGCGCCCAGCGCGGACGGGCCGATGAGCGTGGCGTTGGATGCTGGATCAGTCCGCGATCGGACGGATCTGCCGGGAGCAGATCCGGTCGCGCCCAGCGCGCCCGAAGGGTGCCCGGCACGGACGGCGGGCAACAGCGCAGCTGCGCTGCACTCTCTCCCACTGACTTGAATCCGGACATCGCGCCGGCGGTTACTGATGTTCCCGGAAGCGCTCGATGGAAGCGGTGATGATGGCACGCGCCTCGTCTGCATCACCCCAACCCTCGAGCTTCACCCACTTGCCGGGTTCGAGATCCTTGTAGTGCGCGAAGAAGTGCTCGATGCGGCGCACAAGGTGGGTCGGTGCGGTGTCAGGCGAAACAACCTCTCGGTATTCGGTAGTCAGACGATCCTGCGGCACCGCCAGAATCTTGGCATCGTCACCCGCCTCGTCAGCCATCCTCAAGACACCCACCGGCCGCGAGGCGACCACGGCACCGGACAGAATCGGAAACGGCGTCACCACCAGCACATCGAGCGGGTCACCGTCCTCTGCCAGCGTGTCCGGGACATAGCCGTAATTGCAGGGATAGAACATGGGCGTGGCCATGAAACGATCCACGAACACCGCGCCGCTCACCTTGTCCACCTCGTATTTGACGGGTCCGGTGTTGGCAGGAATCTCGATGATGACATTGATTTCGTCCGGCACACGGACGCCTGGCGGCACTGCGGAAAGACTCATGGACAACCCTGCTGAATCGCGACCTCAAAGCGGGCCGGAAGAATACTCGAAACCGGCGGCCGCGCCCACTCGAACGCCTGCCGCCTGCCGCCTGCCGCCTGCCGCCTGCCGCCTGCCGCCATCCGCCTCAGGCAGGGGTAAACGCCGGCAGTTTCTTCGGCACCATGACCTGCTTCAGCCGCGCAATCACCGGCAGACCATGACGCCAGGGCGTTTCCGCCTCACCCTGAATGAGTGGCAGGAGATACGCCCGCGCCGCCGCAGTTATGCCGAAGCCATCCCGGGTGATGTAGTTGCGCGGCATCTTGCGCTCCACGTTGGCCACCTTCGAAAGCGGCGCGGCATCGATCTTCCACGTGTAGCGCTTACCCTTGCCGCGGACGATGATCGGCATCACTGCATTGCGCCCGGCCAGCGCAAACTCCACCGCAGCCTTGCCGACGGCGTAGGCCTGTTCCACATCGGTCTTCGAGGCCACGTGGCGGGCCGCGCGCTGGAGATAGTCCGCCAGCGCCCAGTGATACTTGTAACCGAGGGCGTCCTTCACCATCGCTGCCAGAGCCGGCGCGACCCCTCCGAGCTGGGCGTGACCGAACGCGTCGCGGCTGCCCGCTTCGGCCAGGAACTGCCCCGCGGCATCCTGGGTCCCCTCGCTCGCCACCACGACACAGTAGCCGTGACGCTCCACCGTCTCCTGCACGCGGGCGAGAAACGTCTCCCGGTCGAAGGCGATCTCAGGGAACAGGATGACATGAGGGGGATCACCCGGCTTTTCGGCCGCGAGGCCGCCGGCAGCGGCGATCCAGCCCGCGTGCCGCCCCATGACCTCGAGGATGAAGACCTTGGTGGAGGTGGAGCACATGGAGGCCACGTCGAGCCCGGCCTCCCGGGTCGATACCGCCACGTACTTGGCCACGGAGCCGAAGCCCGGACTGCAGTCAGTAAGCGGCAGGTCGTTGTCGACGGTCTTCGGCACCCCGATACAGGTCACCGGATAACCCATGCGCTCGGAAATCTGGGAGACCTTCCAGGCGGTGTCCTGGGAATCGCCGCCGCCGTTGTAGAAGAAGTATCCGATATCGTGGGCCCGAAACACCTCGATGAGGCGCTCGTACTCCGCCCGGCTGTCCTCGATGGCCCGCAGCTTGTAGCGACAGGAACCGAACGCACCGCCCGGCGTATGCCGCAGGGCCGCAATGGTGGCTGCCGTTTCCTTGCTGGTGTCGATGAGCTCTTCGTTCAGGGCACCGAGAATGCCGTTCCTGCCGGCATACACCTTGCGAATGCGATCCTTGTTGGCACGCGCGGTTTCGATTACTCCCGCAGCACTGGCATTGATCACTGCGGTGACACCCCCGCTCTGGGCGTAGAAGGCGTTGCGCGGACGAGCGGCTTGCGACTTCGGCATGACGGCTTCCTGTGGCAGACACGTGGCAGGCGATGAGGAGCGGCGACAGGTTAGCGCTGTGACGACGGCAGTGCACGATACCGGACGCACACTGTGCGACAATCGCGCGGCTCCGACGTACGGACGGTCAGAGCGCACTGGCTCGCCCCGGACGAAGAGGATGGCTCCGGCACCATGCAACCGATCTTCATGCTGTTCTGGAATCTGTGCCTGCTGCGTACCGGCCCTGAGCAGATGCCCACGGCGGGCATCTTCGTCGCGCTCGTGGTCGCAGCCAATCTCGTGCTGTCGACGCTGACCGCACTGTCGGCCCCCATGGAGCCCACCTTCCTGCAGGCCGCGTCCATCCCCGTTGTCGCCGCGGCCGTGTTGGCGGGAGCCAGCTGGCTGGTGTTGCGCGCCAAGGAACTCGCGCACCGCTTCACCGCGACCTTCACCGCCCTGATGGGTGCCGATACGATCATGACCGCGCTGTCCTGGCCCCTTCTGATCATGGCCAGCCCGTCCCCCGACGGTCCCAGCACGGGCTTTGACTGGGTGCTGATCCTGGCGCAGCTGGCGCTGGTATTCTGGTGGGTGACCGTCGCAGGCTTTGTGTTCGCCCGGGCACTGTCCGTGCGCATGCCCCAGGGCGTGGCCATCGCCGTGTTCGTGATTCTTGCAAGCCTCATGGTCACTGGCGCCGTCGTGCCGCTGGCCCCACCGGACGCGCCCTGATGGGCCGGGCGCAAGGTTCGGTCACCGTGCGCGCGCACACAGTGCTGATGGCAGGCGGGAGCCGCTGATGAATCTTTTTTTCCTGGGTATCGGTGGCACGCTGATGGGCAACCTTGCCCTGCTCGCAACCGAGCAGGGTCACACTGTCCGTGGCAGCGATTCGGGCATCTATCCGCCCATGAGCGACGTGCTCGAAGCAGCCAGGATCAACGTGATGGAAGGCTGGGAGCCAGCCTTCATGCAGCCGCGGCCGGATCTGGTGATCATGGGCAATGCGAATCTGCCACGCGGTCACCCTGCAGTGGAGTGGGTGCTGGACGAGGGCATTCCGTTCGTTTCAGGGGCCGAGTGGCTGGGTCGCGAACTGATGCGCGACCGCTGGGTCCTGGCCGTAGCGGGCACGCACGGCAAGACGACCACCACCGCGATGCTGGCCTGGATTCTCGATCATGCCGGACTCGAGCCCGGCTATCTGGTGGGCGGCGTCCCAGTGGACTTCCCCCGTTCGGCGCGCCTGGGCAGCGGGCGCTTTTTCGTGGTGGAGGCGGACGAATACGACTGTTCCTACTTCGATCGCCGCTCCAAGTTCGTCCACTACCATCCACGCACGCTGGTCGTTAACAACCTGGAATACGACCACGCCGACATCTTCCCGGACCTGGCCGCCATCCAGGATCAGTTCCATCTCCTGCTGCGGACCATTCCGGCTGCGGGACGCATCATCCTGCCGCGCCAGGACGAAAACCTCGAAGATGTGCTCAGCCGTGGCTGCTGGACGCCCATCGAGCGCTTCGTGCCGGTGCGACCCGGGTCACGCCGGAAGCTGCGTCCGCATGCGCGGGATACAGGTACGGTCTGGACCGTGGGCGACCGTCGGGAGAAGGGCCGCTGCTTTACCGTGGAACTCGACGGTGCCGCCGTGGGCGAGGTCCAGTGGTCGCTGATCGGCGATCACAACATGGGCAACGCCCTGGCCGCACTGGCCGCGGCGCATCACGCGGGTGTGGCACCGGCAACCGCGGTAGAAGCCCTGTCCAGTTTCCGCGGCGTCAAGCGGCGCATGGAGCTGATCCACGATGCCGACAGCGTGCGCATCTACGACGACTTCGGCCACCATCCGACCGCGATCCGTACGACGCTGCAGGGGTTGCGTGACCAGGTGGGCAGCGACGAGATCGTTGCCGTCATCGAGCCCCGCTCGCATACCATGAGCCTCGGCACGCTGCGCAATGAACTGACGACCTGCTGCGCTGCTGCTGACCGCTCGATCTGGTTCCGCAGCCCGAAGCTGACCTGGGACCTGTCGGAGGTGGTGGCCTCCAGCGTCGTTCCGGCCCAGATGGTGGACGACGTCGACAAGCTGGTCACCCTACTGACCCGTCAGATTCTGGAGCGCTCCCGCGACCCGGACGGCGCTCAGGCTGCCCTGCACATCGTCATCATGAGCAACGGCAGCTTCGGCGGTCTGCAGGACAAACTGAACGCGGCACTGGCCGGGTCACCCGCAGCGCCTGCACAAGCAACTCAACGGAGGGGATCATCATGAACATGACGAGACTTCTGGTACTCGGCCTGGCGCTCGGCGTCACCGGTACCCTCACCGCGGATGAGGACTGGCAGACCTCCCAGTGGGGACCGGACGACACCCTGGGCGCCATCAACCGGCTGTCGCCGGAGCGGGTACTCGAGGCTGCAAGCCTGATCCGCACCGGCAAGACCTACGCCCTCGGCGTGGAGACGGGGCCGGATACGCCTGCATTCCCGCCACGCAGTTACTCCATGACCATCCTGCAACCCGGCGATGGCACCGGCCAGACCCTGGGTGAGAACCGGGCCACGGGCAACGACGACATGATGATCGCCTGGCTCGGCATCGGCAGTCAGATCGACGGCCTCGGTCACATCGGCATCGACCACGTCTACTACAACGGCCATCACGCCAGCGACTTCGTGACGCCGACGGGCCTGACCAAGTTCGGGACCCACGAACTGCCGCCTATCGTGACCCGCGGCGTGCTTCTGGACATGACCCGCCACTACGAGATGGATCCGCTGCCAGAAGGCACCGCGTTCAATCGCGCCGAGATCAAGGCGGCTGCCGAGGCCCAGGGTGTCGAACTGCGGGAGGGCGACGTGGTCCTGTTCCACACCGGCTGGCAGGCCCTGGCGGAAACGGATCCGGAGCGCTTCATTTCCGGCGAGCCGGGTCTCGGGCTGGACGGGGCACGCTACCTGGCCGGCATCGGCGCGGTGGCCATCGGGGCGGACAACTGGGCGCTGGAGCCCATACCCCACGAAGATCCGCAGCTGGCCTTCCCGGTGCATGTGGAGCTGCTGGCGAAGGAGGGGATCTACATCCTGGAGAACATGAACACCGCCGAGCTTGCGGCTGACGAAGGCTGGGAGTTCCTGTTCGTGCTCGGCACGCCCCGCTTTGTCGGCGCAGTGCAGATGGTGATCAATCCGGTCGCGATCCGCTGACGGAGACTGCGTTGCAAGTCATCCTGCGCGAGGACGACCCGGAGGGCGTCGAGGATTTCCTGCGGCAACGCGCCTGGATCGATTCCTCGGCGCGGGTAGTGTCCGTCGCTCGCGCCGGCGAGGGCAACATGAATCTGGTCCTCCGGGTCGCGCTGGAAGGTGGCGGCACAGACAGCGTGATCCTCAAGCAGGCCCGGCCCTGGGTGGAGAAGTTCCCGGACATCGCCGCACCGGTCGAGCGCATGGCCGTCGAAACCACGTTCTACCGCGTGGCAGGTGCCGATGCCCGGCTGGCACGGCGCCTGCCGCGGCTGCTGCAGGTTGATCCCGATCAGCACGCAGCGCTGTACTTCGATCTCGGCCCAGCGCGGGACTTCACTCGCCTGTACGGTCCCGAGGCGCTGACCACCGGGGATGCGGAAGCGCTGCTCGAGTGGCTCGGGCAGCTGCATCGCCTGGAGGTGGATCCGCAAGCCAACCCCGAGCTCGCAAACCGGGCCATGCGAGCACTGAATCGGGTCCACATCTTCGACCTGCCCCTGGCCCGGGACGACGCACCGGATGCAGACGCCTTCTGCCCCGGGCTCAGTGACCTGGCCGGCCGACTCCGGGGTGACGGCGCCCTGCGCCTGCGTATGCAGGAACTGGCCAGCGAGTACGAACGCGATGGCGGACAGCTCCTGCACGGCGACTTCTACCCGGGAAGCTGGCTCGCCACGAACGCGGGTCCGGTGGTGATCGATCCGGAATTCGGCTTCCTCGGTGCCGCCGAGTTCGATCTCGGCGTGTTCATCGCCCACCTCCACTTCACCGGCAGCGATCCGGACCTGCTGCGCTTCTACACGCCACCTGCGCGCTTCGACCGGCGACTGGCCGAGGCCTTCGCCGGCGCCGAACTCATCCGCCGGCTGCTGGGCGTGGCGCAGCTGCCGCTGGACGCGGATCTGGCTGAGCGCGAGCGTCTGCTGGAACTCGGTCGCGAGCGGGTGCTGTCATGATGGGCGGTGCGCCGCTGGTGATCGACACCGACCCGGCCCTGGGCGTGATTCACGAAGGCCGCCCACGCGATGTGGACGACGCGTTCGCCATAGTGGAGGCCCTGCGGGCACCGGACCTCGACCTGCTCGGGATCACCGTGACCTTCGGCAATGCGCCGCTCGAACCGGCCCTGGCGGTGGCGAAGGAACTGATCTCACTCACCGGAGCGGATGTGCCAGTGGCCGCGGGCCAGGCGGCCGCGATCCCCGCACAGGGACTGCCGCCGAAGACCGAGGCCGTGGAACTGCTGCACACGCTGCTCAGCAGGCAGCGCCTGCGCATTGCCGCGCTGGGGCCGCTGGGTAATCTCGGCGCGCTGCTGCTGCATCATCCCGACGATGCCGAAAGGATCGAGGAGGTGGTGATCGTCGGCGGCCGCAGCGCAGGGCGCCCGTTCTATCTGGGCGACACGGGACCGGTCCGGGACTTCAACTTCGAAAACGACGTGCGCGCGGCCCGGGTTCTGCTGGACTCCGGCGTGCCGGTGGTCTGCGCCGGCTTCGAACTGTCGAGCCCGGTGAGCATGGGCGCCGAGCACCTGGCAGCCATCGAGCAACACGGCACCCCCGTCGCCCGCCATCTCGTGGCCGGCGCACGACCCTGGCTCGACCACTGGACCCGGAGCTTTCCCGACGACGACGGCTTCCATCCCTGGGACTCCGCAGCGATCTGCTGGCTGCGGACACCCGAGCTGATCGAGAGCGAGCTGCGCGGCTGGCGCATTCGTGAGGTCGAACAGACGCCCCGCGGCGGCAATCCGGATGCCAGCGCGCCGCGCGTGCCCTGGCTGGAAACGGGGACCGGACTTACGGGGCAGACGCGCTTTCTGACCGGCTTCAAGCCGGGCGGCGCCGAGCGCTTCCTTGGCAACGTAGTGGCCGGCTGCTTCTGACCACTCAGTTCGCTTCCTTCAGCCCGCCTGCTCTACGCCCGGCAACGACTGCGGTAACGCGCGCCACTCCTCGATGACGCGCTCACTCAGCCAGCGCGCCCAATGGGCGTAGCCGGCAGCTGACGGATGGAAGCCGTCCTGCTTCAAATGCGGACGCAGTTCGCTGGCGTCGATGGGCACATGCAGGCATGTGCGATCGACGTCGGGACGACGCGTACGGACAACGTCCAGCGCATCCAAATCGAGCTGCCGGAAGCGCTCGCCGAGCAGCGTGTTCAGTGGCCAGGGCTGGGCCGGCACCTGACCGAGCGCGCGGATACCCGAGCTCAGCAGCAAGCGCCCACCGCCCAGTTCCAGCTGCTCGAAGATGCGGCCGAATTCCCGCCGCCAGCGCCCACGGGCAGTGAGCCCGAGGGCATCGTTGGCACCCAGCAGGACGAGACCGATGTCGTGCCGCGGCGTACCGTTCAGCACCAGATGGCGCAGGACTTCAGCGGCCGTCCAATTGCGACGGCCGATAACCTGCCATTCGACCCGTCGCCGTAGCCGGACGGCCAGCCCGTAGGCCAACCGCGGGGCGAGGCTGCGCTCCATGGCACTGCAGCCAACTCCGAGGGCCACTGAATCGCCCACCACGAGCAGCCGCAGCGGCTCGGCCGCCGAATCACCGGTCCAACCCCAGCGTTCGCCGAACGGTTCCTGAAGCCGGCGGCCAACCATGCGCAGCCATACGCTCTGGGCCAGGGCAAGTGGCAACAGGCCCATGGCCGATGTGGTCCCGAGCAAGGACAGATGGTTCGAAACAGCCAGTGTTCCCATCCCCCAGTGGAAGGGTCGCCGTTGCGGCCTGCCAGGGACCCAGGGGCAACGGACCGACCACTCGACGCGAGGAGTATGCCGCAGCGCGTGACGCGGGTCATCCGGGCTCAAAGCCCGTCAAGGCCCGTCCGCTCAAGGGTTCGTCGCGCCAACCATCAATAGGCATCACATATGAAACCGATTAAAACAATCATTTTTACCTACGCTGACCGCTCGGCCACACTGACTCTTTTCGAGCCACCTGCCGAGTCGTGCCCCTCATTCAGGAGACGCTGTGAGCGACAACCGATTCCAGAACCGTGAGGGCCAGCAGGTCCCCGAAATCGGCTCCGAGGTCATCCGTGATGGCATGCTCGAAAAGCGCAGCAGCCCGCAGGTGTTCATCGACGGCCAGGCCCTCGGTGGCGCCGACGAGCTCGAAACGCTTCTCGAAACACGGGAGGCAGGGCGCCAAGCCGCCTGAGCCTGATCGGAGCGGAGCATCCCCCTCCCCCCGCTTCGCTCCGGTCCTGCCCCGTGTCGCCCGCTCCCGCTCCCCCCGGCGGGGGCGGGCACCCCTTTATGAGACCCATCCCAGCTGCCCCTGACGACGAGGGGAACCCGCATCATCTATACTCCCACCCCGCGATAATGCACACGAATTATCAGCCGCCGGTGACCCGGATACAGGGCTGCCCGCGGCTCGGCGACTCTTTTCGTTTTCCACACAGGAAGCAAACATGGCCATCAAGACGCGATTCACAGAAATGTTCGGCGTGGAGCACCCCGTCGTCCAGGGAGGCATGCAGTGGGTGGGCTATGCCGAAATGGTGGCCCCAGTCGCCAATGCGGGTGGCCTCGGCTTCCTGACCGCCCTGACGCAGGCGACGCCGGAGGACCTGGCCAAGGAGATCGCCCGCACCAAGGAAATGACCGACAAGCCCTTCGGCGTGAACCTGACCATTCTGCCGGCGATCAAGCCGCCACCCTATGCCGAGTACCGCGACGCCATCATCCAGGGCGGCATCAAGATCGTCGAGACGGCCGGCTACAAACCGCAGGAGCACGTGGACCACTTCAAGCAGCACGGCATCAAGGTGATCCACAAGTGCACGGCGGTCCGACACGCGCTGTCCGCGGAGCGCATGGGCGTGGATGCCATCTCCATCGACGGCTTCGAGTGCGCGGGTCACCCGGGTGAGGACGACATTCCGGGGCTGATCCTGATTCCCGCCGCCGCCAACAAGGTCAAGATTCCCATGCTGGCCTCCGGCGGTTTCGCCGATGGACGCGGCCTCGCCGCGGCGCTGGCGCTCGGCGCGGACGGCGTCAACATGGGCACCCGCTTCTGCGTCACCAAGGAAGCGCCGATTCACGACAGCTTCAAGCAGCGGATGGTCGCGAACGATGAACGTCAGACCAAGCTGATCTTCCGTACCCTGCACAACACGGCCCGGGTCATGAAAAACGCCGTCAGCGACGAAGTGGTGGCCATCGAAGCCAAGGGCGGTGCGAAGTTCGAGGACATCATGCACCTCGTGGCCGGTGCGCGCGGCCGGCAGGCCATGGCCGACGGTGATGCAGACGGCGGCATCTGGTCCGCCGGCATGGTCCAGGGGCTGATCGACGACATTCCCACGGTCAAGGAACTGATCGACCGCATCGTCGCCGACGCTGAGCGCATCATCCGCTCCCGGCTCGGCGACATGGTGGCCTGATCCCGGCCCACCGCCGGATCCGTGCAGCTGGGCTCAGTGCCCGGTGAACAGACAGAGAATGCGGATCTCGAGGCTCTCCCGCGCCGGCGCATCAGGCCCGGCGCGGGGATCGCGAAAGGCCGAGTGCGGCGTCCAGAACGGCTGTTCCTGTTCCACACAGCGGCTGTCGTAGGTCCGGAACACCAGCACTTCATCGTGCTTCATGCCCGGATACGTGTACCAGTGATGGTCTGACGGGTTCTTGGGCGCACGCACTCCGAACGTTTCGAACTCCAGGTGCAAGCCGCCGTATTCCGGCACCACGAACGGCAGCAGGTCGCCGCGCGGCACGCTGCGCGCATCGCAGATCGCCAGGGGATGATCCGGCCGCTCGGCTCCAAGATTGCGCCAGAACTGCAGCATCAGCACGCGGTCGGCCAGCGCGACGTCACGCTGGCTCAATCCCGCCTGCGCCAGCAGCGGCTGGATGTAGGCGGCATAGGGGCGCTCCGGATCCTCCACCATGTAACGGTAATCATCGGTGAAGTCCGAGTGCACGAACGTGATGGGTGCATAGTCCGCCACCTTCTCGGCCATCCTCGGACTGCGCACGATGGGCGGGTAGATCAGGGTCCGGTCGCAGCCCGACAGCGCCTGCGCGAGTTCCGCGATCACCGGACCGTGGACGGCGGACAGCTCGGCCGGATCGAAGGAATCGGTCCTCGGCAGGGCGTGGTCGACGAGCTGAAAACCGCACTCGGCGAACGGCAGCTTCGCACCCCGGGCATCATGAATCGGAACCTCAACGGCAGCCGTTCCCTCGCCCGCACCGAGGGCGTAGTTCATGGTCGCATGGCAGTGAATCTCAGCCTGAGCCTGCATGGCCTGTCTCTCCCGCGTCACCGGACTACAGTCTACCGCCAGAGTGGACCCAGCAAACACTCTGCGCCGTCGCGCCTTGCTACAGCAGGCCGCGCACGCCGTTGGCGACGAACTGGATTGCCAGCGCCGCCAGGATGACGCCCAGCAGGCGCTTGATCACCTCGTCCCCCGGTCCGCCCCACCGCGCGCCGGATCCAACCCGCAGACAGCGCCGCCACCCAGGTGATGACCAGCACTGTCGCCGCTGCAAGCAGCACCATGGCCTGTCCGGCGAGCTCCGGTGCGTCCGCCATCAGCAGGACCGTCAGCGTCAGGGCCCCCGGACCGGCGGTGAAGATCAGCGCGGCACCGATGGGATCGATGATCACGAAGTAGCTGGTGAATGCGTTGAGGAAAGCGGCCATGCCGCGAGCGTCCCGCGAACCGAAGACGCCGCCATTGTGGCGCGATCGGTCTCAGCGCGCGACGCGCCCTGCAGCCAGAGACAGGCGATGGCGACGACAGCCTGCCTGATCCAGCCTCACAACGGCGGCGGACCCGAGGCCCGTTCCGCCGTCGCGGGTGACATCTGAACTTGCGCCGGCACCGGGCGCACCTCCACCGACCGCTCCCAACGAGCGCGCTCAGCGGCGACGACCTCGACCTCCGGCGTTGGCTGGGCGGCACTCAGCTCACGCATCAGGGCAGCCCGAGCTGCGCGTAACTCACCGAGATCACTTCCGCCCGCAGTACGTTGCCGCCGCGTGAACCAGGCACCGGATCGCCCGTGCCGACAAAGCGCACTACGATCTCGGCAGGGCCCTGCACGAAACCGCGCTGCCCCACCCCGTCGATGCGTGCCGCCCGATCGCGGGGCAGCGGCACATAGCGCAACGCATCCGCGTTCGAGAACTGCAGCAGGTAGTTGCGGCGCAGGTTGAGCGGCAGGGTGCGGGTCTGGGCCGGAACCAGCGGCAGCCCGCGCAGCGGCTGGAACGTCATGCTGCTGTCCGGAGCGAAGATCGACACGCGGAAGCGCTCCTGGTCGAGCTCGTATTCCAGCCTCGCAGTCGCGGTCATGGCGTAGGTTCCGCGGGGATCCACGGCGTCGAAGCCCGCCTGCAGCCGCGCAGCCTCAGCGCGCTGCGCGTCCTCGCGATCGAAGAAATCCACCGCGTTGACATAGATCGTCGTGCCCGCGAGCGCGGCGAAGTCGATCGGTTCATTGCGCAGCTTGTGGTAGGCGTGCAGCACCAGCATGTCGTCGATGTTGCGCACGAACTCACCGCCGGCCGCAACGGCGATGGCATCACCGAAAGGCCAGGCCTGGGCCTGGGTCTGCCGCGCCTGGCGTGCCTGGCCGCCCGGTGTCAGCCGAATAGACTCGACCTGCGCCAGCAGCATGCTGCCCGAGGCCGCACCCGATCCGGGCACCGCGCCCTCCAGCCGCAAGGTGATTTCCATTATCGCGGCCTGCGGGCTCCAGCCCTGCGGCGTGGCAAACATCCGTGCCCGGTCCCGCGGCAAGGGCACGTAACGTGCCGCCTCCCTGTTGGTGATCGCGAGGCGGCGCTGATAGCGATCGCCGTACTGCGCCATCATGGAAAGGCGATGTTCGCGGCCGTCAATGCGCTGCACGAAGGGGTCGAACGGCAAAACTCGGCCGGGTTCGAAGAACTGGATGGCGACCTGCTCGCGATCTTCGAGGTAGTCCAGCCGGGTCTGCACGTTCACGGTAAAGGGCCCGCTGTGGTCGAAGGCCTGGAACGCCGCCTGCAGCTCGGCGGCCTCCGCCGCCAGGACCCTGTCGCGATCGAAGTCGCCGGCCTGCTCGACGCGGCGCAGGCGCTTGGCCATTTCCTCGAAGTCAGGCGTGGTGCCGGAGAGCTTGTAATAGGACCACAGCACGCCGAGGGCATCGATGGGTCGGGCCGTTCCGGTGGCAGGCGACTCCTCCCGGGCCTGCTGCTGACCGCCTCCGGTCGCATGGGCGGCGGTGTCCGCTTTCATCTGCTCGATGCGCGCCGGATCATCACTGAGATAGGCAGCGATCCGGACGACCGTCCCCCGGGCGGTGTTGACCTGGTACCCGAGGTGGGGCCCCGGCGGCGTCCGATCGGCGCCGCCGAGCCTGATCGGCAAGACGTTGTGCAATCTGCCGGCCATGGCCGAGTTGAGCCCCTGCGCCCGGCTACCGGCCTGGCTGGCATACCGCTGCATTTCCCCGGTCGACACCGCCGGCTCCTCCGCCCGCCACAGCGCACTGTAGATGCGGCCGTCACTCTCCTTGAAGCGCGGCTCGCCGTGCCTGTCCTCAATTTCTCCGACCACCCTGTCGAGGCTTGGTCCGAGCCCCTGGGGGTGTTCCAGCATATGGGCGACGAAGATCGCCCGCGGCTCGGCCGGCGGGCCGGGGAACACGACGTTGAAATACAGCATCGGGTCGCGCTCGCCACGCAGGTGATTGGGAAGACGCGTGGCATTGATCTCACCAAGGAACTCCCCCACCACCACATTGCGGCCACGGGCATCGCGCGCGGACTGCTGCATGTTGATCTGCCGGATCTCCAGCTGGGGCCGATGCGCCTGCAGCACAGCAATCACCTCGTCCGGGGTCATGCCGAGGCGCAGGCCCGCAATTTCCGGAGCGTCTGCCGCGACTTCCGGCGTGCCGGCGTGGGGCGCGGCAGTCACGGCCAGCGACCATGCGAGGCCGAGGACGACAGCGAAGAGGGGATGATGTTTGCGGCGCATGCTGTAATTCCTCCCAAGGTGCAGTGCCAGATCGAGCGTCACGTCAAAGCCTGCCGGCCACATCGATACCTGGCGGGCTTCTCGGGCAGTTATCGGGTGTCGGTGCGCCTCCGGGCAGTCAGGGCATCTGCCGCTTGAGCTCCATGCCCATCGGACCGTAGAGCCGGTCGTCCCGCCGCGTCAGCACCAGCGTGCCCTGCGGTCCCGTCACCAGGACCCGGTCGCCATCGAGGTGGTATTCCGCCACGACGGTGGCGCCGAGGACGGTGAGATGCGCCTGTCCCTTGCCGTGGAACTCATAGCGGGTCATGCCCAGATCGTCCTCGTACGCCCCCACCAGATCGTCCCGGCCGCACCCGACCAGCGTGATCACGGTGGCCAGCAACAGCGCGCTCACCCGAATGCGATACATGCACGTCCCTCTGACGTGGCTGATACCGATGGGATCCACCGTGCCGCGTCGTGACGTAGCGGTCATCGACAGCTAACAGCGGTTATCAGCAGGTAACGGCAGATAGGGCGAAATCGACGGTTTCCCGAGCTTGTTAATGCTGTGTTATAAAAGTCGGCCCGGGCCGAGGGACGGCCGCCGGAGAAGGGTGTCGAAGGAATGGCGACCCCGAGCCAGAGCAGCCGCAAGCGGGGCGTTCGCGCCTCAAGGCCTCGTCTGTACCACGCCCTGACCGAGGCAGGCTTTCGCAGTCAGGCCGCGCTGGCTGAGCGCATCGCCGACCTGGAAGAACTCGACCACGCGCCGAAGGATCTGGTCAGCCGCGTGTTCCGCGAGCAGCCCGTCGAGCTGCAGACCCTGGAACGGGTCGCGCGCGCCCTAGGCACCGAGGCGTGGACCCTCTACAAGACCTCTGACGAACCCGAACCCGAGACAGGAAACGGCGCGCAGCCGTCACCAGGGGTGCCGTCCCTGGCAATGCGCTCGCGCGCGCTTCCTGCCCTGCTCATCCTTGTGCTGCTGAGCGGCGGCATCTGGTGGATCACATCCGCCACCGACCGCGGACTCCTGGAGGCGGCACAGACAGCGAACCAGATCGGCTCACCTCTGCGGCGCGCGTCCCCCACGCTGGTGCTGCAGCCCTTTCCCGGTGACGAGGGCGACCGCTTCACGGGGACGCTGCGCAGCGAACTCGGCGAGCACTTCCAACTCGCGTCGCCCACGGCAACGATCCTGATCGACGGCCTGGACCCTGAGGACGCCGCGCGGCGCCTGCGCGCGCAGGCCATCGTCGACGGCGAGATCCACACCCTGGGCCGCTTCAGCGGCATTCGCGTGTACCTCTACAGTGGCGGCCTGCGGCAGCAGGTGTGGGCGGAGACGGTTCCGGCGTCGGACCTCCCCGGGCGCACCACGGACGTCGCGAATGCGGCCGCGCGCGCCATCGCCCACGCGCTGGGACTGCCCGCAGGCAGCAGCGACTGGCCCCGGCATTACCCGTTGGCTCCGATTCAGGACTACTACCTCGAGGGCCGGGTGCACCTGGATGGTCCGGCCAGCGAGCTCAACATCCGTCGCGCCCAGAGCCGTTTCGAGGCCGCCCTGCGCCAGGACGCCAACTATGCGGACGCCCACGCCGGGCTCTGCGAAGCGCTGCTGGAGGAATACTGGATGGAGGATGCCCAGCGCGCATTATCGGATGCTGCACTGGCCTGTGGGCGGGCCCTGCAGCTTGCGCCCGAGGCAGCGGCGACCCGCATTGCGCAGGCACACTATTACCGGGTCACGGGACGTCTGGACGAGTCGCTCGAAGTACTCGAAGCGCTGCTGGCCGAGCACCCGGACAACAGCGCGGCGCTGGTGGGCCTGGCCGCCACCCGGCTGCAGCGCTTCCGCAGCGAGCGGGAACGCGAGGAACTTGCGCTGGCGAAAGCGGCCGCGCAACGCGCCACCGCGGCCGACCCTGGCTTCTGGAAGCCGCCGTTCTGGCTCGCCATTCTCGAGTACTTCGCCGGCGACATCGACGCCGCCATCGCCGCTGCACAGATCGCCCTGGAACGGGACGAGAACGAGTTCGTGCTCGCCAACCTCGGCACCTTCCATTTCTGTGCGGATGAGCTGCCCGAGGCCCGCTGGGCCTACGAGCGTGCGCGGGACGTGGCGCCCCACTCCTACGTCGGTGACGAGTTCCTCGGCATGCTGCTGTACCTGCTCGGCGACTTCGAGCAATCCGCCGCCCTGCGCCAGCGTGCCATCAACCGCCTCACCGCGGTGGGGGAACCGGAAATCCACGAGATGTGGGGCAATCTGGCGGATGCCTACCTGCTGAGCGGTGAGGAAGGCAGTGCCATCGAAGCCTTCGTCAAAGCAGCCGAGATCGCGGAACGGGACGTCCTGCAGGGCATAGAGACGCCGGCTGATCGCGCCTCCCGCGCCTACTACTACACCATGCTGCTGCAGCTCGCCCCCGAAACCGTACCTACGACCGCTGCCAACCGGATCGTGGACGATCTGCGTGACGTTGCGAACCGCGACCTGGAGCCGGGACCGGCCATCCGCCTGGCCAAGGCATGGTTGCAGCACGGCCGTCCGGAGCGGGCGCTGGCCGCGTTCGAGCAGGCGGTCGCCCACTGCAGCGGCTACGCCAGCACGCCGGAACTGGCCTCACTCAGGACGCTGCTCGCCGCGGAGTAATCCGCGGCTGCGCGTCTCTGCCGCTATCTGACGCTAACGCCCTTAATCCTGCGATGCGCCCGCAAGGGCCGCAGCGCCATGCTCCTCCGTGCCAAGTCTTCAGCTCCCGCCGCCACGCAGTCCGGGAGCGTTCACGAGGAGAACGCGCCATGGTCACACGCCTCTTCGCCAGCGCCCTGCTGGCCGCTCTCATGCTGGTGCCGATGCCAGGACACGGCGACGGCAGCCGGCACCTGCTGATTCCGCCCGGCCCGGCGGCCGATCTGTTGCTGGAAACGGTGGAACACGCTGTCTGGGCACGGGACGGCAACGGCTCGGAGCGCCCCATCTACGTGGTCTACAGCACTGACTGCAGCTGGAGCCGGCGTCTGCATGAGGAGAGCCGGGCACTGACCTCCGATTTCGAACTGCGCTGGGTTCCGAGCCGCGGACCCCATGCCGATCATGTGGTTTCGGAGCGCAACGGCACGGCAGTGACGAACGCCTTCGCCGGTCGCGGCGGCAGCGTCGACGCCGCCATCGGGCGGGCTGCCGTAAGCTACAACCATCGAGTCGTCATGAGCCTGCTGGAGCAGCTCTCGGCCGTGCAGCCCGGCTATCGCGTCTCTTATCCGACCCTGATCTATCGCACGGATGAAGGCGTGCAGGTGATCGACGGCTTTCCTTCGAATGTCGGTCAGCTCGCTCAGCGGGTATCAAGACAGCCGGATCGGGCCGATTTCGAACCCGCGGGGCTGCGAATCGTCGGAACACGCTATCAGCGCCTGCGCTCCCTCCACCTCGACCACTACCCGAACATGACGAACGAAGCGCGGCTGCTCCGGGCCTTTCCCGATCACCACGCTCCGTGGGTGATGAACCTTAAACCGGAATACAGCGTGGCCGTTTCTGCCGTGATCGGCGGTGGCGAGTGGCTGGAGTTGACGCCGTTCGGGCGCAATGACCCGCCCGCCTACGTGCATGATCCCTTTTACGCCCGTATGGCGACCCTGCAGTATCAGGTGCGGCCAGCGCGCGGTACCTACACCGCGGGCCGGCAACCGGGGCAGGCCTTGCAGCTGCCATTGATCGGTGCCCCGGTCGTCGCCGACGTTCCCGCCGGCGTGCGGATACCGAGGACCGGCGAGGTCCATATCGACGGTCAGATCTGGGATCAGGTGCAAGTGTTCGCGGACGGCACCCGCGGCTACATACCGCGCTGAAAGTCGTCCTGTCAGCGAGGATCGATGGGACACACCGGCGGCATGGCAGCCTCGACGATCTCTGCGGCCGCCAGTGCCACGTCCTCGCGCCAGCGATCGGCGTAGATCTGCACGCCCCGCGGCAGCCCCCCTTCCACGCCGCAGGGGACGCACACGGCCGGAATCCCGAGCAGGTTGCCCGGCGTGATGAAACGCAGCGTGTCCGTGAGCAGCGCCATGCCCGTCTCCGGGTGGAGGTCGGCGTCGTGAGCGAAGGGCAGTCGCGTCCAGGTGGGTCCGATCACCACCGGGTGCTCGACGAAGAACATGGACCACAGCCGGGCCAGCCGCGAGCGCTCGGCATCCACCTCCGCCGCGCGCATCGCGTTGGGATCGAAGCGCTCGAACAGCTGCTTCAGGCCCACGGCGAGCTCTGGCGAGATCACCAGTTCCATCAGCGGCATGTTGACGATCAGATCGTGGGCGAGGGTTCGGCCCCAGATTTCCTGCACCCGCTCGAGCTCCGGCGGTGAAGCCTCGATGACGTCCCAGCCCGCTGCCGCGAGCGCGGCGCCGGCCTCCCTCACCGCGGCCGCGCTGCTCGACTCGATGGGCCCGCCCGGAAGCTCGGTGACGAGCACGGCGCGTTGTGGGACAGCGGCACCGGTCAGCGGCGCATCGACTGAGACCGGATCGCGGATGTCGCGGCCAGCCAGAATCGTCAGCGCCAATCGGAGATCCGCCACCGAACGGGCCATGGGACCTTCCACGAGCATGGCCTGCACCGCCATGCCGCCGTCCTGGGGTGGCAAGGCCATGTAGTGCGGTATGCGACCGGTGCTCGGCTTGAGGGAAGCAATACCGTTGCAGTAGGCCGGATTGCGCAAGGATCCGCCGATGTCGTTACCGAGGCCGATGGGCGTCATGCCGGTGGCAAGCGCCGCGCCCTCGCCGCCGCTGGAGCCGCCCGCCACGCGGTCTGCATCCCAGGGGTTGAGGGTGCGCCCATGAAGCGGATTGGTGGTGCTGATGCGCAGCCCGAATTCCGGCAGGTTGGTCCGTCCCAGCGCAATGGCGCCCGCCCGTTTCATGCGCTCGACAACAGGTGCATCCACCGGCGAGATCGCATCCGCCAGCGCCGGCACACCCTGGGTCGTGGGAGTGCCTTCGAAGTCGATGTTCTCCTTGATCGTGAACGGTACGCCATGGAGCGGACCCTTCGCTTCGCTGGCATCTGCCGCATCAGCTGCCGCGCGCGCAGACTCCGCCAGCACCCGGGTCACGGCATTGACGCGCCCGTTCACCGCCTCGATGCGCTCGAGATGAGCCTCCACCACCTCCCGGCTGCTGACCTCGCCGGAGCGAATCAGCGCCGCGAGTTCACTGGCGGTACGTTGCCACAATGCGCCGTCGACCTTGCCCATCCGTCTCCCCTCCCAGGAAAAGCGTCACTCAGAAAACCGCGGGTCCCGTCCCGGATGCGCCCGATACGACCCCGCGGTCAGAACTGCTCAGCGCTGATGGCGAGCAGCGGTTCGCTGCCGCTTTCGATGCGCCGGGCCAGGACCCCTGCCATGGGCAGCAGGCGGGCATGGAAAAACTCTCCAGTGGCAACCTTGCCGCGCATGAACGCTTCCTCGCCACTGCCCTCGGCCAGCTTGCCCTCGGCCACGCCCACCATCCAGGCCCAGAGCCAGGCATAGGACAACAGCCCGGTGAGCTCCAGATAGTCGGCAGCGGCGCTGCCCGGCAGTGCCGGATCTTTCTTCGCGCCATCCACGATGAAGCGGGTGCAGCGACTGAACAGTTCCAGCGCTTCCTCGAGCCCTGGACGGAGCCGCTCCGGGCAGCGCTGATCGGCGATGAACGCGGCCATGCCCTCCATGTAGGCCTGTGCCATGCGGCCCCCGTCCCGGGCCGTCTTGCGCTCAGCGAGGTCCATGGCCTGAATGCCATTCGTGCCTTCGTAGATCTGCGCAATGCGGGCGTCCCGAACATACTGCTCGATGCCCCACTCGGCGACGTAGCCGTGACCGCCGAGCACCTGCTGGGCGAGCACGCAGCCGTCGAAACCCCGATCCGTGAAGTAGGCCTTGGCCACTGGAGTCAGGAAGGCGACGAGATCCGCCGCCCGCCGCGCCTCGTTCTCATCGTCAGCATACTTCGACAGATCGAGCTGCAGGCCGACAAAAGCGGAAAACGCGCGTCCACCTTCGTTGTAGGCCTTCTGGGTCAGCAGCAGACGCCTCACATCCGGATGCACCAGCAGTGGATCGGCAGCACCCTCGCCCCGCTCTTCCGCTATCGGCGCACGCCCCTGTACCCGCTCGCGGGCGTAGGCCAGTGCGTTCTGGTAGGCGATCTCACCTGCCCCGAGCCCCTGCATGCCGATGGACAGCCGCTCGTAGTTCATCATCGTGAACATACAGGCGAGTCCCCGATTCGGCTCGCCGATCATCCAGGCCCGTGCGCCGTCGAAATTGAGGACGCAGGTTGCGCTGCCGCGGATGCCCATCTTGTGCTCGATGGATCCGGCCGTGACGGCGTTGCGGGTTCCGTCCTCGAGAAACTTAGGCACCAGGAACAGGGAGATGCCCTTCGAGCCTTCGGGTGCATCCGGCAACCGCGCCAGCACCAGGTGAACGATGTTGTCCGCCAGATCGTGCTCCCCGCCGGTGATGAAGATCTTGGTACCGGTGAGCGCATGACATTCGTTGTCCAACGGCTCAGCGCGGGTGCGCAGGAGCCCCAGGTCCGAACCCGCATGGGGCTCCGTAAGACACATGGTCCCGCTGGTCGTGCCGGCGTACATCTCGGGTAACCAGCGCTTCTTCATGGCCTGCGAGCCATGACTGGCGATCAGCAACGCTGCGCCTGCTGACAGCACCGGATACAGGTACAGCGAAGGATTGGTGGCGAAAAACATCTCCTCGACAGCGACCGTGAGCATTTTGGGCATGCCCTGACCGCCGTGCTCAGGATCACCGCCGAGTCCAACCCAGCCGCCCTCGGAGTAGGTACGATACGCGTCGCGGAAACCCTCAGGCGTGGTCACGGTGCCGGAATCGAAGCGGCAACCCTCGGCGTCACCGGACGCGTTCAAAGGCAGAAACGCCGACTCCGCCAGCTTGCCGCCGGCGTCGATGATGGCCTCGGCCAGGTCGCGATCCACCTCGGCAGTGGCCTTCATGGCGCTCCAGAGCTTGTCGGCTCCGAACAGGTCGAACAACACGAACGCCAGGTCGCGCCGCGGTGCAGTGTAAACGGGCATAGCAACTCCTTTCAGTAGGCTTCCCTGCGCGCGAGCGCGATCACACGCAGATGGCTCACGTTGACGATCCGACGCGAGTCAGCGCGCGAACGCCTCCGCCGGCAGCGCGAGCAGCGCATCAGCGCGATCACGTATGGTTGCTGCCAGGGTACGCGTCCGCGGCAACAGCCGCCGGAAGTAGAATGAGCCCGTGTGGACCTTGCCCGCGTGGAAGCCGTCATCCTCCCCGGTCGCCGCCAGCGCCTGCTGCATCATGCGCAGCCAGCACCAGCCGACCAGGACGTAACCTGAGTACATCAGGAAATCCACCGCCGCAGCGCCGACTTCGTCAGGGTTCTCCATGCCACGGCCGCCCAGGTCCGTGGCCAGTTCTCCCCACTCCTTCGCCAACGCGGCCAGTTCCGTGGCGAAGCCCCCGAGTTCACCATGGCCGTCCAGCTCCTGGCAGGTGGCGGCGATCTGGCCGATCAGCTCGGTGAGGGTCTTGCCGCCGTCGAACAGCACCTTGCGCCCGATCAGATCCAGCGCCTGGATCTGCGTGGTGCCCTCGTAAATCAGCGTGATGCGCGTGTCGCGAACATATTGCTCGATGCCGTGCTCGCGGATGAAGCCGTGCCCGCCGTAGATCTGCAGTGCGTGGTTGGTGCACTCCAGGGCAACTTCGGTAAGGAAACCCTTGACGATGGGGGTCAGCAGATCGATCTGCTTCTGCGCCAGCGCCCGCTCGTCAGCGTCCACGCCATTGCGCGCAATATCCGCCTGCAGACCCGCATAGTACCCAAGTGCGCGACCGCCCTCGGCCAGCGCTTTCTGGGTCAGCAACATGCGGCGAATGTCCGGATGAACGATGATGGGATCCGCAGGCCGGTCCGGCGCCACCGGCCCGGAAAGCGCGCGCATCTGCTCCCGCTCCATGGCATACGCCGCGCTGCCCTGATAGGCGGCCTCGATCTGGCCGAGCCCCTGCAGACCCACGACCAGTCGCGCCGCATTCATCATGGTGAACATGCAGCGCATGCCTTTGTTTTCCGCGCCCACCAGCCAGCCCCTTGCGCCATCGAAGTTGAGCACGCAGGTGGCATTGCCGTGGATGCCCATCTTCTCTTCGATGCTGGCGCAGCTGACACCGTTGCGGGCACCGATGCCGTCACCTTCCGGCAGATACTTCGGCACCAGGAACATGGAGATGCCCTTCGTTCCTGCCGGCGCGCCCGGCAACCTGGCCAGCACCAGATGGACGATGTTCTCGCCAAGATCGTGCTCGCCCGCGGAAATGAAGATCTTGGTTCCGGTGATGAAGTAGCTGCCGTCGGCCTCGGGTTCCGCCCGGGTGCGAACGAGGCCCACATCCGAACCGCAGTGGGGCTCGGTGAGACACATCGTCCCGGTCCAGGTGCCGGCGTGGAGTTTGCGCAGATAGACGTCCTTCTGCTCATCCGTGCCATGAATCTCGAGCGCGTTCATGGCCCCGTGAGACAGGGCGGGATACATGCCCCAGGCCAGATTCGTGGTCATGGTGAGCTCTTCCACCAACATGCCGACGCTGGCAGGCAAGCCCTGGCCACCCCATTCCTGCGCGCCCGTGACTGCGGTCCAACCGCCGGCGACGAAGGCCTCGTAGGCTTCCCGGAAACCGTCCGGCGTGCTTACGACGCCGTTCTCGAGCCGGCAACCAGTCTTGTCCCCGGACAGGTTCAACGGGAACAGCTGCTGCTCCGTGAACCGCGCGATCTCATCGAGTATGCCGTCGAGCAGGGACGCGTCCACCGGCTCCACACCCTCCAAGCGCTGGTAGTGGCCGGGGAAGTCGTAGACATCGTGCAGCAGGAAGCGCATGTCGCGCAGCGGCGTGCGATAGGCTGGCATGGCGACCTCGAACTGATTGGAAGTTTGATGACGCCCGGGCAGCGGGGGCAGCGGCCGTCGGGCGCGCGCATCATAGCACTGTGCTCCGCAGGCGGTGATCCGAAGGCGGTATTCCGATCGCGCGAACATGTCCCTTCAGCCTCGTCCTACAACCCCTTCATCCCGGACGCACGCTCGCCGTGGGCGAAATCCACTTGGCCGGCCTGCAGCCGCGTGGCGATGCTGGACCCATGCGGCGATGGATCCAACAGTTGGCGACTACCCTGCCCTGGGCCCTGGCGCCGGGAACCTGCGTCCTGTGCGGATTCCCGAGCCAGCGTCGCCAGGATCTTTGCGGCGTCTGCCAGGAAGACCTGCAGGCCATGCCCGACCCCTGTCCACGCTGCGGGCTGCCGCGACCAATCGGGGCCGCGGACGCGAGCGCCTGTGGTGCCTGTCAGCTGCGCCCACCGCGCCATGATCGCCTCGTGTCTGCATGCAGCTATACGGACCCGGCGGACCTTCTGGTGCAGGCGCTCAAATTCAGGAAGGTACGGGCTGCGGCCCGGGTCATGGCCGAGGTGATGTGGGCACGACGGCCCGCAGGCGCCTTCGCCGACGACGCCTGGCTGCTGCCGGTGCCGTTGCATCCATGGCGGCAATGGCGGCGGGGCTTCAACCAGAGCAGCCTCATCGCCGCTCACCTGGCACGGCTAGGTCCCTGGCGGTTGCTCTCAGGCACCGCGCGCCGGAACCGACGTACGCGGGCCCAATCCGGACTCAGCCGCTCCGAGAGACGCCGCAATCTGGCCAACGCTTTTACGGTGAAGCCCGGGCCACTGCCGTCGAGCATCGTGCTCATCGACGACGTCGTCACCACCGGAACGACGTTGGATGCGCTCGCGCTGACCCTGCGGCGGGCGGGCGTGGAGGACATCCGGGCGTGGGTATTCGCCCGCACACCCCTCAGCTAGCGTACATTGACGCACCCAGGGGCGCTCCAGGATCATCGCGCCCTGATTCGCAGGCGGCGTACCGCAGACATGGCGGAGATCGACCACGACAAGCTTCCCTTTGCGGAACTGGACCCGGATCGGGTCATCCGTGCGGTGGAGGCCACCGGTTGCCGCAGCGACGCGCGCGTGCTCGCGCTGAACAGCTACGAGAATCGCGTCTATCAGGTGGGCATCGAGGACGACGCCCCCGTGGTGGTGAAGTTCTATCGCCCGAATCGCTGGAGCGATGAGCAAATTCTCGAAGAACACGTCTTCACCCAGGAACTCGCGGACCTGGAAATTCCCGCCGTGCCGCCCCTGGCGGACGAGCAAGGCCGCACGCTGCACACCGACGCCGACCTGCGCTACGCCATTTATCCCCGCCACGGTGGCCGCGCCCCGGACGTGGAGGATCTCGACGCCCTGGCCGTGCTCGGCCGCTACATGGCGCGCATCCACCGCGTCGGAGCGCTGTCCCGTTTCACGCACCGCCCCGACCTCAGCGTGGCGGAGTTCGGTCATGCCAGCCGCGAATTCCTGCTCGCATCCGAGTTCCTGCCCACTGAACTGCGGCCGGCCTACGAGACGCTGAGCGCGGATCTGCTGAAGCGGATCGAACAGGATTTCCCCCCCCTGCAAAGCTTCCACGGGCTGCGTCTGCACGGCGACTGCCACATGGGCAACGTCCTGTGGCGCGACGAAGTGCCCCACTTCGTGGATTTCGACGATGCCCGCAACGGGCCCGCCATCCAGGACCTCTGGATGCTGCTGTCTGGCGAGCGCCCCCAGCGCATCGCCCAACTCTCGGACATTCTCGAGGGCTATGCGCAATTCGCCGAGTTCGACAGTCGTGAGCTGGTGCTCGTGGAGCCGCTGCGCACCTTGCGGATCATGCATCACGCGGCCTGGATCGGCCGCCGCTGGGAAGATCCCGCCTTTCCGCGCGCGTTTCCCTTCTTTGCCAACCAGCGCTTCTTCTCGGAGCACATCCTCACGCTGCGTGAGCAGCTGGCCGCCCTCGACGAGCCTGCGCTGGAGGCCTACTGAAGGGCTCAATCCTCGGCCCGGACGCTACCGTCGAAGCGATAGCCCACGTTGTGCACCGTGGTCAGACACCGGTGTACGTCACAGAGCTCGCAGTGCAGCTTGCCCCGCAGCCGGCCGATCAACGCATCGACCCGGCGGCTCGCTGGGTCCCACGGCTCCCCATAGATGGCCTTGGAGAGCTGGTCCCGGGTGACGACACGACTGCCGCCTTCGAGCAGCAACTGGAACGCCTGGGCTTCCCGCTGGGACAGCCGCTCCTCGCGCTCGTCGCGGCTGCAGTACAGATTGCGACTCCTGCGCAGCTGGAGGCAGGCGGCAGGCTGGCTGCCACCGGTGCGCATCGGCCCGCGGCGGAGACGCGCAAGCACGCGCTCGGCGAGTTCACGGTCATCGAAAGGCTTGAACACCACGTCGGCGGCTCCGAGTGACAGGGCGCGGCGCAGCAACGCCAGTTCCCGGTTGCCGGTGATCACCACCACCAGCAGCTCAGCGGCCAGCTCGGCCACCAGGTCGAGGCCATTGGAGTCCTCGAGACCCACGTCCACCACCGCCGCCACGGGTTTCACGGCGCGCAGGATACCCAGGGCATCCACCATCCCGGCAGCGGTGAGGACGTCCGCGCCTTCAGCCTCGAAGCGGCGCTTCAACAGCGAGCGCAGTTGCAGATCGTCTTCTACAATCAGCAGAGTCGGGGGCTGGGCCATGGCTGCGGCTCGGCAGGGGAAATCCCTTCGAGCATACGTTATCCGTTACATACGCAACAGATCCGCCATTTCGGGTGCGAGCGTAACGCCGCGGACATCCCCGCCTTGTGGCACCCCCCCAGCGGTCCAAGATGAACAGCCGAGAACGACCTCGAAAAGGAGGCCCAAGATGCACGTCGGTGCCAAGCAGGCCACGCAGAACCGAGCCATCATCATCGACGATTTCGTGGAAATGGCCCATTTCCTGCGGGACCTGTGCGCGGCATCCGGCTTTCAGTCCACGCTGTATGAGCGCGCCACGGACCTCGATGCGGAGACGTTTGCCGCCGCGGACGTGCTGTTTCTGGATCTCAGCCTCCCGGACGTGGATGGCGTGCAGCTCATGCGCCGCCTCGGCAGCAATCGTTGCCGGACGCCCATCATCCTGATCAGCGGCCATGCCGGCTGCATCCTGTCGGCGGCTGCGAGTGCCGGACGCGAAGATGGACTGAATATCCTCGGGACGCTGCACAAACCGTTCTCCATCGCCGAGTTCGAGGCACTGATCAAAACGGTCGCAGGCCACACCGACGTCGAGGAAGCAGGACCGCTGGTCACGCCGGAAGCGTTCCAGGCGGCGCTCGAGCAGAATCGCATCGAGCCCTATTTCCAGTCCAAGATCGATCTGCGCCGGCTCGAAGTGGCCGGATTCGAGGCACTCGCCCGCCTGCGCCTGGACGACGGCCAAGTTCTGCTGCCGGACCAGTTCATTCCCACGGCCGCGGAATTCGGGCTCGGCGACGTGCTCACCGATCGCATGCTCATCCTCAGCCTGGATGCCTGGCGGGACTGGTCCGCGCGGGGTGCGGACTGGACGCTGTCCGTGAACATCCCGGTCTCCCGCCTGGCAGACGTGCAGTTCCCTGACCGGCTCGAGGAGCTCGCCGACCTCTGGAGCATCGATCGCCGCAAGCTGATCCTGGAAATCACCGAGACCGAACT
>REEU01000104.1 GCA_007694905.1 Gammaproteobacteria bacterium | reverse complement strand
ATACAGGCCGCGCCCGAAGGGAGCTTGGCTGCGGCCCGGACACTGCGTTGCACCTCGTTGACGTATTGCCGATACGCCGCCTCGACGCGCTTTGTTTCCGAACCGCAGCCAAGCTCACAGCTATGCGAACTTCGGACTCAGGACACTAGGAGTCTGCGGACTCGAATACGAGAGCGCTGCGATTCACCAGAGACGTCGCGTCGGATGTGCCGACGGCCTAGGGGGTTGCTCTCGCTTTGATCCAACCAGCCCCAAAACGTAGCTGCCTAGGCGTGAGACGCTTGATGAACGCTTAGGGAAGTGCTGGTCCATTCTTTCACCGATTACTTGCTGACCACGAGTCCTCGCGCTGCAGCTCGCATCGAGTCAATGGAGTCCTGATTCATCACGAGAATGGAGATGCGCCGATTGACGGCGTGAGCAGGATCCTCTTCGAGCAGCGGAACCGTTGACCCCAGACCCACCACCCGACCCAGCCTTTCCTCATCGAGGCCTGCCTCGACCAGAGCCCGCCGAGCCGCATTCGCACGATCCGTTGACAGCTCCCAGTTGCTGTAGCCCGCGCGAACAATGGGCAGCGAGTCCGTGTGTCCTGAGATGCTGATAAGAATGTCGTCCTTATCCAGAATCAGCGCCAACTCCCTGATCATGTGCTGCGCGAACGGCTCGAGGTTGGCACTTCCAAGGGGAAACATGGACAGCCGTTCCTGATCAACGATCTGGATTCTCAGTCCCTCCGGGCTGACGTCAATGAGAATGTGGTCGGTGTAATCTGCAAGCCCAGACTGCTCCTCCATGGCTTCCAGCAGTTCGGCTCTAAGGTCCCCAAGCATGGCCCGATTCGCCTCGGCCACCTCCGCCTCAACACTCACCTCCCGTGGTAACTCCATGCTGCCGCCGAGGTCAATCACTGCGTTGCTCGGCCCGCCCTGACCGAACGACCCAGCCGGAGGCGGCACGCTGCTGGCACCCGGCACTGCGGAAGGATTGTTGAAGAACTCCGAGATGGCCCCTTTTTCCTCCTCCGTCGTCTGACCCATGATCCACATGAGCAGGAAGAACGCCATCATGGCAGTCGCGAAGTCAGCGAACGCCACTTTCCAGGATCCGCCGTGATGACCGTCGACCTTGTAGATGCGCTTGATGACAATGGGTTGTTCCGACACCGTATCGACTCCAGAGCCTCAGCCGCGCTCAGCCTTGAGCTCGGCTTCGAGATCATCAAAGCCAGGCCTGAGCTTGGTTGGGATGGACTTGCGACCAAACTCGACCGCCACTTTAGGCGCATAGCCGCGTAAGCTGGCCATCAGACAGGTCTTGATGGTGGTGAAGTACTGGGCCTCCTCCTCGCCCCGTTGACTGAGCGCGGTGGCCAGCGGCCCCACCATACCGTAGGCGAGGAGAATGCCAAGGAAGCTCCCCACCAAAGCGGCTGCCACGAGCTGACCGATCTCTTCCACGGGCCCGCCGAGGGCCTGCATGGTATTCACGATGCCGAGAACGGCAGCGACGATACCGAAACCGGGCAGCGCATCAGCGACGCGATTGAGCGCATGGCCCGGCTCCGCGACATCATGATGATGAGTCTCGAGTTCCACATCCATCAAGTTTTCGAGTTGGAATGCGTCCATCTCACCGCCGATGATCAGGCGCATGTAATCCTGAACAAACGTCAGTGAGTGAGCATCCTCGAGGAGACCAGGATAGGCACGAAAGAGCTCGCTGTTCTCCGGGTCATCGATATCCGATTCGATGCCGATCAGACCTTCCTTGCGCGCCTTGGCGAACAGGGCGTGCATGAAGCGAAGCAGCTCGAGGTAGCGATCCTTACCGTAGGGACCCGCCTTGAAGATGGCGGGAATCGCGCGTCCGACCTTGGTCACCGTTGATCCGGGATTGGCGATGACGAATGCGCCAAGAGCCGCTCCGCAGATAATGACGATTTCGTAAGGCTGCCAAATGGCCAGCAGTTGACCACCATGCGCGACGAACCCCCCCAGTACGGATGCGAATACGATAAGGGTTCCAGCAACAATTCCCATGGGACAAGCCGACTCCAAGAGACTGATTCAGCTTCGCAGGCGCGTCTGACCCAAAGGCCAACAACACCCTGCATCAGCGCCCTTCCGATTCGTGGGACGCAGAGATCCACACGCTGAGTTCTTATCGACAAGTAACCAGTGAATCTTGAGTTACCGAATGTGTTTCATTTCAGATCGTCCACCTGCCGATCGACGTTTTTTTGACTCCGCAAGCAATGGTTCGGGTCGCGACGGCCGGGAATTTCAGATTTTTTCTTTTTAAATCAGAGCCCTGCCATAACTGGCACGTTTCTCGCTAAAGGAGACAAAACACCATGGGAGATCACGATGGCGACCTTCTTGGATCACTCCCCCGCCTTGCGCGGCGGGGCCCTGGACCGACAACTCAGACATGCTCGCGCTGCGCCCTGTCACGGCTGCACAGGGCAGACGTTACGCTATAAGATCATGGCTACGCTTCAGACCTCTCTCGATGTGGAGGATCTGCTTTCTTCGCTCTACGAAATCATTTCAATCCCCTTCGAAGTCGAAGGGTTGGCATTCATTGACGCAACTGAGCGCATCGATCTCACCGTCGGCCGAAAAGCCATTTTCACACACCGGTTTCGTCTCCCTGATCTGGCTGATTCATCTGGGGAGCTCAAGGTCTCGCGCAATACGGGCTTTACTGCCCGCCTGAACGCTCAGATAGAGAGCTGTATCGGCCTGCTCCAGTACCCACTGCGTAATGCCTTGCGCTATCGACGGGCTTTAGCCGCTTCACTACTGGATCCCTTGACAAGCCTTGGCAATCGAACGGCGCTCGAGTCCGTTCTGGACCGTGAGATGGCTGCCTCGGATCGATACGACAGAGCGCTTTCCCTGCTGCTTCTCGATATCGACAAATTCAAAAGCATCAACGACCAATACGGCCACATCGCAGGTGACGCAGTCCTCAAAAGTGTGGCCCGTACGCTGGTGGGAGCGCACCGTGCAACCGACGCCTGCTTTCGTTACGGTGGTGAGGAATTTGTCATCGTGCTGCCCAACACAAACCTCGATGGTGCCCGCATCATTGCGGACCGGATCCAGGTCAGCCTGGATGAAAAGCGGATCGAATCCATCGATCACGGCCGGAGCGCGACCGTCAGCATCGGCTTCAGCGCCTGGCGGAAGGGCGACTCGCTAAGCACTCTCCTCGATCGCGCCGACCGCGCCATGTATGCCGCCAAGCGCGCGGGTGGAAATCGCGTCTGCAGTTTGTGAATAGCGCAGAGCAGCTCCGGCTTCGACCGCTGTAATGAGGTTCAGGCCATCTCGTCCACACCACCGGTGGAGGGCCGGCCCCGGCCGTCACGATCATCACGTTTCCGGTCGACCGGGTGGTCGTCGTTGTCAGGACGCTTTCGAGGCGAATCATCTTCAGAACCTGTGCGACGAGCCGGCGCCACGGGCCTGACGGGTAACACAGCCCCTCGATCTCCAATACTGCGCATCACGCTCGCTCCTTGATCCATCAAATTCGCAGCGACGACCCGGCCGCTTCATCCACGCTTAGGCAGCACTAAGGAAGTGCTGATCAATTCCTCCGCGACTCTGGCCGTCAGGGCGCGTTCGCATCAAGGCGCGCTTGTGCAGGCATAGTGGTGCTACGTCAAGCAAGCGCAACGCGGAGGCGGGCGCACCCTGAGGGCCCCGAAGGGCGGGCGTTTGCCGGCGCATTGGCGGCGTTGCGCCGCTTGCAAAGGCAACCAGCCTTCCCTGCGCGACGCGCCTTGCCATTACACCGGCAATCACCCGCACAGCCGTGGAGGAATTGATCAGCACGTCCCTAAGTGCCTGCAGCGCTGAATTCGGCAATCCTGTTATCTATTGCCTGATCTTCACGTTTCGCCATCACTACAATGATCACGCGCCGGTTCTTCGTTCGGCCAACCTGGGTCGAATTGTCGGCGGCTGGTCGGAACTCCCCGAAGCCCACCGCCGCCATGCGTGCCGGATTCACCCCATTGTTTCCAAACAAGCGGACCACATTCGCGGCCCTTGCCGTCGAAAGCTCCCAATTCGAGGGAAAGATCTCAGTATTGATCGGAAGGGAGTCGGTATGCCCCTCGATCTGCAGCCTGATATCAGCCTGCGCCAGAATGCCTGCCAGTCGCGCAACGATGGCTTCCGCCTGATCGGCCAGCTGTGCGCTCGCAGTCTCGAATAGCAGGGAGGTGTTGATCTCCACCTCCAGCCAGTGTCTGTTCTGCCTGACTGTGACCAGGTCCTCCTCGATCAGCTCATCCAGTTCCGAGACGATCGCCTGGAAAAGGGTCTCTATCATGCGTTCAGCCCACGCCTGACTCGCGGGGGTATCGAAGGCATCGCCGCGAACGCTCCATCCCACCTCACGATCACGCAAAGAAACGTCGTCGTCCTGAACAAAGGCCTCGATCTCCAAAGGCACCAGAGTGCGTTGCTCAGAGAGGTGCAGTTCGTGAAAAGATTTGGATATCTGACCGATCTGGATCGGCTCCAGTGACTTCGGAGCACCCCGAAAAGCCGCCACCAACGAATCGGAGAGTACGCGGTACTTGCCTTCGTTAACGGAAGAGAGCGCATACATGACTACGAAAAAGGCAAGCAGCAGTGTAATGAGGTCGCCGTAGGGGATCGCCCACGCCTCGTGATTGACATGCTCTTCCTGGATCCGTCGACGTGCCACAGCGAACAGCCCTCTAAATCAGGTAACCGCGCAGCCGTGTTTCAATGCTGCGAGGATTGTCGCCGCGAGCGATCCCGACGAGTCCTTCCACGATCAGGTCCCGCTGATCACCAATCCCGCTGATGATCGCCTTGAGCTTGTTTCCGATCGGCAGGAAAAGCAGATTTGCGGAAGCGATGCCGTAGATCGTGGCCACGAATGCGGCGGCGATTCCGGCACCGAGCTTCTCTGGCTCAGCCAGGTTCTGCATGACAGCCATCAGTCCCATGACCGCGCCGATGATTCCCAGCGTCGGCGCGTAGATCCCAAGACTCTCGAACACCTTCGCACCCTGATGATCGAACTGTTCGCGGCTCGAACTCTCGAGATCCATGATATGGCGGATGCTTTCAGGCTCCGCGCCGTCGACCAGCAGCTGCAGCCCCTTGCGGATGAAAGGATCCGGCTCCTCCTCGGTGAGGTCCTCGAGTCCGAGCAGCCCCTCCTTTCGTGCGACTTGGCTCCAGGCGAGCACTTTCGCAAGCAGTTCCTCACCGTCGCAAAGCGGTGAGACGAAGACCCAGCGCAGGATCGCCAGACCGTGGGCGAAAGCCTGCAGGCGTACCTGAACCAGAACCGCGGCGAAAGTACCCACGATCACGATCAGAAAGGCCGCGCCGTTCCACAGCGCAGCCAGGCCGCTGCCTTTGGCCACGCTGCCACCAAAGATGGCGGCCGAACCGAGAATGACGCCAATGACACTCAGGAAGTCCATGACTCACCGCTACTCCACCGTGTCACCACGATTTCAGTCGTGCCGCGGACGTCTGCCGCGTAACGACTGCGCAAGGCTCCTGACCCGGCGAGGGCACAACCCTAAACACCCAGCTGCGCCAGCAGGTCGTCCACGTCGTCCTGGCCGCTGACCGAGTCGGATGCATCCGAACCGGGAACCTGGGTACCCATGCCTTGATGCAACGTATCGACGCGAAGGGATGCGGCGTCCTCTGGAACGGGTCCAAGAGTTGCCAGATGTTGCTCCAGCTCACTCACCAGATCACCCACGCGCCGTATGATCTGTCCTGTAAGGTCCTGAAAGCCTTGTGCCATAAGGACGTCGGAGAGGCTGGCCTTGAGCTCCGTGCACTCAGTTTCGGCGCAGTCGAGCAGCGCCCGGAACGCCTCGTCTCCCTCGGCAGAAACGGATGTGCTCGAAACCTGCCAACGCAGTTTGCATTCCGCCACGGAACGGGCGAGGTTCGAAGCAAGCGGCAAGGCGGTCTCGACCGCCTCGAGGGTTCGGTGAGCCGCATCCTCGGTCAGCTCGAGGACATAGCCGAGACTCTGCTTCGCATCGGGCAGTTCCCTGTGCGCGAGTCGCGACAGTTCCCGCGTGACCTGACTTCCACAAAGCGTATCCCGCAGGCTCTCAGCGATCTGCTTGAGCTCCCGTTGCCAGAGCATCAGTTCGCCACCGGCGATCCATTGAATGGCCTGGGCCTGTGCCCGCTCATCGCCTGCCTCCAATGCCTGGACCAGCGCACGGGCATGCTCCAGCATTTCATCCGAACGTCGCGCCTGAGCTGTCATGAGTGTCAACCTGCTTCGGCTTGGCGCTCGAAGATCCGGTCGATCTTCTGCTGCAGGGTCTGGGCCGTGAACGGCTTGACGACGTACCCGTTGACGCCGGCCTCGGCGGCCTGGACGATCTGTTCCCGTTTTGCCTCCGCCGTAACCATCAGAACCGGCAGGTCTTTGAGCACCGGATCGTTGCGGACGTTCCGCAGCAGCTCGATGCCCGGCATGTTCGGCATGTTCCAATCGGTGATGAGAAAGTCCACACCGCCTTTTTTGAGTTCCGCGAGGCCCGTCTCACCATCGTCAGCCTCGATGGTGTTCGTGTAGCCCAGCTCACGCAGCAGGTTCTTGATGATTCGTCGCATCGTCGAGTAGTCGTCGACGATCAGCACCTTCATTGCCTTGTCCATGTGACGTTCCCATTCTCGGTTGTCAGGTACAAGCCAGAGGCGACATGCTCGCGCCCCACGCCATCAGGCAGTCACTTCGTCGAACGTCCAATCGGTGAGGCGTGCGCGCAGCCGGACCAGGACCTGCCCGTGGATCTGGCAAACACGCGACTCACTCACTCCAAGCACCTCGCCGATCTCCTTGAGGTTGAGTTCCTGATCGTAGTAGAGCGAAAGCACCAGCTGTTCCCGCTCCGGAAGTTTCGCAATCGCCTCGGCCGCCGCATCCGAAAAGTTTCTTCGTACGCACTCTCTGGCCGGGTCGTCACTTTTTCCAGAGAGCATCTCGTCGGCGCTCTGATCCGCTCCAAACATGTCTTCCAGGCTGAACACCCGCCCTTCCGCGACCTTCCGGAGCATGCCGTGGTATGCCTCCAGCTCGACGCCAAGCTCCCTGGCGATCTCTGCGGCCGAAGCTTCCCGGCCTGTTCGACCCTCGACTCTGCGTACCGCCTCACTGATCTCCCTGCTTGCGCGGTGAGCCGACCGCGGCGACCAGTCCTGGCGCCTGACTTCGTCGAGCATCGCGCCACGAATGCGTATCCCCGCGTAGGTCTCGAAGCTGGCCCCATGGCTGTCATCGAAATGACGCGCAGCTTCCAGCAACCCCACCACACCGGCCTGAATCAGGTCATCGAGCTGCACCGACGCCGGCAGCCGACCCATGAGGTGATGTGCAAGCCGCCGCACCAGATCCATGTGCTGCTCGACCACCACTTCGCCTGTATCTCTTCCCATGGCTGCGTACATCACTCCGCTCCCACAACCTGGGGTGCCATTGCCGGAGCGAGCGAGCGCTCCAGAAAGAACGCCGGCTGGCCCGTTGGCATCGCAGGCACAGACCAGTTATCGGCACGTCCTGCCAGTTCCTTGAACGCGCGAGCGGATGGACTTGACGGAAAGCCGTCCACCACCGCCCTCTGCAGGCGCACCGCACGACCAAGGGTCGCGTCTTCCGGAACATTCCCACAGTGCTGCAGGCTGACATCGAGGAAGCGCTCACACACAGTAAACAGCTTTCGGAACAATGCGGCCCCCTGACTGGTGTCCTGCACCCGGTTACACAACACCTGGAATTGCCTGATTCCCCGCTCTCTGGACAGAACCTTGATCACCGCATAGGCATCCGTAATAGAGGCGGGCTCATCGCACACCACTACAAGCACCTCGTGGGCTGCCTGGCAGAAACCCATGACAACACCGTCGATGCCTGCAGCGGTATCGACGATCATGACGTCGACACCGAACGGGAGCCCTGCGAAGGCACTGATCAGCCCCCCCTGATCGCGAGCCCCCATGCTCACCATGGCGCTCACGCCAGAAGCCGAAGGGACGATTCGCACACCGGCGGGCCCGTGGACGATGACCTCCTCGAGGTTGCGTTCGCCACTCATCACCGCAGCCAGATTCGAAGTGGGCTGCAGGCCAAGCAGCACAT
>REEU01000246.1 GCA_007694905.1 Gammaproteobacteria bacterium | reverse complement strand
GGCATCTGTCATGGCGGCGATGCCCCGCGGGGCCCGTGCTCGCGACGATACTGTGGTCGATGTGGCGATCATCGGCGCAGGCATCTCCGGGCTTTACGCAGCACAGCTGCTCGAAGGGTTTGGCGTCAGCGTGCAGATTGTCGAGGGCCGGACTCGCGTAGGCGGTAGGGTCCTGACAATTCAAGAGGCGCCCGGAGGCGCTGAGGCGGGAGGGAGTGCGATCCTGGGCGGGTATGGCCGAGTCCGCAGTGCTTGCGCAGAGCATGACATCAATCTGTTCGATCATTCTGCGCGGCAACGCCTGGACAGTCCTGCGATCGTCCTGGGTGGAGAGCTGATTCCTCAGGCGAGATGGTCCGGGTCTCCCCGCAATCCAATGCCCGAGGCCTACCGCGAGGTTTTTCCGCCGAGTCTGATGTGGCGACTTGTCGCTGAAAACAACCCGCTCCAGTCCATGGAAGACTGGTATGGACGGGAGAACGCGTTACTCGACAGGAGCGCTCACGAGTTCCTTCTAGGGCTTGGGTTAGAGCAACCGCAGATCGATATTGCCTATAACACCAATCCGCAGTACGGCAGTTCTGCGCATTTGGCCTCAATCCTGCAGTGGTTCTACATGCAGCAATGGTTCGCTCTGCAGAATCGGATAGAGCAGGTGGGCCTGATGGCGCGCGGGGGGAACAGTCAGATCACTGACGCTATGGCCGCTTCGTTGGATCACGAGATTATGCTGGGCCGTGCGGTGCGATCGATCCGCTATGGCCAGCGCTCTGCCGAGTTGTACTGCGAGGATGGCCGCCGGATCCGTGCGAGACGGGTCCTGTGCTCGATGCCGCTGCCTCCAATGCGTTGGGTCCACTTCGACCCGCCACTTCCGCCCGAAAGGGTCGAGGCACTGCATACCGTGCCGCAGATGCTGATTACGCAGGTATTCCTCGCGCCAAAGAGGCCGTTCTGGCTGGATGATGGCGAGAGCCCCTCAATGTGGACCAACGGTCCGGCGGGTTACGTGATGGCGAATCGTCATGGTGACGCACCCGACGAGGTGACCAGTCTGACCGCCTGGGGCCGTGGGTTCGGCGCACAGTATCTTGATACTCTTGGGGCTGACGCGGCAGGAAAGGCGGTCATTGAAGAGATCGAGCGTCTGCGACCTGCGGCACGAGGTCAGCTCGATGTGGTTGGGTTCAAATCCTGGCAACTGGACCGTTTCTCGGCCGGCGACTGGGTGGTTTGGGGACCCGGTCAGGTTACCCGCTATCTGGAGATGATGGGGGAGCCGCTGGGTAATCTGCACTTCTGCGGCGAGCATACGGCGCGCGCGAACCGCGGGCTGGAGGGCGCTATGGAAAGTGCTGAACGGGCTGTATTGGAAATCATGGAGCATCTCTGATGGCTGACGGCAAGGTATTGGTATGGCTGGTTTGTGCGTGGATGCTCCCCCCTGTGGTTGGTTCAGCCTACGCGATCGATGGTTACGAGGTGTTTCGCGATTGCGAAGACCACTGCCCGGAAATGGTGGTTGTCCCTCCAGGTTCTTTCGCGATGGGCCATGACGGTGGTGAGCCAGAGCGCTACGAGGGACCGGTGCGCGAAGTCAATATCGATTACGCGTTTGCCGTGGGGCGATTTGAAGTCACGCAGGCCCAGTTCGAGGCCTTCGTCGCGGCTACAGGGCATTCGTCGGATGTCGGTTGTTTTATGTGGGATGGGCGCGTCGCCAGGCGAGACGAGGCCGCGAGCTGGCGAGACCCCGGCTACGGGCGTGCGCCGGACCCCGAATGGCCGGTGGCCTGTGTCGACTGGTACGACGCACAGGCATACGTGGCGTGGCTGAGCGAGAAGACCGGTTTTCGCTACCGACTCCTGAGCGAAGCGGAATGGGAATACTCAGCCAAAGCCGGCAGCGAAGAAGTGTTTCCTTGGGGCGATGACCCTGCACAAGCATGCCTGCACGCGAACATTTTCGACGAATCTGCGGCACGCGCGCGTCCCGAAGCACCGATTGCTGCCGCGCCGTGCGACGATGGGCACGAGCTGCCGTCGCCGGTGGGCTCATTCCAGCCCAACGCCTTCGGGCTTTATGACATGGTTGGCAATGTCTGGGAGTGGGTCAAGGATTGTTACGCTATGCCGTACCCGGACTCCGCGCCTCGCGACGGCAGCCCGCAGCTTGAATTGGGTTGTGATCGTCGCTCGGTTCGCGGTGGTAGCTGGAATACCGCTCTCGACCGTCAGCGCCCGACCTTTCGCGGTCGCGACCCTGCCGAGCTCAACAGCCAGGTGTTCGGATTCCGCGTAGCCCGAGACATGGATTGAATGTAACGCTGCACCCAGGCGAGGGCGCGCAGATGAGGAGCCTGCTGTGAGCACGGACAAGGAATCTGATGAGGGCTCAGGCTCGACATCTATTGCCGGTCAGGCGTTTTTGAACCCGCCGGAACTGGACGCACTGCTGCACATGGTGCTGGCCCTCGCCGGCGAGGTCGCATCTTTGCGTGCCCGGCTCGACACGCATGAGCGTCTCAACGAGGCTGCTGGCGGTTGGGGAAACACAGAAGTCGATGCCTATGTGCCGTCGGCGGAGATCGCAAGACAGCGGGCTGCGCTGACCGATGAACTTGTTGCTCAGGTGACAAGTCCAATCAAGATGATTTTTCCAGGGGATGATCATGACCGCTGAGAATGCGTCCACGCACGCCATGATGGTCCGTCCGGGCCATGATGCCCGAGAACGTGAACAATTCTTTCTGAGCCTGCGGGGGTGGATCAACGGCTTCGCTGAAGAGGTGGTGAAGCCGCGAATCCGCTCACATGCACGAGACGCCGATATACCGGTCGATGTACCGGCTGCACCCGGACAGCGTTTCGAGGTCCGGAGAGCTTGCGAAACGGATCCAGCGTATCTTTTATGGGGAAGCATGTGGGCTTCATCGCAGAAGCTTCTTTGGAACTATGTGGGCCAGAGCGTGGAGGCGCAGCATGAAAAGCTTCGCCAGGCATTTCGTGATCGCCAGGGTCGTGTAGGCAGTCTAAGGCTCTCGCCCGAGATGCAGTTGCCCCGGTATCTGACCGCCAAAGATGTCCACGCCATGCCGGGCGGATATGCTCTTGATCGGGGTGACGACGATCTTCGCGCCGGCGCCATGTATGATCGCGGCGGCGCGCTATTCCAGCTCCAGGCCAACGGCGGGGTCATGAATGACGGCCGCGGCCATACGATGGTTGCGTTCCTGCAGGATGCTTTCGCAGTGACCTCACCGCGCCGGATTCTTGATCTTGGCTGCACGGTGGGTAACAGCACAGTCGCTCTGGCACAGCATTTCCCGGATGCGGAAGTCCATGCGGTCGATGCCTCGCCTGCGATGTTGCGCTATGCCCATGCACGCGCCGAAGCGCTCGGGGTTCCGATCCACTTCTCACAACAGAATGCGGAGCACACGGATTTCGAAGATGGCAGCTTCGATCTGGTCGTCTCCCATGTGATGCTGCATGAGACCTCAAGACAGGCGCTCCCCCGCATTCTTGCGGAATGCCATCGCTTGCTGAAACCGGGCGGAGTGATGGCACACCTCGAGGTGCCCTACCGTTATCAGGACATGCTCATCGATGATGTCATCATCCGAGACTGGCAGAGCTATCACAATGGTGAGCCATTCTGGGGGGGGTGCTGTACCGCAGATTTCGCAGGGTTGCTGACAACAGCGGGTTTTGATGATCAACGTATCGGCTTCCAGCCCAGCACGCGCGATCCCGCGGATCCAAACCGTGGTCGCTTTTGCTCGACCGGCGAACCCAATTTCCGCTACTGGTTCGTGGCCGGAGGGCGGCGCTTAGACTGAATGATGGCGTTCAGAAATCGCCTGGGCTGGCGATGCATACTGCTGTTGTGGATAGGTTGCAGCCTGGCGCCGATTGCCAGCGCGACTGAGTTGCGCTTTGGGGTGTCGGATCTGCCGCGCTCCATGGGTAACCCGTTCACCGAGAGTGGTACCCCCTCGAGCTACACCTGGGCTGCGCTTTTTGACGCGTTGACCCGTCTTGATCCTGAAGGCCGCCTGGTTCCGGCATTGGCAACTCAATGGGAGTTGGTTGATGCCCGTACCTGGCGTTTCTCGCTCCGGAAGGGCGTTGAATTCAGCAATGGGGAGCCGTTTAATGCGGCTGCGGTCGGCGCGACTCTGGAATGGCTGACTTCGCCCGAGGGTCGCCGGACGTTGATCGGCAATGAGATACGTGGCGTCGTCGGCATCCGGCCACGCAGTGAATACATCATCGACGTCATCACCGCAGAGCCCGATGCCATCCTGCCACAGCGACTGTCTGCGGTGATGATCGTCGCGCCCGAAGCCTGGGCGAGGCTAGGCCCGGAAGGTTTCGCCAGGATGCCGGCCGGCACTGGATCCTACCGGGTCGTGCAGTGGGACACTGCGCGAGCGCGTGTGCGTCTGGAGGCCAACCCCGGCTCCTGGCGACCGCCGACGATCCCGCTGATTGACCTGGTGGCACTGCCCGACAATGCGGTGCGTGTTCAGGCGCTGCGATCCGGTGAGATAGATCTGACGATGGTCGACATCGAAGATGTCGATTTCCTGATCTCACGCGGTTTCATGGTCCACCATCGCCCCTCGATGCAGGTCATGGCCCTGGCCTTCAACACCGAACGCGATCCACCCACGCCCGTGCGTGACCCTCGGGTCCGCCAGGCATTGAACCTGGCGGTTAACCGGCAGGCAATTGCCGACATCCTGCTACAAGGGCTCGTCGAACCTGCGGGCCAGCCGGCATCACGGGTCACGCCAGGCTACAATCCGAATGTGCCCGCCTTCCCGTATGATCCTGAGCGTGCGAGGGCTTTGTTAGCCGAGGCGGGATATCCCGACGGACTCGAGTTGCGGATCGAAGTCGTTACCGGCGGGATTCCCGGTGCACGCCAGATTTTTCAGGTGGTCGTGCAGGATCTTCGGCGCATTGGTGTGCACGCGACTTTACAGCTCCGACCCTTTTCAGCTTGGTTACGGGATTACCTTGGGGGTACGGCGCGTGGCGATCTGTTCAGTCTGCCCTGGAACGCTGCCCCGTATAACGACGCGCAGCGGCCGATCGAGTATTACTCATGTGCACTACGCAACGCGTTCTTCTGCGAGCCGGCAGTGATGCCCAAGATCGAGGCCATCGGTCGGGAACTCGATGCCGAAAAACGTATGGGCCTCTTGAAAGACCTGGCCTCGACGCTTCACGAACTCGCACCTTCACTTTTCCTCGTCGAGCAGATTGATCTGTATGCAACCAGTGATGTTGTGGCGCACTTTGAAATTGCGAACAGGGTTCCAGTGTATGAAACGCTACAGCTGCGAATGCCAGCCTCAGAGGACCGCAGTGCGCGCCGATAGGTCAGGAAGCCTGTCGAGGCGTGGCACGCTGATCGTCTCCGGTCTTCTGGCTGGTGTGCTCTTGGGAGCGACTGCGGGCGCCCAAGATCAGCGTCCTGGTCTTCTGTTTTCACCGGGCCCCGCGGGTTGGTGGGATTCTGAGCGCGTATCTTGTCCGCGGGTGCTGCCGGGTGATGGGACCACCCCGTGGCGGATGTGGTACTACGGTCGAGATGAGGGGTTCGATCGATCAATTACGCTTCCGACCGGCCGCGTCGGCCTCGCCGAATCGCCTGACGGCCTTGACTGGACCAGGGTACGCGGACCGCTGACCAAGGGCGCCGTGCTTGAACCTCACCCGGACCCGCGGCGTTTCGACTCTGCGCATCTGGGGATCAGCGATATCGCGCGCCACGGCGATCTCTACTGGATGTGGTATCTGGGCGGGCGCCGCGATCCGGGTCCTGGTGGTCGTCCAGGGTTTCCGATGCTCCCGGGGCTTGCCCTTTCCCGCAATGGTATCGATTGGGTCCGGGTCGAGGGGCCTCATTCGGGCGCGATGCTAGATGTCGGTGAGGCGGGGGAGTTTGATGAGCGAATGGCGTCGTGGCCGCAGATGGTTCCACTCGATGATGGCACGTGGCGTCTGTATTACCATACCGTGACTGCTGCCGGGGAATTCTGGGTTGCCGTCGCTGAATCGGACGACGGGTTTCGGTGGGAAAAACGCGGCAAGATTCTGGGGCCAGGCCCCAGCGGACGATTTGATGATCTGGGTGTTGCGACCCGGCACGTGATCCGCCATGACGGTCGCTGGCTGATGTTCTACGAAGGCGTCGGGGACATCGGTGAGGGCCCAGCCGTTTCCCGCCAACTCGGGGTCGCGGTGTCGGACGATGGTCTGGACTGGCAGCGCATTGATGGCGCGGACCGGGGAGGGAGCATCCTCGCCCAGGTACCCGCAGGTGAGGGTGGTTGGGATCATCGTCTAGGGTGTCCCTGGGTGGTGCCGATGGCAGACGGCAGCCTCCGGCTCTACTATATCGGCTCGAACGAACGTCCCGCCGGCATGGGGCATGCCGAACTGTTCTCTGTGCATCAGATTGGTTTGGCCGTCAGCGACGGAGACATCCGTCAATGGCGCCGCGTGGAGGCGCGGCAGTAAAGCCGACGTGCCCAGGACGTCTTAGTGAACCGCTTGCGGTGCCGCTTCCAGGACTGGCAAAGCACGTAGCACAAGATTCGGCAATATGCTGTTGTCCCATTCGTGTCCGGGGCCCGGTCGGTTACCGGTTCGCATGATGACCAGCTGCGCGGATGGAACGATATACACGACCTGATTGCCATTGCCGTCGAACATGAACAGGTCTTCGGCGAGGTAAGGTTCGGAATGCAGTACCGGGGGACTCAGCGCGGAGGGGCGGTCGGGATGCGTGAAACCTCGCCGCTCCGTGTAGGGCCCGGCAACGTATACACCGAGCCCGTAGTAGATGTTTTGCTCGGTCCCTGTGCGCATTTCGGCGACATACCCCGTCGGCAGGAGTCTGTGCTCTCCCCACTGACCGTCTTGGAGCAAAAGTATCCCGAGCCGGAGCCATGTTCTGGCGGGTAACAGGATGCAGCATCCTGCGTGGGCCGTGCCGCCTTCGCGGTTCACCCATACCTTCCCACCAGCAGCGCCCAAAGGGAGTAAGATTTTCTCGGAAATAAAACTTGCATAACGCATTCCCGTGGCGCGCTCGATAACAACTGCGACCAGTTGTGAGGTTGCGTTGCTGTACTCGAAGCGACTCCCCGGTTGGTCGACCAGGGGATATTCATGGATGATGACCTGGTCATGACGCGGATGCAGATATGCGCGGTTCAGTGGGCTGTCAGCATGATCCGAGCGTGACTGCGGGAGAAAACCGCTTCGCATGTCCAGCATATGTCTGATGAGCATCTGCTCACGCCGCTCATCGCCACGCCACTCGGGTATGAAATCGCTGACCGGTTGGTCGAGCCCACGAATGTACCCCAACTCGATCGCGCGGCCTACGACGATCGCAGTCAATGGTTTGGCCAGGGAGCGTGCAACCAGAAGTTCATCACGGGTCGTAGTGCCAAAGTACCGTTCGTATTCAAGTTTCCCGTTGCGCCAAATGAGTAGTGAAGTCGAATTCATTTTCTCTGCGTAAGCACCAGCCTCCTTCAGTGCATCCATCGGCAGACTGCGACGCTCCGAGGGTACGATTGGCAGATCGTTTTCCGGGTCTGCGCCTTCGACCCGTTCCAGTGGAGAATACTCGGTCAGCCCGCGACCGACTCGTCTGGCTTCCCGCAGTGCCGACAAGCGTTGCTGATAAACCGCCTCATCTTCGGGGCTGAAGAGCATGACCTGCTCAGGCACATAGGCCTCACGAGCATAAGCTGACACCATCACAGCCATCAATCCGAACGCGCATAGGATTCGACCTGTCATGATTCGTATATTGAACATTGCGCTCGAGGTCATCTGAGCAGTTTACTTGAGTATCCAGCTGTAGAGCATATCCAAGACACTCCGATGAAACCTGTAAGCTCGCTTGAAAGTTCCAATGCGCCCAATCCTACTTCTTGCTGAGGGCCCATCGCCAGAACCCGCGGCAATAAAAAGCACCTGAAGAAACTCGGTTTTCAGTAACGATTTTCCGCTGCCCATTGCTGCAGTCGCGGGTAAGTAGTCGCTGGGATCAACGGCCTGGCGGGCGCTGTTCGATCCAGCGTGAGCTCGTGGGTGCTCCAGTTGTTTTCCAGTACGTCGCCCAGCGTACGGATGAAACACACGTTGCCGTGCCGGCTGCCATAG
>REEU01000141.1 GCA_007694905.1 Gammaproteobacteria bacterium | reverse complement strand
AAAGCACACGGATCTGAGTCAATGGGCTACATCCTGAGCGCGGACGCGCTCGTCCAGGTCCTACGAGCGCAGGCCGAAGAACCCGTTGTTCGATGGCTCGAAAAAGAAAAGATCAGTCCGTTCGTCGACTGGTTCACGATGGCGGTCGCCAGCGCCGAAATACGTGACAGCGAACTGGACGACGACGCTAAAGACGAGCTCAAAAAGAGCTACGCAGCGATGGTCCGAAAACTCAACGCGAAAAATCCCATCGGCGTATCGCTCGCAAACATGAACTCGGGCGCTGCAGAGAGACTGTCGCGACTCATGGTGATTGCAGCGAGACACGCCACTGATCTGAGCGATGCGGATTTGGTGCCGGCGGCGATCGCGATGGAGCACGGTCTGACACTGGTGGTCGCACGGAATAAAAGGCAATGGGAGAATCTCATGAGCGCAATCGACGAAAAACTGGGAATGCCGAAGCTGCATCTCAAATCGCCGTAGGGTAACCGACAGTGGACAGTGCCAACATCCTCGCCATCACCGGTGGTGGCATGATGGGCAGATTCTCGACTCAGGTCCTGGAAGGTCTCGAGGACGCCCGGAGGCAGGCCATCGGGCTAAACGGGGAGCCGGGTCTTCTGGACTGCTTTGATGTCATGGCCGGCACATCCGCTGGAGCGCTCTGTGTGGCGGGACTGCTCGCACGAAAGCCGGCGAATGAACTGAGCAGGTTGTTCGAGGACAAGGGAAAAGCAATTTTCAGGAGCGGTAAATGGGCAACCGTACGACAGTTTTTCCGAGCGAAAAATGACGCAGCACCACTGAAAAGTGCGATCGAAGAGGTGATCGGCGATCTCTATGCGAAAAGGCTCGGAGAAATCGAGAAGACAGTCGTCTTTCCGACATTCAACGAATCAAAAGGAACACCGGTCATCCTGACCAATGAGAACCCTGAGCATCACAATATCAAGCTCGGAGATGCCGTCATGGCAAGCGCTGCAGCGCCAACGTACTTCCCAGCCCACAGGATCAATGGAGAGACTGGCGACCGCTATATCGACGGTGGAATCTATGCCAACGCCCCAGATATCGCCGCGATCACCATCGCGATGAAAAAGTGGCACAGGCTTACTCTAGACCGGATTTATCTCCTCAGCATAGGCACCACCAATCACGCTGCCAGCCCTTACGACTCTAATCACAGAGGAAATATCGGCGTATGGGGATGGGCAGCGAAACCCATGGCGAGACTCTTGCACGTCGCGATGAGGGGGCAAGTCGATCACTCGACGCGATTGCTGACGCAACTTCCCTTAGCGATGTTCTGTCGGATCGAAAGAGAGCTCGAATCGGACGGAGATGTCAGCTTCGCGCTCGACAATACCGACCCCAAGACCATGGCAGCTCTGGTGGACGCTGGAACAGAAGCAGTGAAGAAATGTCTCGTCGGCACCAACAGCGACCTGCGATTGGTGTTGGCAAGGGGCAAATAGAGCATACCGGCATCAAGAGGACCATAGCGCCTCACGACGAAGCGCCATCGCCGCAGGTGCAAGGCAGGCTGCGATGAACACCAGGTTGGTCATCAGTACCAGCCCAAGCGCGATCAGCAGCGTTGAGCCGGGCAAACCGCCGGCGATGACATACTCGGCACTCAGCACCATGTTCAGCCCCGGAAGCCATGAGCCCACAGAGAACCCGTTGCCGAGGGCACCAAGGCCCGCGAGCGGGACGATAAAGATCAGCATGAAAGGAATCAGCTCGAAAATACGGAATTGCGGCAGCGATGAGGCTCGAGCGGCACCCCAGACCAGCAGCGCACAAAGCGCGGCAATCTGAAAGGATGCGACGATGATCCAGAGCAGATAGGAGAGCACCGAGGTCTCGCGCCACAGCGCGACCATATCGACCAGATAGGCGCTGGCACCAAGGGCCGCGACCTCAGAGAGCCCTTCCAATACCCCCTGGGACACCAGGACATCGGCCGCCTTACCGTAAAACCACATGTACACGACGAAAAGGATAGCGCTGTAGGCGAGCAACACGGCGCCCACCGTAGACAGTGCGCACCACCTTGAAAGCAGCCACTGCCAAGCCGGTAGAGCACTGCTCGTCACCGGCGAGAGGTAGCCCTCCAGGCGATCGGTGAGCATCTTTGCGCCACCATTGAAGGTGAGCAAAAGATACGGAAACACCAGCAACATGCCCCAAATCACAGTCACCAGAGGAACCAGCCCAGAGCGAAGTCGGTAGGGGACGGGCTCCTGGGTGACCTGGATGGGCGCCACGAGAAGATCGAAGGATTCGCCGACGAAATCAAGCGAATCCATCAGCGATTGACGACGCGAAGAGGCATAGTCGTTCAAGACCGAGTGCACGTCCCGATAGACCGGCTGGCCGCGCGATTGAACGTTCGCCAATACCGTGGCGCTCATGGGCGCATCGGGCTCCTCGATGATATCGACGACGCCGACGGTGAAACGGCCGGCCTGGATTTCAGTGGCGACCTGATCCCTGGTCGCCAACACTTCCACTGGAATGCCCGCCTGATCGAAGAACTCAACCATCTCCGGGCTCTCTTGGGTTACTGCAACGGTCGCCCGCACGGTGGCGGGCTCTACGGTGCCCGTCGAGGCAAACGTGACAGCGAGCACAATGACAGCAAGCGGAAGCAGTACAGGAACCCCGAGAAGTGCGAAGAACCAAAAGCGGCGGTCACGCACGACGCGAAGAAGCTCAAGGCGAAAAATCGTGATCATCGCGAACTCTCCTGAGAGCGGGAAGGGCTGCTATGCGAAGGACGCAGCAAAGAGAGCGCAGAGGACTCCGGGCGAGGAGCAGAAACAGGAGCTTCGCACGATAGCTCCGCACACTCTGACCCTTGCGATGAGGTTGATTGAATCTCGAGCTGAGGCTCCGGTACGACTTTGCCTTGGAAGAGGGCCTGTAGCGAAGCACGAACATGTTCGCGGGTCGCGCCCAGACGCCTGGTCTCGCAGTGCTGCACGAGCTGGCCGTCCGACAGCGCAAGCGTACGGTCGCAAAGGCTCACCAGCTCCTCAAGGTGATGGGTAGCAAGAATGATGGTGCAATCGTCGGCGCAGAGCTCCGCCATCAACGCATAGATCTGGTTGATGGCGACCATATCGATACCAGTTGTGGGCTCATCCAGCAGCAGGATCCGGGGCTTATGCATCAGCACAGACAGGAGACAGACCTGACGGCGCTGCCCCGTCGACAGCTCGCCAGGTTTCCGGTCGCGCAGATGATAGAGGCCACGATCACGCAGAAGCGTGGCCGCAAGAGAAGGCGCCTCCCGCCGATCAACGCCGTAGAACTGCGACCGATAAACCATGTTCTCGATCAGCGTTAGCTCAGGGAACATGCGATCTGATGCTGCAAGATAGCCCACGCTGGTGGCGCGCAAGCGAGCATCGACCGGGTTGAGACCGAAGACTCTGATTTCACCGCGTGTCGGGGTGATCGCGCCCACCAGGAGGCGCAGGAGGGTGCTCTTGCCGCTGCCGTTGGGGCCAACCAGGCCGACCACGCAAGGCCCGGGAATGCTGAAACTGACACTCTCAAGCGCAACGGTATTGCGAAACCGCTTCGTGACGTGCTGGAAAGCGATGGGTGTGTTCGACATGGCTATCGCCCCTCTAAAGACTGGTCGAAGGAATCGTTTGACACTGCTGCGCGAACCGCAGCAGGAGCGCCGCGGCCGGTAAGCGCAAGCGCCGGGCGCCTGGGCTCATCCGAGGCGACGAGTACGAAAGAAGGCGTGGCGTGAAACCCACGAGATGAGAAAATCTCAAGGTTGTGGAGCGCGATCTCATCAGCCTCGAGGCCGCTGATACAGGCCTGCCAGCGGGCGGCCGAGCGACCAGGTAGAGGCGACGGCAAAGACGCTTCACCGGCAGTCGACTTGAGTTGGAGGCGGTTCTCGATCAGCTGATCAGGCGACTGTGGCAGTTCCTGAAGACAAAACAGGCGGCGGGCAAGATTAGCGTCGGTGAGACTGGCCGGAAGGTCGCGAAATACGATACGCAACCGTCCGGAGGCCACCTGGGGCAGGAGATCAGCAAGATCGTCCTGCTCGAAACGAAGGCAAGGCGCACAGTCCGGAGCGGAAAAATACTCGAGCACCCAAGGGGCATCCTGAGAGCCGATGGCGGGGTTGCTGAACGTGAAGCGATACTCCGGAGACGCCGAGGCGGCGAGAGCAGGCCAGAGCATGGCTGAAAAGATGAAGAGCAGTGGCGGTCGTCGGGAAATCACTTGAGCTGACCCTCGAGGTGGCGGCCACGATCTGAGACGTACTGCTGGAACAGCGTCAGAGAGAGCTCCTGGGCCTGGCGCAGGACATCAGGGTCCAGGCTGGTCATCAGCTCATCGCGCAAAGCGCCGCCCTCGTGATGCCCCTGGGCGGCAGCGACGTTGGCCAGGGCGAACGCGACGCCAGGGTTTCGAGGTACGCCGGCACCGGACAGGTGAAGGAGCGCAAACGCGTACTGGGATTCGACATGGCCGCGCTGCGCAGCACGCCGCCACCATTCGGCGGCGGCCGCAGGATTGCGACGCAAGGGACCAGTGCCCTGGTAGTGGGCAAGGGCCAGCTCATACATCGCGCCGGTGTGGTTCAAATGGGCAGCGCGCTCGAAATGGCTCACCGCACGGTCACCGCCACCCGGGAGAGCGCCGCGACCGTACATGCCGCCCAAGGAGTAATGGGCCTCGGCATGCCCGAGATCCGCAGCCGCGTAGAGATGCCGAAGACCCTCCTGAGTATTGGGCGTGCGGACAAGGCGATCGAGGTGAATGCGGGCAACCCCGTAATGACCATCAGCATTGCCCTGGGCGGCGGCCAGCCGGTACTGGGCCAGAGCTGCGATGTGGTCTGGAGGGTCGGCGCGCTGCAGATGGCGGCCCATCCAGACCTGGGCGTCTGGGTGGCCTGCAGACGCCGCGCGCTCGAACAAAGACGCCGCCTCATCAGGGCTCTCAGGAATCAGGGTCGCGTCGGCATACAGCGTAGCGAGATAGTAAATCGCAGGGGTATAGCCGGCGTCGACAGCGCGTCTCAGCCAGCCGACCCCCTCGGCGTGCGCAGGGTCGCTCCGCTCGGCTGCAAGATAGGCACGCGCAAGCGAGAGCTGGGCCGGGTGATGGCCCCCATCAGCAGCACGGACCAACCATTCCATGCCGGTATCGACGCTCATCTGGCCACCCCGACCGGAGATCAGGAGCGTACCCAGCTCGAACTGGGAGTCGATATCGCCCTTGTTCGCCGCAAGGAAAAACAGCCTGGTGGCCTCGGTGAAACTCTGAGGAACCCCCCGGCCGGAGAGATGCAACAGGGCAAGTTCACGCTGGGCTCCGGTATGGCCGGCGGCGGCGGCCTGACGCCACCACCTGGCCGCTTCGGCAGGGTCCCGGCGAAGCTCGCCCTCACCCTCGGCATACAGGCGGCCCATCAAAAAAAGCGACTGCACATCGCCATCACGAGCCGCCTGGCGAAGCTCTAGCGGTACCCCGTCAGCAAGGGGCGCACCAAAAGCCGCAAGACACAGTGAGGCGGTAACACAACACCGGGCGAACAGGGATGACAAGGTTTCTCCTCCGAGCGGGCCTTAGCTTCAGTTTACGAAGAAGTCCGAAAATCGCATCGGATTCGTACACTGAAGAGAGGATCTGAGAAATCGAGGTACGAAAGTGGGAAGTCCAGCCGGAGCGCTTGCCGGGGAAGAGATCGTCCAGGGGATCCGCGACCAAGTGGTGGTCAGGGTCGGCACCAAGACGCTGGAGGGGAGCCAGTACTACGCCGATCGAAAGGGAAATATCTACTCACTCCATAACGCCGAGGAGCCGAAAACCATCGAGCCGAAGGAAGGGAGCGGGCTCATGTGGGTCGCTCTGTACCAGCCGGACGGCAAAATAGGTCGGTACATGGTGGGAGAGTTGATCGCGGAGACGTTCCTCGATAGGGAAGTGCGTCAGGTCGGCGACGACACAGTCATCTACAAGGACGGAAACCCAAGGAACAACGGCGCCGATAACCTGGCCTGGGCAACGCGGCACGAGCAGAGGCGACAGCTGAGGGATATCGCCGAAGGCGTGGCAGAGAAGCAGGTCGAGGAGAAAACCGAGCCGGAAACGATCGGAAAGCGTCTCGAGAAAGCGAGGGGGAAAACCTGGGAAGGCGGAGCACTGCAGCTGCCGCTACCCAAAAGGACCGACCCCCAGAGAGACAAGCAGATCGAACTGGCGCGCAAACTCGAGGCTGCGGAACAGCGGATCAAAGTGCTGGAAGAGGCCATCGAGCCCTTCGCGAGCTTCGTGCTGTCGCCGAAGGACCGGATCGCCATCGGCAAGAGCCCGGTGGTGGAGTCGAATCGAGGCACGACAGAGCACAGCATTATCACGGTGCACGACTTCCGCGTTGCAGCAGAAGCGATCAACAGCGCCGGCAAAGAGACCGCCGACCGTGGATAGCCGAATCATCTGCGCAGCGATGGCCGTGCTTGGATTGGTTTTCTCACAGAGCGCACACGGGGAGCTCTCAGAGCGGATCGAGAAGCTCTGGCAGGCAAGGCTGTACGACCAGGCCTACCAGCTGCTGCAAGACGCGGTGGCCAAAAACGAACTGGACGGGACGGCGCATAACCTGTTGGCGAGAAGCTACGCAGAGGGACTAGGGGCCGTGCAAGATCCAGTGCGGCGAATGCGGCACGTACGCATGGGTGCACAGGCTGGAAACGCGGAGGCCATGTACGCCTTGGGAGAGGCATACGCGAATGGTGACGGAGCCGCACAATCGGCCATGAGTGCAGCCTACTGGTTCGAGAAAGCAGCAGCCGATCACCCAATGGCTGCGTTCAGGTATGCAGAGATCCAGCTGGCCAACAGGGGTGCGCTGCAAGGGGCGCATGACCCGATCACCATGCTCAGATACGCCGCCGACGAAGGTGTGGCACCGGCCCAGTACCTGTTGGCGCGGTTGATGGTTGGCGGCGAGGTGCCCATGACAACGGGGGATGACCCAGTGGCGCTGCTACAGGCGGCTGCAGAGGGGTTGCCGGACGCCAGAACGGCGCTCGGGGTGATAGAGCACAGGGCCGGTCGGCACGAACAGGCAGCAGAGGCGTTCCGGGCGGCACACGCCAATGGCAGCCGCCGGGCGGCCGCGTACCTCGGACATTACGCCGAGGCGGGGATTGGCAGGCCAATCGAGCGACAACACGCTCTCACCTATTACCGGGAGGCCAGCGACATCGCCTGGGCGCGCGAGGGGGCGACACGAATTGAGCGGCATCTGAGGTCGCCCGAGATCCTGGGCTTCAGGGTGTACGGCGCCACGCGGGGAGAGGTCGCCGAGGCGCTCACAGCCCGCGGTATCGAGCGCGCGGACGGAGAAGCTCATTTCGACGCCTACGACATCTCAGAGTTGTTCCCTGAGGCGGCACAGGCCGTGCTGACCGCGGCCTATGCGCCAGGGCGACCGGCGTTTCTCGCGGAGTTGCACTACCGAATCGACGCAGAAAGCACGAGAGAGCTCCGCCGGATCTGGATGGAAATAGACGAGGCGCTAGAACGGCGGTACGGGGTCGCGGCAAGCCACACGAGGGACCGCGACGCCCAGATTAAAACATGGAGGATCGAGGGCACCGAAATCAGACTGAGAACGGCGCCCAGGGACACGAGAGTGCATCTCACCTACCACATGGTGCCCTTCGTAGATCAGCTCGAAGAGGTGCTGCGGAAGCGCTCAGGAAGGACAGGAGAGACAAGCCATGTCTTCTAAAACGCTCGGGACTGTATGGCGATGGATAGGTACGGGCCTGCTTCTGTGGATAGTTTACGGAACGATGGCTGATGAGGCTCAGGCGCAGCGAATCAGCAGAGACATGCTGGAACGACAGTTCCTGTACGGGTGGTCGACCTCATCCACGCTGATCTTTCACGGGACGGTGGCAAGTGTGTCGTATCGAGATGAGCCGAGAGACGTGGGGCCGCAAGCCGAGGTCCTGGTGCGGGTCGATGCGCTGCAGCGCGGCAATCCGGGTACCGGGCTGGTGCGGGTGATCATCGACGACGAGCTGCAAGCCTACAACTGGGTCGGCGGTGCCGAGCGGATTGGCGAATACGGCATCTGGTTCCTGTTCAGGGTCAGGCATTTTGAGGGTCGATCGAGCACAGCGCATCTCGTGCGGTACATCCGTAAGCTTCCCCGCCTGAGCGACAGGTAGAAACTGGAGTTTTCTGGCACGATGAACCGTCAGGAGACTCAGCATGAAACGATCCCGATTTACCGAG
>REEU01000207.1 GCA_007694905.1 Gammaproteobacteria bacterium | reverse complement strand
GACTTCAACAGGTTCAGCAGGTCTTTCATCGTTCCTCCGCGAGAGGCTCAGAACGTGCCGGATCACACTAACACAGGGGCGATCCGCCGCGTCGGTACCTTGTTTCCGCCCCGGGCCACATGACCCGAACGGCGGCAAATCAAATGCGTTGACCGCGGCGCCGGTTTCCCCGGCACCGCGGCCAGGCTCAATCGTTCTCGAGTTCGATGTCGATGCCGAGGGAACGGATCTCCTTCAGCAGTACGTTGAACGACTCGGGCATGCCCGGCTCCATCTGGTAGTCGCCGTCGACGATGTTCTTGTACATCTTGGTCCGACCCGCCACGTCGTCCGACTTGACGGTGAGCATCTCCTGCAGCGTGTAGGCCGCGCCGTACGCTTCCAGTGCCCAGACTTCCATTTCACCGAAGCGCTGACCACCGAACTGGGCCTTGCCACCCAGCGGCTGCTGGGTCACGAGGCTGTAGGATCCGGTGGAACGGGCATGCATCTTGTCGTCGACAAGGTGATTCAGCTTCAGCATGTACATGTAGCCGACGGTCACCTGGCGGTCGAAAGCCTCACCGGTCCGACCGTCATAGAGCGTCGTCTGCCCGGACAGCGGCAGGTCGGCCAGATCCAATAACGCCTTGATCTCGCCCTCGTCCGCACCATCGAACACCGGCGTCGCCACCGGCATCCCGCCGCGCAGGTTGTGTGCGAGCTCCAGGATCTCGTCATCATCGAACTCGCCGAAGTCCTCGGGAACCCCGCCGCCGGCCTTGTTGTAGACCTTGTCGAGGAAGGTGCGGACTTCGCCCGCCTTGCGGCCGGTATCGAGCATGTCACCGATCTTCTGACCGATACCCTTGGCGGCCCAGCCGAGATGGGTCTCGAGGACCTGACCGACATTCATCCGTGACGGTACGCCGAGCGGGTTCAGGACGATGTCCACGGGTACGCCGTGCTCGTCGAACGGCATGTCCTCCACCGGCATGATCACGGAGATCACGCCCTTGTTACCGTGGCGGCCGGCCATCTTGTCACCGGGCTGGATACGGCGCTTGATCGCCAGATAGACCTTGACGATTTTCAACACGCCCGGCGCGAGGTCGTCACCGGAATCCAGCTTGCCGCGCTTGTCCTCGAGACGCTCCTTGAGCTGCTCCTTGCGCTCGGCCAGCTGGGTACGGGCCTCGTCGAGCAGCTCGTTGAGGTCGTCGGTGACCATGCGCAGCTTGAACCAGTCATCCCGCGGCAGTTCGTCCAAGTAGGTCTTGCGAACGACACTGCCTTCAGCCAAGCCCGGTCCGCTGCTGGCTTTCTTGTTCACCAGCCGGTTGGCGAGACGCTCGAACGTCGCCGTTTCGACGATCCGGTACTCGTCATCGAGGTCCTTTCGGGACTGCTCCAGGGAGGCCTTGTCGATGGCCTTCGCCCGGGCATCCTTCTCGACGCCGTCCCGCGTGAACACCTGGACGTCGATCACCGTGCCGTTGACGCCGGTGGGGACCCGCTGCGAAGTGTCCTTCACGTCCGAGGCCTTCTCACCGAAGATGGCGCGCAGCAGCTTTTCTTCCGGCGTGAGCTGGGTTTCACCTTTCGGCGTCACCTTGCCCACCAGGATGTCGCCCGGACCCACTTCCGCACCGATGTAGACGATGCCGGACTCGTCGAGCTTGCCGAGCGCCGCCTCACCCACGTTCGGGATGTCGCAGGTGATGTCCTCTGCCCCGAGCTTGGTATCCCGCGCGATGCAGGTCAGCTCCTGGATATGGATGGTGGTGAAGCGCTCCTCGGTGACCACACGCTCCGAGATCAGGATCGAGTCCTCGAAGTTGTAGCCGTTCCAGGCCATGAACGCGATGCGCATGTTCTGGCCCAGCGCGAGCTCGCCCATGTCCGTGGACGGGCCGTCCGCGAGGACGTCACTGCGTGCCACCTTGTCGCCCTTCATTACCAGCGGACGCTGGTTGATGCAGGTGTTCTGGTTGGAACGCGTGTACTTGGTGAGCTTGTAGATGTCCACCGCCGCCTCACCGGCACCGATCTCCGACTCGTCCACCCGTACCACGATCCGGCCGGCATCCACGCTGTCAACCACGCCACCGCGGCGGGCGACCACACAAACGCCGGAGTCCCGGGCGACGATGCGCTCCATGCCGGTGCCCACCAGGGGCTTTTCGGCCTTCAGCGCCGGAACCGCCTGACGCTGCATGTTCGAACCCATGAGCGCCCGGTTGGCGTCATCGTGCTCGAGGAACGGAATCAGCGATGCTGCCACCGAAACCACCTGCTTCGGTGACACGTCCATGTAGTTCACGTTCTCGGACTGGGTCTTGGTGAACTCGTTCTGGAAGCGGACGTCGATCAGGTCCTCGACAAAGCGATTGTCCTTGTCCAGCTGCGAACTGGCCTGGGCGATGACGTACTCGGCCTCGTCGATGGCCGAGAGGTACTCGATCTGGTCCGTGACCACGCCATCCACCACCTTGCGGTAGGGCGTCTCGAGGAAGCCGTACTCGTTGGTGCGGGCGTAGACAGCCAGCGAGTTGATCAGACCGATGTTCGGGCCTTCTGGCGTCTCGATGGGGCAGACCCGGCCGTAATGGGTCGGGTGCACGTCGCGAACCTCGAATCCGGCCCGTTCCCGGGTCAGACCGCCCGGCCCGAGCGCGGACACCCGCCGCTTGTGGGTGACCTCGGACAGCGGGTTGTTCTGGTCCATGAACTGCGACAGCTGGGAGGAGCCGAAGAACTCCTTCACCGCAGCCGCCACCGGCTTCGCGTTGATCATGTCCTGGGGCATCAGTCCCTCGGACTCAGCCAGCGACAGGCGCTCCTTGACCGCCCGCTCGACCCGGATCAGGCCGACGCGGAACTGGTTCTCGGCCATCTCGCCGACACTGCGCACCCGACGATTGCCCAGGTGATCGATGTCGTCCACCGTACCCTGGCCGTCCCTGATCTGGATCAGGGTCTTGAGCACGTCGATGATGTCGTCGTTGGAGAGGGTCCCCTCACCTTCGATCTCCCGGCGTCCCAGCCGCCGATTGAACTTCATTCGCCCGACCGCTGACAGGTCGTAGCGTTCGCCGGAGAAGAACAGGTTATTGAACAGGTTCTCTGCCGCTTCCTTGGTGGGCGGCTCGCCGGGACGCATCATCCGGTAGATTTCCACCAGCGCCTCGAGCCGATTGCGGCTCGCATCGATGCGCAGCGTGTCCGAAATGTAAGGACCCCGGTCGAGTTCGTTGGTGTAGATGCTGTCAATGGTCTTCACCCCGGACGCCTCGATCTTCTCGAGAATCTCGTGGGTGAGTTCCGCGTTGCACTCGGCGATCTGCTCACCGGTCTCCGGGTGGGCCATGTTGCGGGCCAGAACGCGTCCGATCAGGTACTCCCGGGGCACGTCGAGGCGCTTGATTCCCGCCTCCTCGAGCAGACGCACGTGCCGCGCCGTGATCCGCCGGCCCTGCTCGACGATCACCTTGCCCTTCTTGTCCTTGATGTCGAAGGTGGCGATGTCACCGCGCATGCGCTCGGGGATCAGATCGAGCGAGTAGCCATCTTTCTTGACGTGAAACGTGTTGTTCTCGAAGAACATGCCCAGAATCTGTTCGGTGTCGAAACTGAGCGCACGCAGCAGTACCGTCGCCGGCAGCTTGCGGCGGCGGTCGATACGAACGAACACCGCGTCCTTCGGGTCGAACTCGAAATCGAGCCAGGAACCACGATAGGGGATGACCCGGGCGCTGTAGAGCAGCTTGCCCGAGGAGTGGGTCTTGCCGCGGTCGTGGTCGAAGAACACGCCGGGCGAGCGGTGGAGCTGGGAGACGATCACCCGCTCGGTGCCGTTGATCACGAAGGTCCCGTTCTCGGTCATCAGGGGAATTTCCCCCATGTAGACCTCCTGCTCCTTGATCTCCTTGACGGCCTTGTTCGACGACTCCTTGTCGTAGATCACGAGCTTGACTTTGACCCTGAGCGGCACGGCGTACGTCACGCTGCGCAGGATGCACTCCTTGACGTCGAACACGGGCTGGCCAAGCCTGTAGCTGACGTACTCGAGCGCAGCATTGCCCGAGTAGCTCGCGATCGGGAACACCGACTTGAACGCCGCATGCAGGCCGCTGTCCTGCCTGGCTGCCTCCGGGATCTCTCCCTGCAGAAAGCGGTTGTAGGATTCGATCTGGATCGCCAGCAGGTACGGAACTTCCATGATTTCGGGCAGTTTCCCGAAATCCTTCCGTACGCGCTTCTTCTCTGTGAACGAATATCGCATCAGCGTCTCCTGGATCGGATTCCCTTAGATCGCGTGCGCACACGATGTGCAGCACGCGGATCGGACTACATCTCGGTCTTCTGTCAGCCAACGCATAGAGGCCGATGCTCCCAACCCCTTAAGAGCGAGAAGCATCAGCCCTGCGCTGTCTGTTCCGGACCGCCTCACGGCAGCGCGGACCTTACTTGACCTCCACCGTACCGCCGGCTTCCTCGATCTGCTTCTTGATATCAGCCGCTTCGTCCTTGTTGACGCCTTCCTTAAGGGGACCGGGCGCACCGTCGACGAGCGCCTTGGCTTCCTTCAGGCCGAGACCGGTAAGCGTACGCACCACCTTGATGACGTTCACTTTCTTCTCGCCGGAACCGGTGAGGATGACGTCGAACTCTGTCTGCTCTTCGGCAGCGGCAGCGTCACCACCAGCCCCAGCGGCCGCAGGCGCAGCTGCAACAGCAGCCGCAGCGGTGACGCCGAACTTGTCTTCCATTGCCTTGACCAGATCGACCACGTCCATGACGCTCATGTCGGCGATGGCGTCAAGAATGTCTTCTTTAGCAAGTGCCATGATGATTTTGACTCCTGGAAACCCTAGATCTTGATGTGGCCTGCGCGATGCGCGTCAGGCCGCCTGCTCTTCCTTCTGGACTCGAACCGCGTCGAGCGTGCGCACCAGCTTGCTCGGCACCGCGTTCAGCGTCTGCGCCAGCTTGGTGATGGGCGCCAGCATGGTGCCCATCAGCATGGCGAGCGCTTCATCGCGGGTCGGCAGTGACGCCACCGCATCGAGTCGGCTCGGATCCAGCAGTTCTCCGCCAATGGCCAGTGCCCGAACCTGGAGCTTGTCGTGACTCTTGGCAAAATCCTTCATCAGCCGCGCTGCGGCGCCCGGGTCCTCGACGGACAGGGCGAGCAGAGACGGCCCGGTGAAGGCCTCCGTGAGACACTCGAATTCCGTCCCGGCCATGGCCCGTCGCGCCAACGTGTTCCTGATGACTCTCAGGTAAACATTGGAATCGCGGGCCTTGACCCGGAGTTCGGTCATCTCGCTGACGTTCAGGCCACGGTAGTCGGCCAGAACGGCGGCAAGTGCACTGCCCGCGGCCTCGTTGACTTCGGCGACGATCGCCTTCTTGTCGTCGAGTTTGAGTGCCACTGGCATTTCTCCTGGATGACGCCGGTCAGCCATCAGGCATTCCGGCTGTTGCGTGATGCCCCGCGCCGACGATCGGTGCGGGGCGACGTAACGGCGAGATCCAGAATCAAAAGGGTCTCACCGTCTGCGCAGGCCCCCGGGGGGCTTAACCGGCCCCGCCCCGAGGGGCGGTACCGGACCTGCGGTCTTTGACGGCTTCCGGATCCCGTGCTGAGGAATTCCCGGAGTCCTCAAAGTTCCTGCTGCACCGTTCCAGATGCGGACCGATGGTCCGCATCACTCAAATCTCCAGGCTGGACTGATCGATCGAAAGTCCAGGTCCCATGGTCGTCGATAGGGTGATCTTCTTCAGATACACACCCTTGGAGGATGCCGGCTTGCCCTTGCGCAGGTCACCGAGCAACGCTTCCAGGTTCTCCTTCACCGCATTGGGCTCGAAGCCCACGCGTCCGATGCTTCCATGAATAATGCCATTGCGGTCGGTGCGGTATCGGACCTGACCGGCCTTGGCATTGCGGACTGCGGTGGCGACATCGGGGGTCACCGTTCCCGTCTTCGGGTTCGGCATCAGGCCGCGCGGGCCGAGAATCTGGCCGAGTTGCCCCACCACGCGCATGGCGTCCGGCGATGCAACGACCACATCGAAGTCGAGTTCACCGGCCTTCACCTTGGCGGCGAGATCATCCATGCCGACCTGGTCGGCACCGGCCTCGAGGGCCTTGTCGGCGTTGTCGCCCTGGGTGAACACGGCCACGCGGACGGTACGCCCGGAGCCGTGAGGCAGGCTGGTTGCACCGCGCACCACCTGGTCCGATTTGCGCGGGTCCACGCCGAGATTCACAGCCACCTCGATGGCCTCACTGAACTTCGCACCCGGCAGCGTGTTCAACAGGTTAACCGCATCCTCGATGGGATAGGCCCGGCCGCGCTCGATCGTCTCTTCGATCAGGCGGCGGCGCTTGCTCATTTTCGCCATGTTACAGACCCTCCACTTCGATGCCGGCGGAACGGGCGCTACCAGCGATGCTGCGGACCGCGGCCTCGAGGTTCGAAGCAGTGAGATCCGGCATTTTGGTACGCGCGATGTCTTCCACCTGGGCCCGCGTGACCTTGCCGACCTTGTTGGTATTCGGCCGGCCGCTGCCCGACTTCACGCCCGCGGCTTTCTTCAGCAGGACGGCAGCGGGCGGGGTCTTCTTGATGAACGTGAAACTGCGGTCTGCATACACGGTGATGACCACCGGAGTAGGCAGGCCCGGCTCGAGGTCCTGGGTCTCGGCATTGAATGCCTTGCAGAACTCCATGATATTGACGCCGTGCTGGCCCAAAGCGGGGCCCACGGGCGGACTTGGGTTGGCCTGGCCTGCAGCGACCTGCAGCTTGATGTAGGCCGTGATCTTCTTAGCCATGACAATTCTCCGTGTGGGTGCAAACGTCGGACGGGTCTACGCCGACTCCCCTGCCCGACCGCAGTCCGGGCGTTGTGTGTCGTCGCCGAATTCCGGAGACGTCTAATCGCCCAGAGGTCTCAAACCCCCGGGCGTTGTGTCGAACCGCCAGCGGCCCGTCCTGGACGGTCCTCGGCAGCACTTCGACTCCAGCGGCTTCCTGCCCTCCTGGCGCGACCTTGTCGTTTCTGTTACGCCCTGCCCGGCCATCCATGGCCGGGCGTTCGCACCGCCAGCGGCCCGTCCTAGACGGTCCGCTAAACGGCGGTGCTCACCCCTTTTCAACCTGGTCAAAGTCCAGTTCGACCGGGGTTGAACGACCGAAGATGGTCACCGCCACCCGCAGCCTGCTCTTTTCGTAGTTCACTTCCTCGACGACGCCGTTGAAGTCGTTGAACGGACCATCCGCCACCCGCACCACCTCGCCGGGCTCAAACAAGGTCTTCGGCGTGGGCTTGTCGCCCCCTTCCTCGACCCGCGACAGGATGCGGCGCGCCTCCGGCTCGGTCAGCGGCGCCGGCTTGTCCGCCTTGCCGCCGATGAAGCCCATCACCCGGGGGGTATCCTTCACCAGGTGCCAGGTGTCGTCGTTCAATTCCATTTCCACCAGCACGTAGCCGGGGAAAAACTTCCGTTCGCTGCGACGCTTCTGTCCGGCGCGCATCTCCACCACTTCCTCGGTGGGGACGAGCACCTCGCCGAACTGCTCAGCGAAGCCCGACAGCGCAATCCGCTCCTTCAGCGCGCGCATCACCTGCTTCTCGAAACCCGAGTAGGCATGTACGACGTACCAGCGTTTGGTCATGGCGCTCTCCGATGTCTCAATCACCCGATCAGACCGGAGATCATCCAGCCCAGCAGGGTATCGAGTCCCCACAGAATCAGCGCGACGATGACGACCAGTGCCAGCACGATAAGGGTGGTCTGGGTCGTCTCTTCCCGATTCGGCCAGACCACCTTGCGAATCTCGATCCGCGCGTCCTTGAGCAACTCCCAAAAGGCTCTGCCCTTCGCAGTTTGCACCGCGACAGCACCCGCAGCGGCGGCCACCGCCACCAGGGCCAGCACGCGATAAAGCAGAGACTCGTCACCGTAGTAGGAGTTCCCGAACGCTCCCGCCGCAATCAGGACGAAGACCACGACCCATTTCAGGCCGTCCAATCCGTCGCGCTGTGCTGCCTTGGATGTACTCATGGGATGTCCGGACTACCTCGTCGCAAAAGCCGATGTGCACCCTGGTCGCAGGCTGTTGGCAGGCCAGGAGGGAATCGAACCCCCAACCTGCGGTTTTGGAGACCGCTGCTCTACCAATTGAGCTACTGGCCTTTTGACCGCATGCAATCGCGGCTCCGGGCAGCAGTGCTGCCGGGAGCCACGTCGTTCACTCACTCGATGATCTTGGACACCACGCCGGCGCCCACCGTCCGGCCACCTTCGCGAAT
>REEU01000196.1 GCA_007694905.1 Gammaproteobacteria bacterium | reverse complement strand
CAGGGTGCGCCCGCCTCCGCGTTGCGCTTGCTTGACGTAGCACCACTATGCCTGCGCAAGCGCGCCTTGATGCGAACGCGCCCTGAGGGCCAGAGTCGCGGAGGAATTGATCAGCACCTCCCGAGACGATCTGCGCCGGGAACCCGACCCCCTGCTCGCTCTGCGCCGCCGAAAGCGACTGCGCACCGATCGGCCGAAGGCCCGCCGGGGCACCCTGCATCTGCGGGCGCTGCCCGGTCGTTGTTGACGCACCCCTACCAGCCGGGACATATTCTCATTGGGGGTGAATACAGTCCATCAGCATACCCTTCGCGCTAACACTCACGGGGCGTTTTTTGTCACACTGGCGCTGACGGGACAGGTGTACTGCGGTTGTCCAGAAGACTGGCGGTGCATTCGGGGGAGGAAATGAACACGCTCGATCGCACCGCATCGCTTTTTAAACACACGATCTTCGCCTGCCGGACCAGGGTCCGTGATGGCGACTACCCCGTATTCTGCACAGACCACTTGCCCGCAACGCCCGCTCCGGCGCACCCAGGCCGCGTCGGCACAAGATGTGCAGGGATGGTCCACTGCGAGCAATCAGGACCCAGCGATTTGATCGAGGCGCACCTGTCACGGCCTCGCGCCGCGGGCGGCAGAGTGCGGCCAAGCACAGCAGGCGGAGAGAACTAGATGGCTATTGCAATTGCGGTTGTCGCCCTCCTCGTGGCGACGGTCTTGTTCCACATCTTGAGTCCCTGGCAATTGACGCCGCTCGCGTCCAACTGGGGCGCCATCGACGGCATCATCAACCTCACCTTCTGGGTCACCGGTCTGGTTCTCATTGCCGTCAACCTGTTCATGGCCTGGTGCATCGTCCGCTACCGCTACAACAAGGATCGGCGCGCTCGCTACGAGCCCGAGGACAAGAAGCTGGAGGCGTGGCTGATCGGGCTGTCCACCTTAGGCATCGCCGCCCTGCTCGCGCCCGGCCTGGTGGTCTGGAACAACATCGTTCATGCCCCGGAAGACGCCCACGAAGTCGAAGTGGTGGGCTCCCAGTGGCACTGGTATTTCCGCTACCCGGGCGAAGACGGGGTTCTCGGACGCAGTGATCCCGCACTCATCAGCGACGCGAACCCCCTCGGCATCGATCCGGACGACCCCGCCGCCTGGGACGACATCATCGTCACCACGCCGCGGGGCTATCTGCCCGTGGATCGCCCGGTCAAGCTCAACCTCCGCTCGCGGGACGTGCTGCACAACTTCAAGATCGCCAACTTCCGCGTCAAGATGGACATGGTCCCGGGTCAGGTGTCCCACTTCTGGCTCACGCCCACCCGGATGGGCGAGTACGACCTGATCTGTGCTCAGCTTTGTGGCATCGGCCACTTCGCCATGCGCGGCTCGGTGCGCGTCGTCGAGGAGGGCGACTACCAGGCATGGCTGGCGCAGCAACCCACCTTCGGCGAGCTGCAGTCCCGCGAAGCGCCCGATCTGGCCGCGGGCGAACGCCATTACACCAATTGCATCGCTTGCCACGGCAACGAAGGACAGGGCAACCGGATGCTCAACTCTCCGGCCATCGCCGGGATGGAAGCCTGGTACACCAAGCGTCAGCTCGAGTATTTCCGCAACGGTGCCCGCGGCGCCCATGAAGACGACGAATACGGTCGCCAGATGGTGCCGTTCGCCAACCTCGTCAGCGACCCGCAGACGGAGCGTGACCTCGCGGCGTACATCGAACAGCTCGCGCCCGTGACGGTCGCCAGCACCGTCGAAGGCAATCCGGCGCGCGGCGAGCGTCTCTACCGCACCTGCGGAGCCTGCCACGGCCGCGATGGTCAGGGCCTCCACGGCACCAATGCACCGAGACTCGCGGGGCTCGACGACTGGTATCAGAAACGGCAGCTGGAGCACTTCAAAAGCGGCGTACGCGGCGGGCATCCGGACGATCTTTACGGGCCGCAGATGCGCGACATGTCCAAGATCATCGTGAACGACGACGCGATGCGTAACGTTCTCGCCTACATCAATACGCTGACAGGCCACGAGCAAGATCGCGCGCAGCCTGAACTGGCCGGGAGGAACAACTGATGGCCGAGCTCGGACACGACGCCACGTCCTATGCTCCACCCCGTGAACAGCCGGAGATGGAGTTGCCTCACAGCCACTCCTGGTGGACCACCTACGTCTTCAGCCAGGACGCCAAGACGATCGCGATCCAGTACTCGGTGACGGCGATCTCGGTCGGGCTGTTCGCCATGTTCCTGTCCATCATGATCCGGCTGCAGCTCGGCTTTCCGAACACGTTCTCGCTGATCGACCCGAGCAGTTACCTGCAGTACGTGACCATGCACGGCATGATCATGGTGGTGTACCTGCTCACCGCGCTGTTCTTAGGCGGCTTCGGCAACTACTTCATCCCGCTGATGATCGGCGCCCGGGACATGGCGTTCCCGTACCTGAACATGCTCAGCTTCTGGTTCTACTTCGTGTCCGTCCTGGTCCTGATGGCCAGCTTCTTCGTACCCGGAGGACCGACCGGCGCCGGCTGGACGCTGTATCCACCACAGCTGATCAGCGAAGGCACGCCGGGCATCCATGGCGGGGTCATCTTCATGATGGTGTCCCTCGGCATCTTCATTATCGGCTTCACCATGGGCGGCCTGAACTACATCGTCACGATCCTGCAGTACCGTACCCGCGGCATGACGTTGATGCGGATGCCGCTGACAATCTGGGGCATCTTCCTCGCGACCATGCTGGCGCTGCTGGCCTTCCCGGCCCTGCTGGTCGCGGCCCTGATGGTGCTGCTCGACCACCTCGCGGGCACCAGTTTCTTCATGCCGACCATGTTCAGCATGGGCGAGCAACTGCCCCACGAAGGCGGCAGCCCGCTGCTGTTCCAGCATCTGTTCTGGTTCTTTGGTCACCCCGAGGTCTACATCGTGGCCTTGCCGGCCTTCGGCGTGGTGTCTGACATCCTCGCCACCCATGCCCGACGCAACATCTTCGGCTACCGGATGATGGTGTGGGCACTGGTGGCCATCGGCGGCTTGAGCTTCGTCGTCTGGGCACATCATATGTACGTCAGCGGCATGAACCCCTACTTCGGATTCCTGTTCGCGACCACCACACTGATCATCGCGGTACCCACGGCGATCAAGGTCTACAACTGGGTGCTGACGCTGTGGCACGGCAACATCCGCCTGGAATTGCCGATGCTGTTCGCCATCGGCTTCATCTTCACCTTCATCAACGGCGGCATGTCGGGCCTGTTCCTCGGCAACGTCACCGTGGACGTCCCGCTGGCGGATACCTATTTCGTGGTCGGCCACTTCCACATGGTCATGGCCCTCGCGCCGGTGATGACGATCTACGCCGCCATCTACCACTGGTACCCGAAAATCACCGGCCGGATGCTCCACGAAGGCATGGGCAAGATCCACTTCTGGGTGACGTTCGTCGGCGCCTACGCGATCTTCTATCCCATGCATTACCTCGGCCTGGCCGGCGTGCCACGGCGCTACTTCGCCTACGGTGAAACCTCACCTTTCATCGGTGAGTCCGTGCAGCACCTCAATGCCTTCATCACCGTGGCGGCCGTACTCGTCGCCGCTGCCCAGCTGCTGTTCATCTACAACCTGATCCGCAGCCGCAAGCACGGCAAAGAGGCGGGGCCGAACCCCTGGAATGCCACCACGCTTGAGTGGCAGACCGAACACACGCCGCCGACCCACGGCAACTTCGGCAAGGAACTGCCTGTCGTCTACCGCTGGCCGTATGACTACAGCGTTCCTGGCGCCAAGTACGATTTCATCCCGCAGAACGTGCCGCCGGAAGAAGTTGAAATGGCCGATGAGGGAGCTGTGCGCACATGACCATCACGCTCGTCTTTCTGGCGGCGCTGCTGGCGTTCTTCTTAGGCTGGATCCTCAGCCGGACCGTGAACGTCGAGCCCTGGGTCGCGGATGGCGGCACCCTGAATGACCGCCTGCCGGAGATTCTCACGACGCCGCGCGTCGCTCTGGCGATCTTTCTGGCCGTGGCATCGTCGCTGTTCGCGCTGTCAATCAGCGCCTACCACATGCGCATGGAGTTCGGTCACGACTGGCTGGCGCTCCCCTCGCCGGTGCTGCTGTGGGTGAACACCGCCATTCTGGTGCTGGGCAGTCTGGCCCTGCAGTGGAGCTGGAACGCAGCCCGCCGAGACGACGCGGTCGGCCTGCGCCGCTGGCTCTACGTCGGCGGCGGCCTCACTGGTGCCTTCGTCGTCGGCCAGATTCTGGTCTGGCGGGATCTGAACGCCGGCGGCTACTACATGACCGCCAATCCGGCCAACGCCTTCTTCTACTTTCTGACCAGCCTGCACGCACTGCACCTGCTCGGTGGGCTCGTCGCCTGGATGCGAGTCGTCAAACGGGAACGCGATGGTGCGTCGCCTGAAGCCATGTGCTCCGGCGTGGAACTGTGCACGATCTACTGGCACTACCTGTTGGTGATCTGGTTCATCCTGTTCGCGTTGCTGCTGACTACCTGAGGACAAGGAGAGACACCGTGGCAGAATCCGCTTCCCAGGAAACGCCGCCGCCGGGCTTCACCGGAATGATCTCGGACTGGTCCTCAGACCAGACCACATTCAAGGGTGCCGGCTGGGGCAAACCGATGATGTGGCTCTTCATCCTGAGCGACATCTTCATCTTCGGCGTGTTCCTGCTCGGCTATATGTCGGCACGCTTGGCGACGCCGGATCCCTGGCCGGACGCAGCCGAAGTCTTCGCGCTGACCATGTTCGGTGTGCAGGTACCGCTGCTGCTCATCGCCATCATGACCTTCATCCTCATCAGCTCATCCGGCACCATGGCGCTGGCGGTGAAGTACGGCTACGAACGCAACCGCAAGATCTGCGGCCGCCTCATCCTCGCCACGGCCACACTGGGTGCGATCTTCGTCGGCATGCAGGTATTCGAATGGACGATCCTGATCATGGATGGCGTCCGGCCCTGGGCGAATCCATGGGGGGCGTCCCAGTTCGGGGCCACGTTCTTCCTGATCACCGGCTTCCACGGCACCCACGTCACCATCGGCGTCATCGCCCTGCTCTACATGTATCGCAAGGTCATGCGCGGCGACCTGGATGACGGCCGGCCTGGCGCCATCACCGGGCGCAAGGGACGCTGGGAAATGGTCGAGATCCTTGGCCTGTACTGGCACTTTGTGGATCTCGTCTGGGTGTTCATCTTCGCGTTCTTCTATCTCTGGTAAGGGGAGGCCAACCATGTCCGACCATGATGAACACGCGACCATGCCACTTAAGTCCTACTACTGGGTCTGGGGCTGGCTGTTCGTTCTCAGCGTCTGTTCCTATATCGTGGACATCTCGCCCATTCCCCAGATGCTGCAGTGGATCCTGATCACCTTCTTCATGATCGCGAAGGCCGCACTCATCATGGCGGTGTTCATGCACATGCAGTGGGAACGGCTGTCTCTGGTGACGATGGTCCTCGTTCCGCCCGGCGCCCTTCTGTTCGCGCTGTTCGTTTTCGGGTTTGAGGGTCTTCACATCGAAACCGTCCGCGAAACCTTTTTCGTGAACGAATTCTTCTCCCGCACCGAAGGCCGCTGAAACGAAACGGGCGCCCTTCTGGGCGCCCGTTAGGTCATAGCCTGGAGCGTTCGCTCACCCTCATGGCAGGCTTTCGACAACGATCTTCCTGAAGCGGTTCTGACCGGCGACGATCCATCGCGGTGCGCCGCGGGCTTTGCCGGCTTTGCGAATTGTGGGATGCCCCTTGACCAGCTTGTTGACGATAGGCCCATGCTCCGGGTCGACATCGACAAAGAACACATGTTTGCCGTCTTCGAGCAGATCCTGGAATTGCTTGAAATGCACATTGGGCGTCTGGATGCCCCAAAGCCCACCCTCCCAGGTAAAGAAGCCGAACATGATCACGGCCAGGAAGATGAAGGGCATCCAACCGGCGGCCGTGTCCGTCCAACCCGCCAGAAACGCGATCGCCAGCACCAGCGCCGCCATGCATGCGCCAATCCCCGCGCCGATCAGACCGGAGTGGATGATGTCCTTCTTCATCAATGACGTCACAGCGTGCAGGTGGTGGTGGTTATCCGCGCCGGTGTCATCCATCGTCAGCACGTGAATCTGCGGCGTGGTGATGCCCGCTTCCTCGAGTTCCTCTTCAAAACGCTCGAGGTCATCGAGGTCATCACTGGTGAAAAAGTAACGCTTCATTGCCATGGGCCGTTCTCCCCCTCATTTCAGCTTATGTACATGACACCCACAGCACGTCGACTCGACGCGCTGCGGGTCGGAACACCAAGCAACGCATAAAAACGTCCGCGCGGGTTGCAAGCGGACGTAACGCGATTCGGCAGAGCGACTACGTCCCTGCTCGACCACGCAGCAGACCTGCTGCAGATCCTTGTCTGCAGTGGATTCACCTCATGATCGCTCATTCCGTTGCAGGAGATGGCGACCTCCATCCTTCCGCCTGTACCCCTATCATCGACAGGCCCGGGAAGCTTGACAAACCCACACCTAGACCATTCCGGAATTAATGGTCAAGGCTGTTAGAACTCTCCTGCAAAGTTGATTCAGGCTCTGCGTGCTGACGGCGGCGCGCCAACGACTCCATACTGCTGCGCCAGCCGCTCCATGGTCGCAAAAAACTCCTGCTCGACATCCGCCAGGATGTCGGCGACCGGACGAACCGAATCGATGCGACCCGCAACCTGTCCGGTCAAAGGAATCGCAGCCTCCATGTCACCGCCGAAGTACAGGGACTTGGCGTCACCGAACTGACCCCATACGTTGGTGTCGTTGTCGCGCTCGAGGCGCGACGTGCGCTCGGTGCGCAGGGCCCGCAGCGCAGGCGAAAAGAACCGGTTGAGGAACACGGTGTCGGTTTCCTCGGCCGCAACGATAGCCTGCTTCCAGTTGTCGTGAACCGGTGACTCCGCTGCCGATACCATGCGCGTGCCCATCTGCACCGCCCCCGCGCCGAGGCAGAACGCCGCAGCCATGCTGGCGCCGTCCACAAAGCCTCCAGCCGCGATGATCGGGACATCCACTTTCGAGCGCACCAGCGGCAGCAGCACCATGGTGGAGACATCCTTCGGATTCTTGAAGCCGCCACCCTCCGCACCTTCCACCACCAGCCCGTCGACACCGGCCTCCACGGCCTTCAAAGCCGCCTTCAGCCCCGGCACGACATGGAACACGGTCAATCCGGCTTCCTTGAGCTCCGACGTGTAACGCTCCGGGTTGCCGGCAGATGTGGTGACGAACTTGACGCCCTGATCGATCACGAAGCGGACGATGTCCGGGTCGCGCACGAAGGCCTGGGCGATGTTCACACCGAACGGTTTATCCGTGAGCTCGCGCATCTTCGCGATCTCCTCACGAATAACGTCGAGCTCACCGGAAGATGTCTCGATGACCCCCATGCCGCCGGCATTGGACACCGCTGCGGCGAGCTGGGAGCGGGCGATCCATCCCATGGGTGCCTGGACGACCGGAATCTTGATGCCCAGAAGTTCGGTGATGCGATTGGCGAATGGCATGGTCGAGGTCCTCGTTGACGAAATTGGTTCAGTAGCCGCCCCTGCAACCAGGGTCAGAGCCTGACCGGAAGCTCGAGATGACGCCCGTAGACGCGCTCCTGGTGGGCACGGATGCGCGCGTCGCAGAAGGCCATGATGTCCTCATCGACGCAGGTGTACGCGCTGCGGATCATCTCCGGCATGGGAAGCAGGTCGTCCGGCAGGGGTCGGATCAGGTTGATGAACGTCGCCAGGTAAATGTCCACTGCGCTCAGTGTGTCGTTCAGCACATACTCGTGACCATCGAGCTGGCGCGAGAACATTGCGAGCAGCTCGATCACGCGCGCCTTTCCAATCGTGTCAGCGCCGTCGTGCCAGCCGTAGCGTGGCGCCAGGTATTCGGCGATCTGCCTCGGAAAACCCTCGCCCGGCCGGGCGCCAAAGGACACGCCCATCATCACCAGCCGTTGGCACCAGCCAAGGCCCATCTCGCCGCAGATCTCGTGACCGAGACCCAGAGCGAGCGCGCGCTGCTCAGGATCAGCAGGCAGCAGGGCCGGCCCAGGCGCGAGGCGTTCGGCCAGCAGCAGAATCTCTGCCCAGCCGGTCCGAACCATCTCGTTGTCGTAAACCACAGCCGGAACACCGACGTTGCCCACCCACTGCGCCGCCGCATCCTGCGCTTCGTCCTCATCGCGACGCGCCAGCACGTAGTCGATGCCCTTGACCCGGAAGATGCCCTTGGCCGCTTCCGTCCAGGGGCTCGGCACGCCCGCCAGGCTCACCATTCTGAGACCGCCGCGCTGCCGCGCGTCGGCAATGCTCACCACGTCTACCATGCTCAATCCCAACCGAAACGATCGACGAACAGGAGCTCCTTGCCCATCCACATGGTGGAGCGCTCGAAGTCGATGAACTTCGCCTCGTCCTCGATGGCCCGCTCGTTGGCACGACGCACCTCGACGCCCTCGCGCCGCACGGCTCGATCCACCCACACCTCTGCATGACCGTCGTAGGACTCGACGACGGTGCCGCGTGCGGCGCGCAGCGTCTGCTCCATCTCGCTCTCGATGCGATGCACCTGCTGATAGCGATGAATGCCGGCCGCCTGCGCCTGGCTGCGGATCAGCGGCCCGTGGTGCATGCGCCAGTAGCGCTGGCCGACTTCGAACCCGAGCGTACGGCGCAGGCGCAGCGGAAAGTACAACTTCTGCCAGCTCGATCGCGGCGTTGCGAACAACGCCTCACCCTGGGGATTGACCTGGGGATACTCGACGTTGAGCCACAGCGGACTTTGCGGCAGATCGATGAACTTCGCTTCGTCCTCGAGCAAGGCCGCACCCGCCTCCTGCCCCGCGCTGCTCGCCATGGTTTCCGCCAGCGCCTCCTCGGACTCGAACCAGAGCTCGGCCACGCCGTCGTACTCCGGCTCCATCCCACCCCGCGCCTCCTGCATGGCCAGGTTCACCGGATCGTCCACGGCGTGGACCTGCACGTAGCGCAGGATGCCAAGGCTGGTGGCGACGCTGGCCACCAGCGGCCCATGGACCTCCCGCCAGTAGCGCTGAAAGCCCTCCAGCGACATGTCCGGCCTGCGCCGCAGCAGATACACCAATCGAATCACGCTCATCTCCCCCTCTGAACACGGTGACCGATAGTCCCCCAGCCCGAGGGCACGACGCAACGTCGACACCCTCAAACCGCCTTCGCACCGACGACGATGCGCTACGCTGGCGCGCCTGAGAGGTACGGATAGCGGAATCTCAGGATCCACGGCGACCTCCTGCGGCTGCGTCTCACCATCAGCGGGGTCGCTTCGGAGGGGCTGGCCCTGCGCTAACGCCCGCTGCCGTCACTTGCCAGATATTTCACTTCCGTAACAAAAGCTGATACAAAAGCCCCGCGCCTGACGAATGGACATCAAATTCGTGCCAGACGCATTCAGCTGTGTCATTGCACAAGACGTTCGGACCCGAAGGTCAAGGCGCCCCGGGGCCACCGCAACACGACCCTCATCCATAGGGAGCGGAGAACGCTTACAGCAAGGCATTCGTACCAGGTGTCCTGGAAAATATATTGACTGCTGGAGCCATGGCGAGCCCACGGTCGATGCCAACCAGAGGGGAAGTTACCAATGTCCACAAATCACACCATGCGGCGAGCGCTGATGGCCTGCACCATCCCGGCCGCGCTCGCGGCCGCTCCGGCAGCAACGTTCGCGCAGGCAGCAATCGATGAGATCGTCGTAACGGGCTCCTTCATCCGGGGGACGCCTCAGGATACCGCCCTGCCGGTGGACGTCATGACCCGTCAGGACATGCGCGACTCCGGCTCGCCCACCCTCCTGGAAATGGTCCGCAACCTGAACATTGCCCAGGGCAACATCGGTGAGACCAACCAGTTCGACACCTCCGGCGGCCAGGCCAACGAGGGCGTCTCCACCATCAACCTGCGCGGGCTCGGCTCGGAGCGCACCCTCGTGCTGCTCAACGGCCGGCGCCACGTCGCCACCTCGGGTGAAGGCGTCGATATCGCCGGCTTCCCGTCCATCGCCATCGGCCGGATGGAAGTGCTGAAGGACGGTGCCGCCGCCCTCTACGGGTCGGACGCCATCGCCGGCGTCGTCAACTTCATCACCCGCAGCAACTTCGAGGGTGTCGAGTTCAACGTCGAGGGTCAGACCTTCGATTCCAGCGACGGGGAGTTTCAGATCGGCGTGATCGGCGGCTGGGGTGATGAACGCCTCAGCGGCATTCTCGCCCTGGAGTACGAACGCCGCAGCGAGGTCGAGCTGCGCGATCTCGGCTTCGCGACCCGTCCCATCCAGGAGAACCCTCAAGGCGGCTGGTCCGCGATCGGTGGCCCGGGGACGCTGTTCCCGGTCGGATTGCTCCCGAACGGAGAGCTCGGGATCATCGGCGCGGGGGCGTCGGATCCCGTCTGCGATGAGCTGGGCAGCCAGACCGCCGGCGGCTTCTGCCAATTCCAGTTCACGCAGTTCGACAATCTCGTCGAGAAGCAGGACAGCTACAAAGCCTTCGGCGAAATCAATTTCGCGATCTCGGAGACGGTGAACTTCCAGGCCGAGGCCATGTACTCCTTCGTCGACGTCCCCAAGTGGGCGACCTCGCCGTCCTATCCGCCGCAGGCGCTGTTTGGCCCTGATCGTGTCGTCCCAATTGCGGGTCCGGACGCCCACCCGGGCCTCGTGGACTTCCTGGAGCGGCACCCCGACCTGGGGCTGCCAGAAGGCACCGTTGCCGTATTCCCCTTCGCCCGTCACGCCGGCGCCGGCGGCTTCGAAGGCGGCCCGCGCAGAGGCGCCCGGGAAACCGAGACCTACCGCCTGGCCGGTGGCCTCGACGGCACCCTGTTCGATGGCCAGCTCGGCTTCGACGTGGCGGTGAGCTACTCGCGTCGTGACCGCAAGGTGCAGACACCGGACATGTTCGTGGAGCGCAAGGCCCTCGCACTCAGCGGGCTCGGCGGACCGGACTGCGACCGCAGCGATCCCGCCAATCTGACCCCCGGCGAGAACGGCTGCCTCTTCCACACCCCCACCTCCAATGCGATCGGCGTATCGGCGAAGAACGGATTCGTGAACGAGAATTCCAACCCCGATCTGGTGGCGGCCAACCTCGCCCTGCAGCCGTGGCTGGAAGGTCTCAACCGCTTCGACACCACCTTCGAACTGCTGGTGTTCGACGCCACCTTCGACGGTGAGCTTGGGCTCGAACTCGGCGGCGGCAACGTCGGCTATGCGGTGGGCCTGCAGGCGCGGAACGAAAAGTTCGATCTCACGCCTGCCACCCTCACGGATCTGAACCAGACTCCCTGTCCCTTCAACGACCCGGTCTCCGTTGCCATCGGCAACACGGACACCCTCGATTGCACCCAGTCCGAGGAGACCGGCGTCACGGGGCCCTTCGCCTTCCTGTCGGGAACCCTGCCACAGAGCACCAGCCGCACGGTCTATGGTGCCTTCGTGGAGCTCGGACTGCCGATCAGCGATCGCCTGAACGCCCAGCTCGCCGTGCGCTTCGAAGACTACGGCGGGGACGTCGGCTCCACCATCGACCCGAAGCTGGCGGTGCGCTATCAGGCGACCGATGCCGTGGTGCTGCGCGGCTCGATTTCGACGACGTTCCGCGGCCCGCCGCAGAACTTCCTCGAGGGGCGCGGCACCAGCCTGGATTTCATCCCGGCGGCGAACGCCTTCAAGGCCATCGATACACTCGGCAACCCGGAGCTCAGGAACGAGGAAGCCCTCGCCACGAACCTTGGCATCGTCTATGACAGCGGCAACTTCTTCGGCTCCCTGGACTACTGGCGCTTCGACTTCTCCGACCCGATCCAGATCGAGAGCCACCCCAACATCGTCAACGCCTTCATCGCGAATGAGTGCGAAACCGGTGGCGCCGGTGTGGGCAGCGACGCCTGCAATGCTCTGACCGACCGACTCACGTTCCAGGCCGGGGCCGATCAGACTGGTGCGAACATCGCGCGCGTGGAGAGGCGTTTCACCAATGGCGGCGACATCGTCACCTCCGGGATCGACTGGTTCGCTCAGTATGACCTGGACACGGATGCCGGCCTGTTCTCCTTCGGTACCCAGGGCACCTACACCTTCGAGTACGATGCCGACGATTTCACCACCACCGACGGCCTCTTCCTGGCCCCCGGCGGTGACTTCGCGGGCAAGCTCAATGCCGGGAACCCCCTGCGGTCCATCGTCGAATGGCAGGGCAATGTCTTCGTCAGGTACAGTCGCGACATACATCGCGCAACGGTCACGGGCCGCTACTGGGGCAAGTACGACGATGACCGTGCGACCACCCTGCCGGAGCTTGCGACCATCGGCGACATGTTCACCGTGGACCTGAACTACAACGTCTCACTCATGGAAGACAACCTCGAACTGAGCTTCTCGGTGTTCAACCTCTTCGACACCAACCCGCCCAGGGCGCAACTGGACATGAACTACGACCCCTACCAGCACAGCCCCTTCGGCCGCATGATCAAGGCCGGCCTGACCTACAGGCTGTAATCCACGGCTCGAAGCACCACAAGCAGTACCGGCCGGGCCCCGCAAGGGGCCCGGTTCGTTTGGGCCTGGCGAAACGCAGCAGCATCAGCCCTGCATCGCATGCCGACGGCACGCACACCCCGCTCCTGAGCACTTCTACAATTCGCCGTCGCAGTTGCCACCATTGTCGTTGGAGTTCGTGCCCGACGGGCAGGTCGTGTTCGAAAACGTCGTGCCGGAGAAATTCACTCCTCTCATGTCCGCGGAGAATAGGTTCGCATCCGTGAGATCGGCGTTCGTGAAGTTCGAGAATCGAAAATCTGTTGCGACCAGGGAAGCGCTTGTGAAGTTCGCGTTCGTGAAGTCCGAGTTCTTGAGTACTGCACCAATCAGCTGGGCTCCAGTGAAGTTCGCTTCGATAAATGTGACCGTCACGCCCCTGGCATCCGCAAAGCTACTCTGAGTCAGGTTCGCGCCCGTGAAGTCAGCAATGTCCAATTCAGAGAAACCGAAGTTTGAACCTATTGCACTCGCGTTGATTAGGCTAGCACCAACTGCGACATTTCGAGCGAAGGCCGCCCCATCCAGATTGGCCTCATCTAGAATCGCGAACGTAAAGTTCGACTGCGAGGGCGTGGAGTCGATCAAGTCGGCACCTGTAAAGTCTGCTGACGAGAAATCCGCCCTATACAAGAAGCCGTTGGAAAGGTTCGCGCCAATGAAGCGCGCGCTGGTGCAGTTGCAACCGAACAGATTGATGTGTGCGGCGGCCACGTTGCTGAAATTCGCTCTGTTCAGGTTGCTTAAGCCAAAGGCGCTGCCGCCGACCATCTCTCCGTTCACCATCGTGCCGCTGCTGGCAATGGTGGCACCGCTGAAGTTCGCGCCAATCAGCGACGACTGCTCGATTAGAACGTCGGTGAGCGTCGCACCGCTGAAGTCGACGCGCTGGCCGGAAGCAAACTCGATCCGGGTACGCCGTGTGGTATGCACTGGCGAAGTCGACGGGGTATCCGCACCCTGGACGCCGACTATCGTGGGAATCAGCTCGAGTGAGGATCCGATCACCGCCATCGAGAAGTCGGCATCGTCGAGCCGTGCCCAACGCAAATCGAGGTCCTCGAAACTCTGGCCGCTGAAGTCACACTGTTCGGCCGTTCCGCGCGCGACGAGGTTCTCCGTACAGCGATTCGTATCGGTGGAGCAGATGGGCGTCCCATCCTGAAATCCCTGCACGCTGCCACCATCGGGACACAGCGAGTCCATGAGGTCGACGTCGCCGGGCGGGCCTATGATGCTCTCTACCGTCAACACGCTGCTGCCGTCATCGAGAATCAGCTCGAGCTGGCCGGACTCCAGGACCGCAGCACCACTCACACTGATTCCGTCCTCACCGGGCGGGCCTGGTGGCCCCGTAAGTCCGGGCTCGCCCTGGAGTCCCATCGGTCCGGCGGGTCCCGCAGGCCCAGCCGGGCCCGGCGTGAGCTCGATGTTTTCGAGGTCGCCGCGCAGAACCTCGATGGCTGCGGCGTTGCTGATGCCGGTGGCATTCAGTATCTCGTGAATCGCGTTCAGGTCCGCCGCGCGCGCGACGTCGCCCGCCTGCAGCTGCGGCAGCTCATCGGCCCCGGCTCCCAGGGCCGCGAGATACAGCAGTCCGCCCACGAGGGCTAATCTGTTCGTAGTCATCCCCAATCCTCCGTGTGGCCTCAGTGCCAGATGAATTCGTTCCAGCTGTCCTCGTTCCAGCGCCCGGTGGCGAGCGCAATGAGTGTGTCGTCTCCAAGTGAGGGATCGTCTGTGAGGATCTGCCGCAGTGCGGCCTGCACGTCGCGGATGTCGGCGCTTGCCGGCAGCCGCTGGTCGAGGTCCACCTCACCGCTGGCGATGCCGGCAATCGTCTCCGCATCGACACCAGCCAGCCGCTGATGCAGGAAGCGCCTGGCGATCTCCACCACCGCCACGTCCTCCCGGTTCAGATCCAGTGCGCTGATCGCGCGCGCCGCTTCCTCGGCAATCCGCTGACTCACCCGCGCCAGTGCGGAGCGGGTCGCTTCGGCGACGCCGTCGTCCCCGGCAGCGGTTGCTACTGCGCTGAGCAGCGGTGTGAGCGTCGAGCCCACCAGGCTGATGATGCCGTCGCGAAATCCGGCACCACTCGCAGTCGCGGCGATGCTGGCATCGTCCGCTGCGAACCGATCTCGCTTCAGCTGCAGCGCATCGCGCAGCGTCCGGGTTGCAGCATTCGCCGCCAGATCCACCAGGGCAGGATCGGAGATCTCGCTGCCTGCCTGCTCGCGAACCGCGGACAACACCGCAGGAACGGTCACGACGAGCGCCTCTAAGGTGTCGTCTGCAGGGTCGCCTGGGTCCTCGCTGAGCGCACCGAAGGCACGCAGCTCAGTGCCCAGGGCCTCCGGCGTATCGATGCCCTCCCGGATCCGCTCGGCCAACAGCTCTACCTGGAAACCCGGCGCTTCGAGCAGACGTGGCGGATCGGGCTGGTCACGCAGTTCGGCCAGCAGGGTCATCACGCCCTGCTCCGACTCCCGCGCACGATTGCCCAGGACATCCAGCATCGCGTCCGCCAAAGAACCTGATGTGTCTCCGGTTTTCGCCGCAAACTCCGCATCGCTGGCGAAGCGTTCGAAGCTGACAGCGGTGCCGAAGAGGTCCTGCATGACGGCTTCACCACTGGCAGCGGGCTCGCCCGGGTCGAGGCCGCCGAGTGCAGCGGCGAGCTCAGACGGATTTTCGACCGATTCACCAAGCAGCTCGCCTGCCACCAGATCCGTGACCGGATTGACATGGGCGAGCACCACATCGCCATCGGCCGCCGGCGGCTGATTGGCGATGGCGGTCAGCACCGTGCCGTCGGACGCCATGATCCTCAGCAGAACTGGAAACCCGGTAGCGAGTGGAATCTCCACCGAATACCCGCCGTCACTGCCGGTGACCGCATCGACCAGATCCAGCGCCGCGCCGGTCGCATCGAAGGCTTCCACGGTCGCACCGTCGATCGGTGCGCCGGTGGCGGCAATGCCGGAGAGCGAGGCGGTGCTGACCGGATCGGGATCGGGGTCCGGGTCGACACCGGGAGAGGAACTCGAGCCACCGCAGGCCGACAGTATCAGCGCGAGGGTGATCAGTAATGCGGTACGGCCGGGCACGAACCATTCGGATGAACGCATCGTTCACCTCCGAGATTGGTCTGGTAGGGGAGTGAGGGTGTCGTAGCAGTGGCAGCAGCCGAAAGGGTCGTGGCCACCACCAAGGAGGAAGCCTGCGCCTGCCGTCCTGCGCATCCACCGGCAAGGGAACACCCGCGTGGATGCATCTGATCTGATTCCTGTTCGTCATGGGCCCACGTTCCGTTGTGGTACACATGCGACCAATGCGCGCCCGAACCAGGGTGCTCGGGACGGTCAGACGATCCAGAGAGGAGGAAGTCCTTCGATCATGCCGGGCTTCCGCTGCACCGGATTTCAAACGAGCGTCCGTTATGCCGCCGGATCGCCGGGTTGTCAATACGATCGCACCCTGCGTCGGCCCGATGATCGCCGGAGTCCTGCGCGCGCGGAGCGCCGCGCTCGTGCTGCTCGCCGCCACTGTCGCCAGCCCCGCTGGAGCCAGCGACTTCGATCGGGCACTGGAAACAGCCAACTGGCACCTGGAAAGCCGTCTGCGCTATGAGCACGTGGATGACGACGTCCTGGCCAATGCGGAAGCGCTCACGCTCGGCACCCGCTTCGGCTACGAAAGTGGCTCATACCAGGGTTTTTCCGTGCTCGCCGAACTCATCGACGTACGCACGCTGTTCGGCATCAATGATTTAGCTCCAAGGCGTCCCGGCTTTGCTGTCATTGCTGACCCTCCGACACCCGTTACTGGCACCTCGCGGCCGCCGTAGAGGCCTTCGGGCTGGACCTGGAACTGGGCCGCGAAGGCCTCGGCTCGGACGCTGGCGCCAGCGCGTTTCAGACTCCCCTCGGAACCCGCCATGCATTCAACGGCTGGGCCGACCGCTTTCTTACCACGCCGGACGACGGCCTCGTGGACAGCTGGGCGAGCCTGAAGACCCGTCTGGGCGACTTCGAACTCACAGCTCGCCATCACTGGTTCGAAGCGGATCGCGGCGGGAGGAGCTACGGCCGCGAAACGAATCTGCAGATCGCGCGTGGCTTCGGCGAGCACTACCGGGTCGGTGCGAAATTTGCCGACTACCGTGCCCGCAGCTTCAGCAACGACACCACCAAGGTCTGGGTATGGGCGGAAATTGGGTTCTGAGTGTGCATGACGAAGCACGGTGAGCGGCTCGCTTCGAACGGGGCAGTCTGGCATGAAGGTGGCCATGTCCATCCTGCTGGGTCTAGCACTTGGACCTCCCTAGCGGGACCGGGATGGGAACGCGACTGAGCGGATCGCCGGGGACGCTGCTTCTGTCTCCAGTGCCAAGTGGCCCAGCAGCAGGTTCGAACGCCTGTCGACAACGAATTCTTCTATCAGGGGAGGCGTCATGCGTCGCTGGATCGCTGAGTTCTGGCGTACGCTATCGCGGCCGAGCCGGCACTTCAGCCTGGACTTCCTGGCGCTCGGCGGTTTCGTTACCGGGATCCTGTTCTGGGTCGGTTTCAATACCGCCATGAAATTCACCAACACCGAAACGTTCTACATCGACTGCCACAAGCGCGTTGACCACCGCCTGCCGGACATAACGGACGTCCCCGGCTGGTGACTCCCGATCAGGTGCCCGCAACGGGGCGCACATCTGTAACATTGCCCGTCGGAATCAACCGAGGAGAGGACCATGTCTGTTGTAGCATTCGAGAAGAAGGGCCATGTGGCCCTGGTGACCCTGAACCGTCCCGACGCCCGAAATTCCATCAATCCTGAAGTGGGTGTGCGTCTCGCCGAAGCCTGGCAGCAGGTCCGCGACGACGACGAGGTCCGGGTCGCCGTGGTCACCGGCACCGGCAGCGCGTTCTGTGCCGGCGCCGATCTCGGCCAGCTCATCCCGCTGGTTTCCGGTGCACGTAAGCCCGAGAACGAATGGGACGAGAAAGTACTGAAGAATCCGGCGCTGACCTCAGCCGCGCTGCTGCGCAACTTCGATACCGAAAAACCGGTGATCGCCGCCATCAACGGCCACGCCATCGCCGGCGGCATGGAGATGGTGCAGGGCACGGACATCCGGGTCGCCTGCCCGGAGGCCAAGTTCGGCGTGCAGGAAGTGAAGTGGGCCATCTTCCCCGCCGGCGGCTCCACCGTGCGCCTGCCGGTGCAGCTGCCCTACGCCAAGGCCATGGAGCTGCTGCTGACCGGAGATCTCATCAGTGCCGATGAGGCGCTGGAACTCGGCTTCCTGAACTACGTGGTGGCGGCGGATCAGGTGCTGCCGAAAGCCATGGAGATCGCCGAGAAGATCGCCGCCAACGGCCCCATTGCGGTGAAGGCGATCAGGAAGTCCGCACGTGCCTGCCTCGGCCTGCCGGAGCAGGAGGCATTGAAGCTGGAGAGCAAGATCTCCGGGCCGGTGTTCCAGACCGAGGACGCCCGGGAAGGGCCGCGCGCCTTCATGGAGAAGCGCAAGCCCGCGTACAAGGGCCGCTGATGCGCATCGGGGTGGCCGCCTGCGGCCACCCCTCCCTCGGGCGCTAATCGGCTGCCACGATCTGCTCGAACATCGCTGTGGCGTGCTCGATGAAGGCGTCGCGCTCCGCGCCGACCAGCGCCTCGCCCCGGATCAGGCGTTCCACCAGAAAGCCGATGGCAGCAGCGGCCAGCGCCCGCGCCCGGCCGGGCGCGTCGGCGTCCCCGAGCCAGTAGCGAATGGGTTCGAAGAAGCGCTCCTGGATCGCGGCATTGAGCAGCGGCGCCGTACTCGGTGAGGTGGCCGCACGCAGCAGGAACTGGAAGCTGTGGGTCCGCTCGGCGTCCTCATGTGGGCCGCCGGCCATGGCCGTGGCGAAGTCGCGGGCAAAGCTCCGCAGGTCCCAGTCTCTCAGAAAATCGGACCGGAACGACGCCTTCAGGGCCTCGGTGAACAGGGCTTCCTTGCCGCCGAAGTAGCGTTTGATCAAGGCCACGTCAGCGCCCGCTTCGGCGGCGATGTCGCGCAAGGCCGTGCAGTCGTAGCCGAGCCGGCCGAATTGATCGCGCGCGGCTTCCAGAATCGCCGCGCGGGTCGCTTCGGCATCGCGGCGACGGGGCGCTCCCGGCGCCCGTTGCGGCGTTCTGACCTCAGCGACGGGCACGTTCAGACGCGCTCGGGGATGACGACACGCATGCTCTCGTAGCCGTGTACGAAAGGCGAGTAGGTCCGCGTCGGTTCGTCGACCACCTCGATGATCGGGAAGCGCTTGAGAATCTCCTCCCAGATGATGGTCAGCTGCATCTCGGCAACCCGGTTGCCGACGCAGCGGTGCACGCCGAAACCGAAAGACAGATGCTGCCGCGGACGCTCGCGATCGATGATGTAGGCGTTGGGGTTCTCGATCACCGTATCGTCGCGGTTGCCGGAGACGTACCACATCACCACATTATCGCCGGCCCGGATGGTCTTGCCGCCGAGTTCGAAGTCTTCCTTCGCCACCCGGCGCATGTGCGCCAGCGGCGTCTGCCAGCGGATGGTCTCGGAGACCATCGGCAGCACCAGGTCCGGGTTGGCGCGCAGCTTGGCGTACTGCTCGGGATACTTGTTGAGCGCGTAGACGCTGCCGGAGATGGTGTTGCGGGTGGTGTCGTTGCCGCCGACGATGAGCAGGATCACGGTGCCCTGATACTCTTCTGCGCCCATGTCCCGCGTCGCATCGTTGTGCGCGAGCATGGAGATCAGGTCGTTGCCGGGTTCGGCATTGACGCGTGCGTTCCACAGCTCCTGGAAGGTCCCGAAGCACTCGAAGATCGCTTCCGCCTTGTGCTCCCAGCTCTTCACGGGTCCATGCCCGGGCATGTTCGTGACCACGTCAGACCAGTAGGTGAGTTTGCGCCGGTCTTCGAAAGGAAAATCGAACAGCGTGGCCAGCGTCATCGCCGTCAGTTCCTTGGAGACCAGGTCGACCCAGTCGAACTCCTCGCCGATGGGCAGACCATCGAGAATCTGACCGGCGCGCTCGCGCACCTGCGGCGCCATCTTCTGCAGGTTGGCCGGCGCCAATGTCGGCGTCACCGCCTTACGCCGCGGCATATGCTCGGGCTCATCCATGGTGATGAAGCCCGCGTTGCTGCGCCGTCGCCGGCCCATGACCCGCTCCTGCTCGGCGACGGCCTCGAGGTTCGCCAGAGCAATACCTTCAGCCGACGAGAACACCTCGTGTTTCGTGTCCACAGTCATGATGTCCTGCCAGCGCGTGATCGACCAGTACGGTCCAAACTCGCTCTCAGGCGTGAAGTGCACCGGGTCCTCCCGGCGCAACCGCTCGAAGTAAGGCCAGATGGTGTCCGCCTGAAAGCGGTCGGCGCGGGCGGGATTGATCTCTGCCAACGGCAGGGCGTAGGCGTCGATCTCGGTGTCTTGTGGCTCGATCTTCGCGGTGGTGCTCATGGTCTGCTCCCGGCGTATGACTCCACCATCGATGCTGCTCGGCGCCGCGCTTCATGTCAATGGCTGTTGACTTAAGCCCTTTCCGCAGCGTTGGCAGGCTATGGCCAAGCGGGCGTATGCTTGCGGCATGGTCATGCGGATAGTCCTTTGTGTCAGCGTTCTGATCGGCAGCATGGTCGCCCTTTATGCGCCGCCCGCGCACGCCGCCGATCCCGCAAGCATCTGGCGCAACTTGAGCTGGTTCGAGGGCTTCTGGACCGGCCGCGAGCGGGGCCTGCCCGGCGACGGCCGGGCCCGGCGCTGCTACGCGCCGATCATGGACGGGCGCTTCCTTTATGCCCGCAGCGAGACCCGCTTCCCGCCGCAAACCCGCAATCCCGATGGTGAAAATCATGCCGAGTGGCAGATCTTCAGCCGCGATCACGACGGCGGCCGGGTACTGCTGCGGCGTTTCGGGTCCGGCGGCCAGGTGACCCGCTTCGTCCTCGACCCCGAAGCCAGCCGTTCAGACCGCTACGTCTTCATCAGCGCCACCTTCGATCAGGCACCCGCGGACGCCCATGGCCGCCTGACGCTGACCATCACCGGCAGCGACGGGTTCCGGGAGCGGCTCGAACTCGGTGCGGGGCCGGACGAATTGCGGCAGGTGATGGAAGGCCGCTGGCGGCGCGCTGCGCACGAAGCGACAGGCTGTACGCCAGAACCCATGGAGCCATGACGTGATTCCGCTGTACGCCGCCGACTCCGCCATCGATGCGCACCTGCTCAAGGGCCTGCTGGAGCAGCAGGGCATCGATGTGCGCATCATCGGCGAGTTCCTGCAGGGTGCAGTGGGGGAACTGCCTGCGACCGGACTGGTCCAGGTGCTGGTTCCGGAAGAGGACTACGACGATGCCCTGGCGACGCTGGAGGCGTTCGAGGCCAATCGCGCTGGCGGCAGCCGCTGGTTCTGATCTCACGGGTTCGAAAACCCGTTCAGAAATCACCTACAGCTGCCCTTCCAGCGGCAGGAAGCCCAGCAGCCGCGCCAGCAGCCGCCGCCCCCAGCCTGCCTCCGGCTCATGCCGTCCGGCGGCGCCACGCCATTGTTCGCGCCCCTGCTCCAGTTCGACCCTCCAGGCATTGGCCGGCGCGATCGCCTCGGCAAAGCAGGCGCGAATCTCGGCGGCGAGCGGCGCACTCTCGATCAGTACCCCGAGCTCCACGTTGAGCTGAATCGAGCGCGGGTCCAGGTTAGCCGAGCCAATCATCACCAGCCCGTCGTCCACCAGAATGGTCTTGGCATGCAGGCTGGCGCGCAGATGGGCACCACGGATCAGTCGTCGCAGCCGCCGTCCCCAGTATCCCGTCGGGCGATATTCATAGAGCTCCACACCGGCCTCCAGCAGGGCCCGGCGATAGCGACGATAGCCTGCATGCACCGCCACAACATCCGTCGCTGCAAGCGAGTTGGTGAGGATCCGGATGCGCAGGCCACGTTCCTTGAGCGCATGGATGAACGCCATACCTTCTGCTGTCGGCACGAGGTACGGCGTCATGATCAGAACTTCTGACGCCGCCTCGGTCACGAGATGCTGAAGCACCTGATCGAAGTAGCCGGCGGCAGCCACGACAGCGGGATCGACCTTCTCGGGCAGATCGGCAAACACGCGGCCCGTCCCCGGGAGATCCGGCCAGGACCCCGCCCTGATGCGTTGCAGCAGGGTCTTCGCCTGGCTGTCCTCGGCCAGAACCGCGGCCGGATCCTGATGCAGCGGACGCCGCGCGATACGGTCACGGGCGCGGCGCGTCACCTCGATGGCTGCCCGCCGGGCCCGCAGCTCGGCCAACGGTGTCGCCCAGACACTCGACCAGAGCTGCTCGAAGCTGGCATCCACCTGCCCAACCAGTTCGCCTGCGAGCAGCACGTCGATATCGGCGAAGGCCATCTCCGCCTCCGGTGCATAGTATTCATCACCGATATTGCGCCCGCCGACCACGGCCAGCCTGGAATCGGCAATGAGCGCCTTGGCATGCATCCGACGCGTGAGCCGTGCCGGATCCCGCAGCAGCGCCAACGGCCGCAAGAGGCCGCGCCAGCGGAACGGGTTGAACAGGCGCACTTGCAGACGAGGATGCGCATCCAGCCGTCCGAGCGACGACTCCCTGCCTGATGCATCGAGATCGTCGAGCAGCAGCCGCACCTGAACGCCCCTGTCGGCGGCAGCCATGAGGGCGTCGGCCACCAGCCGGCCGCTGTCGTCCTCGCGGAAGATGTAATAAAGCAGGTCGAGCCGCTGCCTGGCGCCAGCGCACAGTTCGAGGCGGACGGCCAACGCCGTGGCGTTGTGATCGAGCAGCGCGAAACGGGTGCCCTCGCACGCGCTCCGCTCGACTGCCGGCGTCGATCCGGCCGCGCTGTCCGTCATGGGCAAGATCCGAGCAGCAGAAATGCGGCCCCAGTGTAGTCCCCGATCCAGCAGCAGGCACGGGCTGTGGCACAGACAGCCTGTAGCCCACAGCTCGAGGGAGACGTCCTGTCATTTCCTGCCTGCCCACCTTCGGGCATGCTCGAACGACGGGCGCACGAGGTATTCTCCAAGAGGTGAAAGCGCATGCTGTGCTACTTCGATCGCCCGGGCTTCGAGCGGCATGTCCGCCTCCGGCCGGCGTTTTCGGATCCGTTGAACTGCGCACCGGACCGAGTCCTGCATGGGTTCGTGACCGGAAGCAGCTCCGGACTCGGTCGGGCTGCGGTGACCCGTCTGCGCGAGCTCGGCCACCACGTCACGGGTTGCGCCCGGCGAGCGACGGCGGAGGACATCAGTCTTGACCTGGCCGACTGGCGCGCCGTCCGGGAAACCGTCGAACGGCTGGACGTACTCGACTTCGTTGCGCTCAACGCAGGCGGCATGCCTTCCGCGTTCGCCACGAATGCGGAAGGGATCGAATTGCAGCTTGCTTCCCAGGTCTTCGGGCACTACCTGCTGGTGCACAACCTCGTACGCTCCGGTCGGCTGCGGCCGGGAGGGCGCATCATCTGGATGAGCAGCGGCGGCATGTACCTGGCACGGCTGCACCTGCGGCACCTGAAGCGCAATCCCCACTACGACAAGGTCACTACGTACGCCAACGTGAAGCGCGCCCAGGTCGTACTCAACGAAGCCATGGCCAGGATGCCCCTGTTCGCCGACTTCGGCTGCTATGGCATGCATCCCGGTTGGGCAGAGACCCCCGGTGTGCGCGACGCGATACCGACGTTTCATCGCCTGACCGCGAGCTTCCTGCGCAATGCAGACCAGGGAGCGGACACCCTGGTGTGGCTGGCGGCACGCAAGGAAGACCTGACCCCGCCCCTGGAAAGTGGCGCCTTTTACTTCGACCGTGAGCGGACACGAACCCACCTGACCCCGCTGACGTGGGAGTCACGAGCAGTGCGCGAGGGGTTGATTCAGGCGCTACGCGAGGAGCTCGCGCCCTATCTGCTGTGATGCATGGACAGCGCTCCGCCGGAACAGGTGTTCAGGCGGCCTGGGCGAGGTCACGTATTTTCTGCACCATGGCCCGCAGGCCATTGCCGCGGGTCGGCGAAATGTGACGCATGAGATCGATGCGGTCGAAGAACGCATCCACGTCGAAGGCGGCAATCTCATCCGGTGTCCGGTCGTTGAGCGCGGACAGCACGATGCCAGCGAGACCGCGGACGATGAGCGCGTCGGAGTCGACGACGAACTGCAGACGACCGCTGTGCGGCTCGCGGCGATGATCGACCCAGACCTGGCTCTGACAGCCGTGGATGAACCGATCCTCGGTCTTCAAGTCGTCCGGCAGGCCCGGCAGTTCCTTGCCAAGATCGATGATGTAGCGGTAGCGGTCTTCCCAGTCGTCGAAGAACTCCAGGCTCTCGGCCACTTCCTCGGCGTCGATGCTGCGGCCGAAGGGGACCTGATCGAAGGCGGTGGTCGCCGCGCTCATCCGTAGACCCCGAGTTCGAGCTGAGCCTCCTCGGACATCATCTCCCGGCTCCAGGGTGGATCGAACACGAGATCCACCTCGACGTTCCCGACGTTCGGCACCTTGCGCACGCGATACTCGATATCGTCCACCAGCACGGGCCCCATCCCGCATCCTGGTGCGGTGAGCGTCATCGTAATCGCAACGTCATTGCCCTCGATGTGGCAATCGTAGATCAACCCGAGGTCGACCACGTTCACCGGGATCTCCGGGTCATAGACTGTGCGCAGCGCTTCCCAGACGTTCGCTTCGTCGACCTCGCCGCCGTCAGCTTCGCCGAAGTCGAACTCGATGGGCTCGAGCCCGAGCGCATCCGCATCCGTGCCATCGATGCGCGCGAGGTTGCCGTTGACGTTGACGGTATAGGTCCCGCCAAGATCCTGGGTCAGCGTGACGAAAGTGTCCTTGGTGATGGTGATGCGGGTTCCCGCCGGCACGAGGCGCGCCGGGCAGTCCCGCTGCATGACCATCATTCTGCGTTCCACGATCGCCTCCGTATCGACTTCGTTAGACCGCGAAGCTTTCGCCGCAGCCGCACTCTACGGCGGCGTTCGGGTTGCGGAACTTCAGGACTGAGTTGAGGCCTTCCTGGACCAGATCGATTTCGGTTCCACGCACCAGCGGCAGCGCATCGGTGCTGACGAATACCGACAAGTTGTCTGCCACCGTGAACTCGGTGTCTTCGGCCTCCGGCTCGATCACGTAATCCACCTGATACATGAACCCGGAGCAACCGCTCTGCTTGACGCCCAGGCGCACGGCTTGCGCGCCGGCCTTGGCCAGCTGACGTTGCGCATGGGCAACGGCCGGAGCCGTCATGCGAACCCCGGTTTGATCGGGGTCGAAGGTTTCCACACTCATGCTGCTTCTCCCTGTCTGAAGACCGGATGGGGCTTCAGAGAAAGCTGCGTACCTTGTCGAGGCCTTCGAGAAAGCGGTCCACCTCCTCGATGGTGTTGTAGACTGAAAACGACGCCCGGACCGTGCCCGGAATGCCGAGGCGCTCCATCAGCGGCATGGTGCAGTGATGGCCTGCCCGCACTGCGATGCCCTGCTGATCGAGCAGCATACCCACATCGGTGGGGTGGGCGCCGGCGAGCAGGAAGGAGGCCACGGCCACCCGCCCGGGCGCGGTGCCGATGCGGCGGATGTCGTTCATGCCCGCAAGTGCAGCGTCAACGCGCTCGAGCAGGCCCTGCTCGTGAACCGCGGCCGCGTCACGGTCGATACCCTGCAGCCACTTGACGGCGGCGCCGAGCCCGATCACACCTGCAATATGTGGGGTGCCCGCCTCGAATTTCCAGGGCAGGGTCGTAAACGTCGTGCCGGCCTCGAAGCTGACCCGCTCGATCATCTCGCCGCCCCCCTGCCAGGGCGGCATGGCCTCCAGCAGCGCCTCACGACCATAGAGCACACCGATGCCCGTGGGACCGAACAGCTTGTGCCCGGAGAAGACATAGAAGTCCGCGTTCATTGCGCGTACGTCCACGGCAAAGTGATTCACCGCCTGGGCGCCGTCCACCAGGGCCACGGCTCCGGCAGCATGGGCGCAGGCCACCATCTCAGCCACCGGGTTGACGGTGCCCAGCGTGTTGGAGACGTGGACCATCGCGGCGACACGGGTGCGCTCGCTGAGCAGCGCCTTCCAGGCGTCGAGGTCCAGCTCACCGGTCTCTGTCACCGGCGCAACGCGAATCACCGCGCCCGTGAACCTGGCCACCAGCTGCCAGGGCACGATGTTTGCGTGGTGCTCCATGGCCGTCAGCAGGATTTCGTCACCGGGCCCGAGGTGCGTGCGCCCCCAGGCGTTGGCTACCAGGTTGATCCCTTCGGTGCTGCCTCGCGTGAAAATGATTTCTTCGCGCTTCGCGCCGCCCAGAAACGCAGCCACATCCATACGCGCCTTCTCGAAGGCGGCGGTGGCACGATCCGCCAGCGCGTGGGCGCCGCGATGCACGTTGGAGTGATCGCGGCGGTAGTAGCCGGAGATGGCGTCGATAACCTGCACAGGCTTCTGGGTCGAGGCTGCGTTGTCCAGATACAGCAGCGGCCGGCCGTGGATCTCCTGATCGAGAATGGGAAACTGACGGCGAACTACATCAGGATCGAAGGATGCGGTTGCGACGGACGGCAAGGCATTCATGGCCGGGATGCCTCCGCAGGTGCCAGGAATGCCGCTTCGAGGACCGGCCGCACCGCATCACGCACTGCCGCCACCGGGAAGGCGTCGACGACGGCCGTCAGGAACGCGAAACTCAACAGCATCCGCGCTTGCGTTTCCGCGACGCCGCGGCTGCGCAGATAGAACAGCGCACGCTCGTCGAGGCGTCCGACGGTGGCGCCATGGGCACACTTGACGTCGTCCGCGTAGATCTCGAGCTCCGGTTTCGTGTCGATCTCCGCATCATGGGACAGCAACAGATTGCGCGACGACAGCTCCGCTGCCGTCTTCTGCGCGCCCGGGTGGATGTGGATGCGCCCATTGAGCACGGTCTTGGAGCGCTCACCGGCCAGCGCCCGGAACACCTGATTGGAGCTGCAGTGCGGCGCGATGTGTTCCAGACACATCTGTGTATCGAGGTGACTGCGGTTGCGCGTCAGAGTGGCGCCGCCGACGCGGACTTCGCCACCAGGCGCTTCGCAGCGGATACGGATTTCATTGCGCCGGAAGGTGCTCCCGGCGAGCGCCTGCTGAAGGTCGTAACGCGCGTTCCGGCCCACAGCGACATCGAGCGCAGTAAGCGATCGCCCCGCTCCCGCGTCAAGCTGAAGGCGCATGTGCTCGAGCCGTGCCTCATCCCTGATCCGCACCTCGATGACACTGTTGGTGAATACCGCGCGCGTACCGAGATGCCGCTCGAGAAGCGTCAACGAAGCGCCGGTTTCCAGCACCACCAGCACCCGGGGATGCGCGCCGTGCGGCCCCGCATCACCACTCTGTGCGATCACGAGTTCAAGGGAGTCTGCCTGAACATCCGGACCCACGTGGATCAGCACGCCGTCCTCGATGAGACCCGAATTCAGGGCCACAAAGGGACGCTCGCTCATGTCGGCGAGCTGGCCGAGCTCGCGCCCGAGCGTCGCTGCAGCTTCAGCACCGGCCTCGGCGAACCGCGTCACCGTGATGCCGTCGGCGGTTGCAGGGAGGTCGCGGACGACACCGTCGACGATGAGGATACGACCAGCGTCGAAACTCTCGATGCCAGTGACGTCAGGAACGGCGGTTTCCGCCTGCGGCCGGTCTAGCAGCCCTTCCTCGAGCAGCGGCCCCACCCGACTGTACTTCCAGGATTCTGTTTTCGGTCCCGGCAGCGACGTCGTCGCGAATGTCTTCCGGCCAGCCTCACGCAGCGCAGCCAGCGCCGGCAACGCATCGGCGGCCAACGCCTCGGAGCGCTCCCGGGCGCGGCGGGTGAATTCGTCGAGTCGCTGTTCGAGCGTCGATGCCATGGTCATTTCGCCGCCCTCAGGCAGCGGCCTCCGTGAGCCAGCCGTAACCCTTCTCCTCCAGCTCCAGCGCCAGTTCCTTGCCGCCGGAGCGGATGATGCGGCCGCCGGACAGTACATGGACGCGGTCCGGAACGATGTGGTTCAGAAGCCGCTGATAGTGGGTGATGAGAATGATGGCCCGCTCCGCCGAGCGCAGGGTGTTGACCCCATCTGCCACCACGCCGAGGGCATCGATATCAAGCCCGGAGTCGGTCTCATCGAGCACTGCGAGCTTCGGTTCGAGCAGAAGCATCTGCAGCAGCTCATTGCGCTTCTTCTCGCCACCGGAGAATCCTTCATTGACACCGCGCTTGAGGAAGTCGGTATCGAGCCCCACCTGCTTGCAGGTGGCGCGGGCGAGTTTCATGAAATCCACCGCCGACGTCGCTGCTTCGCCGCGGTGCGCGCGCAGCGCATCCACCGAAGCGCGCAGGAACTCCATATTGGTGACACCAGGAATTTCCACCGGGTACTGGAACGCAAGAAACACGCCGCGCCAGGCCCGCTCTTCCGGCTCCAGGGCCGTCAGGTCTTCGCCGAAATACTCGATGCTGCCTTCGGTGACCTCGTAGCCCTCCCGGCCTGAGAGCACCGCTGCCAATGTGCTCTTGCCGGAGCCGTTCGGCCCCATGATGGCGTGCACTTCGCCGGCGGCGATCTCCAGATCGAGCCCATTGAGAATCGTTTCGCCCGCGATGGTCACGTGCAAATTGCTGATCTTCAACATCGCCTGCTGCTCCGTTGCCTGAATCATCCTACCGCCCCTTCGAGACTGATCTCGAGCAGCTTGCCAGCCTCCACCGCGAACTCCATCGGCAGTTCGCGGAACACGTCCTTGCAGAACCCGTTGACGATCATGGACACCGCCTTCTCGGGATCGAGCCCCCGCTGGCGGCAGAGGAAAAGCTGATCGTCGCTGACCTTCGATGTGGTGGCCTCGTGCTCCACCGTCGCGGTCGGGTTGCGGCTCTCGATGTAGGGAAAGGTATGGGCCCCGCACCGATCGCCGATCAGCAGCGAATCGCACTGCGTGAAATTGCGCGCGCCATCCGCCGAGGGCGAGATACGCACCAGACCGCGATAGCTGTTCTCCGCGCGCACCGCGGAAATGCCCTTGGAGATGATGGTCGAGCGGGTGTTCTTGCCAAGGTGGATCATCTTGGTTCCGGTATCCGCCTGCTGACGGCCGCGCGCCAGCGCCACCGAATAGAACTCTCCCACCGAATCGTCACCGCGGAGGATGACGCTCGGATACTTCCAGGTGATGGCGGAGCCGGTCTCCACCTGGGTCCAGGAGATGTGGGAACGCTCACCGGCGCAGAGACCCCGCTTGGTCACGAAGTTGTAAATGCCGCCTCGGCCCTCGCTATCGCCGGGATACCAGTTCTGCACGGTGGAATACTTGATCTTGGCATTCTTGTGGGCGACCAGTTCCACCACCGCCGCATGCAGCTGATTCTCGTCCCGCTGCGGTGCGGTGCAGCCTTCGAGGTAAGACACGTGGCTGCCCTCCTCGGCAATGATCAAAGTGCGCTCGAACTGACCGGTATTCTCGGCATTGATGCGAAAATAGGTGGACAGCTCCATGGGACAGCGAACGCCCTCGGGGATGTAGACGAACGAACCGTCGCTGAACACCGCGGAGTTCAGCGCGGCGAAGTAATTGTCGCGGTAAGGCACGATGCTGCCCATGTATTTGCGCACCAGCTCCGGGTAATCCTGCAGCGCCTCGGAGATGGAGCAGAAGATGACGCCGGACTCCGCCAGCTTCGACCTGAACGTCGTCGCCACGGAGACACTGTCGAACACTGCATCGACGGCCACGCCGGCGAGCATCTCCTGCTCGTGCAGGGGAATGCCGAGCTTCTCGTAGGTGCGCAGCAGTTCAGGGTCCACTTCGTCGAGGCTCTTGGGTCGATCTTCCTGACTGCGCGGCGCGGAAAAGTACGAAATCGAATTGAAATCGATCTTCGGATAGTGGACGTGGGCCCACTTCGGATGATCCATGGTCAGCCAGTGCCGATAGGCCTCGAGACGCCATTCCGTCATCCATTCCGGTTCGTTCTTCTTCGCCGAGATGAACCGGACCACGTCCTCGTCGAGCCCCGGTGGCAGGGTGTCGGACTCGATGTCCGTGACCCAACCTGCCTCGTACTCGCGCTCGAGGTGGCGATCGATGGCGGTATCGCCGTCCACGTCCCGCTTCTGATTCGCGGTCTCACTCATGCGGTCTGCTCCGGTAGCCGAAAGCTGTTCCAGCCGAGACCGAAGGGTAGCCGAAGCTGCATTCGCATTCAATACTAACCAGGTATACAATTTCCCCATCAGCCCCGACGGGACGACGTCATGCTCAAGGTTGGACGCCTGGCCGATTACGGAGTGCTCATCCTTCATCATCTGGGACGGATGCGCCCTGCACGTCTGGCCATGGACTCCATCGCCGAAATCACGCACTTGCCCCTGCCCACGGTACGCAAGGTCATGAAGTACCTGGTGGACGCAGAGCTCGTCATTTCCAAGCGCGGCCCCAACGGTGGTTACCAGCTGGCGCGCCCACCTGCCCAGGTCAGCCTGGCCGAGGCCATCGCCGCCGTGGAGGGCCCACTGACCCTCACCGAATGCTGCGCGGCGAGAAGCACCTGCGAGATCCACGATCGCTGCGACCTCGCCGACCGCTGGCCGGGCGTCAATGCCATCGTGGTCAAGGTCCTCGAGCGCACCTCCCTGGCCGATCTCGACCGCTTCGGCCGCCACGAACCTCACGTGCCACCTCCCCTCAGGGAGCTGATGGCGCCCATTCGACACCTCTAGAAGCGCCTCCCGCGCGGACCTGCAACCGGTTCGGGGCCGCACTCCATCCCATTCGCTTCGAACCTGGCGTCGTTCCCGAGTGGCACGCAGCCCACTGTTGCCGTCATCATCACGGCGGGCGCCGGCGCGCGCTCCGCCATGCTCGCTGACGGGGAACGACATGAATCTGAACAAGGTGCTCTTCGGCTTCTTCGTGCTGCTCGCCCTGACCCTGAACTTCGGGTTCTTCTACGGCGACATCGACAACCCGGACCACCACAACGTCTATGAGCTGTTCGCCGCGCTGGTGGTCGGGCTCATCGCCACCGTCATGAAGCTCGGCGAGCGCAGTCAGATCGGCGCCGTGCTGCTCGCCGCCAGCCTGGTAGTGGATCTGCAGCTCATCGCCGCTGCCGTGGTCTGGGTGCTCGCGGTGCACGTCACCGAGGTCGGACTGACACCGGCCGTGATGGCCAGCATCGTGTCGCTGTCGGGGGGGGCATTGCTTGCGAACCTGCTCTCCGTGGTCCTGCTGACCATGGAAACCACCAGTATCAATCGCTGAACGCGTATGCGACGCGCAGCCGGGATCGACATCCCGGGAGGCTGTGAATGATGAACGCCGTCCTGTTTCTTTTCTTCCAGCGCATGCGGGTGCCGCTGATCGTCCTGATCTCGGCCTACGCCATCGCCACGGCGGGCTTCAGCCTGATTCCAGGGATCGACGACAGCGGTGACCCCTGGCGGATGAGCCTGTTCGAAGCGTTCTATGTGGTGAGCTACACGGGCAGCACCATCGGTTTCGGCGAGGTGCCCTATCCGTTTACACCCGCCCAGCGCCTTTGGACCATCGTCAGCATTTACCTGACCGTAATCGCCTGGCTGTTCGCCATCAGCTCGATCATCGCCATGCTGCAGGATCCCTCCTGCCGCCAGGCCATCGAGCGCGCCCGCCTGCAGCGCAGCGTGCGGGGCATCACCGAGCCCTTTTACATCGTCTGTGGCCACGGCGATGCTGGCCGACTGCTGGCGCATGCCCTGAGCGCGCGCCGCCAGCGTGTGGTGGTCATCGATCAGGACCGGGACAGCATCGATCGTCTGCTCGTGGAGGACCTCGGGGCCACGGTCCCGGCCTTCTGCATGGATGCCAGCCTGCCCGACAATCTCAGTGAGGCCGGGCTGCGAAGCCGCTGGTGTGCGGGCGTCCTCGCCGTGACCGGAAGCGACCAGACCAACCTCAAGATCGCCATCACCACCAAGCTGCTGAATCACAAGGCGCCGGTCTACGCCCGCGCCGACCAACGCGCTACCGCCGAGAACATGCGCTCATTCGCCACCGACCACGTGCTCGAACCGGTGGCGGAGTTCAGCCGGCGGCTGCGCCTGGCACTGGCTGCTCCGGATACATTCCGTCTCTATCACTGGCTGTCCTCGGGCCCGCGCGCCGTGCTGCCGGGCAACGCCATGCCCCCTCGAGGACGCTGGATCCTGTGCAGCTTCAATCCGCTTGGGCGCGCCCTCTACCGGACGCTGACGGACCTCGGGGTGGCGGTGACCGTGATCGACGACGGCACCCATGCCGACCTGCCAGAAGGCTCCGTAAGCGGTCGCGGAACCGAAGCAAAAACGCTGGCCGAGGCCGACATCCACAGCGCCAGTGCCGTGCTCGCTCTCACCCGCGACGACGCCGACAACCTCTCGATTCTGATCACGGCCCGGGAGATGAATCCCGAGCTGTTTCTCGCAGCACGTGAGAACGCCGGTGCCAACCATGCCCTCTACGAGGCCGCTGAACTCGATTTCATCGGCCGGCCAAGCCTGGTGGTGGCGGGGTCAATCCTGTCCCAGATCAGTTCCCCCCAGTTCCAGACTTTTCTCACGCTGATGCAGGCGGAGGACAACGAATTCAGTGCCCGCCTCATCGAGCGCCTGCACCACGGCCACGACGAACGCCCGCCCCAGATCAAGACGGTGCGCATCAGTCCGAAGCGTTCGCCGGCAGTGGCCCGCGCGCTCGAAGCCGGTGAGGCGGTCCTGCTCGAGGATCTGTGCCGGGATCCCCGGCACCGGCAGACGCTGCTGCCGGTGGTACCGCTCCTGCTGAGCCGCGCTGACACCGAGCTGTTGTGTCCGGGGCCCGATACCGTCCTGGAATCCGGCGACCGCATCATGTTCGCAGGTCCCGCGCATGCGGAGGCCCAGGTCGACAAGACCCTGTTCCAGGATCGCGCCCTGCACTACGTGCGTACCGGCGAGGATGACTCCGCTTCAGGCTGGCGGCGCCAGCGGGGTGCCAACGCGGCGTGACACCGGCCGCGGTACCGGCTGCAGTCAGTACACCGTCCGATGCTGCGCCACCCAATCCCGCAGCGAAACGGGCTCGAAGCCTATCGCCGTCTTCAAGGCGCGGGCGTCGAAGGGCTGCCCGAACTCGGCGCCAAGGACGCCCATCTGCAGCACCTGGGCCACACCGGGATGCAGCGGCCGCTGCGGCGAACAGTGCGCGATGGCCGCTGTCGCCGACGTGAATCGATGCGTTGCGCCCGCGGCCGAACAGGGAGTGGGCCGCCGCGACCACTGATCGGGCGCCGGAGCATGCCGACATGAGGGACGCGTGATCGAGGAGGTCGCCGCGGACCACTTCGAGCGCGCCATGGGCGGGCACTGCCAGCTTCTCCGGCGTCCGCGTCATCACCCTGACCGGTTCACCGGCTGCCAGCAGCCGCCTCAGCAGCAGGCTGCCCAGGGTACCGCTGCCGCCGACGATCAGATGCACCTGCCGGCCCCCCTTTGCCCAGACGTCGGCAATCAGCCGTCCGTCCCCAGGTAGCGGCGCTGCAGATGCGCCTTGAAGTACTGCGGATCCAGCGTCTGTCCAGTAGCCTCCTCGAGCAGCTCCGGCGTCGTCACCTGGCTGCCGCGGGACCAGACCCGGCGTTCGAGCCAGGCGCCGATGTTCTCGAACTGCCCCTGCCGCACTTCGTCGTCGAGGCAGGGGTGCTCACGCCGTAACGTCGCCATGAGCTGAGCCGCGATCAGTGCGCCGAGGGTGTAGGACGGAAAGTAACCGAACAGGCCTGCGGCCCAGTGCACGTCCTGCATGCAGCCATCGTGGTGGTTATCACCCGTGGCCAGGCCGAGTCCAGCGCGCATCTTCTCGTCCCAGGCGCCCGGCAGATCGTCCACCGCGAGATCACCGGACAGGAGCGCTTTCTCGAGTTCGTAGCGCAGAATCACATGCACCGGATAGGTGGCCTCGTCTGCATCAACCCTGATGTAGCCCGGCCGCACACGTGTGTAGACACGATGCAGGTTGTCTGCGCCCCACGCCGCTGTGTCTTCCTCGATGCAGAAATGGCGGCGCATGATCGGCGCAGCGAAGGCAAGGAATTCGGGCGAGCGCGCCACCTGCATCTCGGTGAACAGACTCTGGCTCTCATGCACGCCCATGCCCCGCGCCCGCGTCGCCGGCTGGCCGCTACCGTCCGGATCCCGGCCCTGTTCGTAACGGGCGTGGCCGGTCTCATGCAGCACGGCCATGAAACTGCGGGCGAAGTCCCCCTCGTTGTAGCGGGTGGTGATGCGAACGTCGCCAGGTGCACCACCACAGAAGGGATGATGGCTGACGTCGAGACGGCCACGGCTGAAGTCGAAGCCGATGTGCCCCATCATCTCCAGCGCCAGGTTGCGCTGGGCATCGATGGGAAACGGGCCCTCAAGCGGAATCACCTTCTCGCTGCGCTGCCGCTCGACAACCGCGAAAATGAAGTCCGGCAGGAACGCCTTGAGGTCGGCAAAAACCGGATCCAGCGTGGCACTGCGCGTGCCCGGATCGTACAACTCGATCAACTCATCATGCGGATCGAGCCCGCTGGCCTCGGCACGAATCGCTGCTTCCTCCTGCTTCAGGTCCAGCACGGTCTCCAGATGGGGCCGAAACCCCTCCCAATCGTTCTCGGCCCGCAGGCGCCGCCACGCGTGCTCGGAGGTCACGCTGGCCCGCGTGCTGCGCGCCACCAGGTCCGCGGGCAGCGCGACTTCACTGCGCCAGCCGTGTTCGAGCTCGCGCAGATTGGCCTGCTTCCAGGTCACCTCGGGATCGTCTCCTGCCGCCTCGAGCTCCGCCCAGGCCTGAATGATCAGATCCGGAATCTCAGGCCTCGAAGCGCTCTCGTGGCTGAGCACGGCCAGCTCTACTAGGGCTTCGGCGCGCGCGTCGGAACCGCCCGCCGGCATCATCACGGCTTCGTCCCACTTCAGCATGGCCCGGGCGTGATCGAGGCGATGGCGGCGGCGGGCGAAGTCTTCGAGGGTTTGATAGGCGCGCATGGGTGGAACGCTCGCGTCGTGGAAAGCTCCGAATTATGCATCATGGATCGGCGCGCGTGACCTGAGTTGGCGTCACCGCAATTCGGCCCGTCCGCCTGCGGCGGCCTGGGCTCTCCCACAAGGCCACGCATGGACGA
>REEU01000111.1 GCA_007694905.1 Gammaproteobacteria bacterium | reverse complement strand
GGCGGCGCGTACACGCGCTCGCCTACAACAAGGCGGCGAGCGTGGTTCTGTAGGCCCGAGCGCGTGCGCTCGGCCCGGGCGGCGCGTACACGCGCTCGCCTACAACAAGGCGGCGAGCGTGGCTCTGTAGGCCCGAGCGCGTGCGCTCGGCCCGCATGCGGCCCGGAACAGAGCATGGCGGAAACATCGCCTTTCGGCCCTGGGGAGTGATCAGCGCGCCAGCAGCAGGCGCCCGGAACCGGGGTCGATCCGGTAGTCGAAGCGTCCAAGCAGGTCCAGCCCCAGCAGGCCATCCACGCCCGACAGCCCTTCCAGATCCAGCACCACCAGCACAGGCGCATCGATGCGGAACGGACCGAGCGTGAGTCCGGGCAGCCGGTAGCGGCTGGCGCTGACCACCCCATTGGCCGTGCCGATGCGCACCCGCTGCGGCAGCCGCTCTGCGCCGGGCGCGCGCGCCACCACCTGCGGCTTGAGCACCGAACGGGTCGCCCCGGTATCCAGCAGCAGCCGTAACGGACGGCCGTCGTCCAGGACGGCGTCCACCAGGAAATGCTCACCAAAGCGGGTCAGCGGCAGACCGTCTGCAAAACGGGTCGCCAACGCGCTCGACTCCGCGATGCGCCGCTGCAGGTCAGCCACACTCACGGGATCGTGGCCGTCGGCGGGAATCTCGTCCAGGGTGCGTTGCGCCGCCCGGTACTCGCCGGCTGCCTCGAGCCGTTTCGCAAGCAGAAACCGATAGCGATGATTCAGGGGATCGCGATCAAGAACCTGCTGATACAGGCGCATGGCACCACTGCGGTCATCGATGGCGAGACGCCCGGCCACCAGCGCATCCACGAGTTCAGCGACCCGTGTCCGGGCCGGTTCCGGGTCCGGCCCGGTCAGTTCAACATCCAGGGCATCGAGCAGTGCGGACAGGGCCAGCTGCGGCCGCCCCAGTCGCTCCGCCGCCTCTGCGAGCCGGTAGTGGGCTTCGACGTCCCGATGATGCAGAAACGTGTACCGCTCGAGCAGGGCCAGTGCGGCCTCCAGATCCCGCCGCCCGGACACCACGCGCCCCGCCGCCAGAATGCGATCGCGGAGTGCGGCGGCCTGCTCCGGGTCGGTCCCGCCGGCCTCGGCGCGGACGTAGAGCGCCACGGCCGCATCCCACTCCTGGGCCGCGAGCAGCTGCTCGAACTGTTCCCGCAGTCCGGGTTCGGCGGGCAGCTGGGCCGGTGCAGAGGCCACCGGATGCGGCGTGGCTCTCTGCTCTTTGTCCAACCCCTCGGGCAGCCAGCCGCGCAGCCACCAGCCCGCAGCGAAACCGAGGGTGAGGATGAGCAGCCAGCGCAACGTCATCATGAGCACGGCACCTGCCTTTGACCGGACGCACGGGTACAATATGCGGCCTCGCGCCAGCCGGCCCCCGCTCTCCGATGAAGTAGGTTCATGTCCAACACCGCCAGTCTGCTCCACCCACCGCTGCCGCACACCGTTTCCGACCGCATCCGCTGGACCGGCCTCGGTCCCGGCGCCGATGCCATGGCCCTCGCTGCCGCGGCGCGCAGCCACGACAGCCTGCTGCTCGTCGTGGCGCGGGACACGCGCGAGGCGTCCCGCCTGGAAGCGGAGGTGCGTTTTTTCCTGGACCGGGAGTCGGACCCTGAGGTCCTGCAGTTCCCGGACTGGGAGACGCTGGCCTATGACAGCTTTTCTCCCCACCAGGACATCGTCTCACAGCGCCTGGAGACGCTGCAGCGCCTGCCGGGACTGCAGCGCGGCGTACTGGTGGCACCGATCACGACTCTGATGCATCGCATTCCCCCGGTGGAGTGGCTTGCGGGACGCTCGCTGGTCCTGGACGTGGGCGACCGCTTCGATCTCGACACCCGGCGCCGGGTGCTGGAAGCCGCCGGCTACCGCCGGGTGGAGACTGTCCTCGAACATGGCGAGTTCGCGGTCCGGGGGGCGCTCATGGACCTGTATCCCATGGGCAGCCCCCTGCCCTTTCGCATCGACCTGTTCGACGACGAGATCGAGACCCTGCGCACCTTCGATCCCGAGACCCAGCGCACCCTCGACCAGGTCCCATCCATACGCCTGCTGCCGGCACGGGAGTTCCCCCTGGACGCCGCTGCCATACGCGGCTTCCGCGACCGCTGGCATCAGAGCTTCGCCGGCGACCCCCATGCCTGCCCGGTCTATCAGGACATCTGCCGCGCCACCCCGTCGCCCGGCATCGAGTACTACCTGCCGCTGTTCTTCGAGCAACTCTCAGCCCTCACGGACTATCTGCCCGAGGCCAGCGCCGCCGTCTTTTGCGGTGACCCGGCGGCCACTGCACGCAGCTTCCGCGACGAGGTGCTCGAGCGCTACGAGAACCTGCGCTACGACCGCGAACGACCCCTGCTGCCGCCCGCAGAATTGTTTCTGGAAGTGGACGAACTGTTCGCCGCCCTCGGCCGTTTCGGCCAGGTGCGTCTGCGCGCCACGGACAGTGAAGGTGACGGCAAAGCCTCCGAGTTCCGCTTCGACCTCACCGCCCTGCCCGGGCTGGAACTCGACGCCCGCAGCGACCATCCCGCCGCACGGCTGCAGCGTTTCCTGGACACCGGTGACGGCGACCAGGACCGTGCGCCCCCGGAGCGGGTGCTGTTCAGCGCCGAATCTCCCGGCCGTCGCGAGGTACTCACCGAGACGCTGCAGCGGGCAGGCATCCAGCCCCAAGCGGTGGAGGATTTCTCTTCCTTCCTCGAAGGCAACGAAACCGTAGGGCTGTGCGTGGGCCCGCTGGAATCGGGCTTCGGCTTTCACGCCGAAGACGGCGCTGCGCTGGCCCTGATTCCAGAGACGGTGCTGCTCGGTGAGCACGTCCGCCAGCAGCGGCGCCGGCAACGGGCTGCAGAAGCACCGGAAGCGGTGATCCGCAATCTCAGCGAGCTGCGCCTCAGCGCGCCGGTGGTGCATCTCGAGCACGGGGTAGGTCGCTACCTTGGCCTCGAAACCATGGACGTCAGCGGGCAGCACGCCGAGTTTCTGACTCTGGAATACGCCAACGGCGCCCGTCTTTACGTGCCGGTGGCAAGCCTGCATCTGATCTCGCGCTACACCGGAGCCGACCCGGAGCAGGCACCGCTGCACCGGCTCGGCTCCGACCAGTGGGAGAAGGCCAAGCGCAAGGCGGCGGAAAAGGTTCGCGACGTCGCCGTGGAGTTGCTGGACATCCACGCCCGCCGGGCATCCCGAACCGGCTTCGGCTTCGCAGCGCCGGACGACGAGTACGCCAGGTTCGCGGCCCAGTTCCCGTTCGAAGAGACGCCGGACCAGGAGACCGCGGTGGCCGCGGTGATCGCCGACATGACCGGCTCTGAGCCCATGGACCGGCTGGTGTGCGGCGATGTCGGCTTCGGCAAGACCGAGGTGGCCATGCGCGCCGCCTTCGTGGCCGTGCAGAGCGGCAAGCAGGTGGCCGTTCTGGTCCCCACCACGCTGCTGGCCCAGCAACATTTCGAAACCTTTTCCGATCGCTTCGCGGACTGGCCGGTACGCATCGAGGTGCTGTCCCGCTTCCGCAGCGCGAAGGAGATGAGCGCCGTCGCCGAGCGCCTTGCCGAGGGCAAGGTGGACGTCGTCATCGGCACCCACAAGCTGCTTGGACGCGAGTTCCGCTACAAGGATCTCGGCCTGGTCATCATCGACGAGGAGCACCGCTTCGGAGTGCGCCAGAAGGAACAGCTCAAGGCGCTGCGCGCCGAGGTGGATCTGCTGACGCTGACCGCGACGCCGATTCCCCGCACCCTGAACATGGCCATGCACGAGCTCAGGGAACTCTCGATCATCGCCACACCACCGCCGAAGCGGCTGTCCATCCGCACCTTCGTGCGCCGTCGCTCGGACGGCCTGGTGAAGGAAGCCATCCTGCGTGAACTCCTGCGCGGCGGGCAGGTCTTCTACGTCCACAACGAAGTGCGCACCATCGAGCGTACCGCCGCCGAGATCGAGGCCCTGATCCCCGAGGCCCGGGTGGCCATCGGCCACGGCCAGATGCGTGAGCGGGAGCTCGAGCAGGTGATGTCCGACTTCTACCATCGGCGCAGCAACATCCTGGTGTGCACCACCATCATCGAGACCGGAATCGACATTCCCAACGCCAACACCATCATCATCGACCGCGCTGATCGCTTCGGCCTTGCGCAGATGCACCAGCTGCGCGGCCGCGTCGGCCGCTCGCATCGGCAGGCGTACGCCTACCTGCTCACGCCGCACCCCAAGGCCATGACGGATGACGCCAAAAAGCGCCTCGAGGCCATCGAGGCCGCCGGCGAACTGGGCATCGGCTTCAGTCTCGCCACCCACGACCTGGAGATCCGCGGTGCCGGCGAGCTCCTCGGCGAGGATCAGTCCGGGCAGATGCAGGCCATTGGCTTCAGCCTCTACATGGACATGCTCGAGCGGGCCGTGCGCGCGATCCGTGCCGGCAAGGAGCCGAGCCTGACTGCACCGCTCGGCGAAGGCATAGAGGTGGACATGCACCTGCCGGCGCTCATTCCCGAGGACTACCTGCCGGACGTCCACACGCGGCTCGTGCACTACAAGCGCATCGCCAATGCCGCAGACGCGGACGCGCTGGAGAACCTGCAGGCGGAGATGGTGGACCGCTTCGGTCACCTGCCTCCTCAACTGGTGAACCTCTTCCGGGTCACGGAGATCAAACTCTTAGCTCAGCGCCTCGGCATCACCCGGCTGGATCTCGGCGGGTCCGGAGGTCGCGTGGAATTCGGACAAGACACCACGGTGGATCCCATGCGCGTCATCGAGCTCGTGCAGGCCACCCCGGATCGCTACCGCTTCGAGGGCGGCAACAGGCTGCGTATCACAGCTGCCATGACCGAAGCCGATGCACGCATCCGTGCCGTCCGCGCACTGCTCGAACAGCTCGGTGGCGCCGCCGCGCCGCCGCTCAAGGAGGCTGCCCATGGCTGAATTCACCGCCGACGTCCGCGCAGTCGCGCACGGACGATCATCGATCCGGGATTGGTTGCTCGGCGTCTTCATGCTGTGTGCGGCACCGGTCGCCGCAGCCCAGTTCGCCAGCATCTGTGGCAGCGCGCCGTCCGGCACCAACAACTGCCCCTGGTACCAGGTGGAGATCGTGATCTTCCGCAACGACAGTGCCCTTGGCGCCAGCCCCGAGACCCTCGTCGGCGACGCCACGCCGCGCCTGCCGCCACGCCTGGCGATGCTCAAGCCGCAACCCGACGAATTCATTCGGCCCACACGCACCGCGGAATTTCTAGCCGTGTGGCAGAGCGCTGGCGAAGCGCCCGAATGGCTGCTTGTTTCGCCAGGGCTCAGCGTCGAACAGGAGCGGTTTCTGATTGCGATCGAGACCATCGGCCGACCGCGCCACCCCATGGATCTCAGTTTTCTCGACACCGTGGACGAACTGGCCTGGGTTGAAATCGAGCCGCCGGCTACCGACGCGTTCGAAGAACCGGACGCCGAAGCGATGCCGGCTCCTGGAATCGAGCCCGTCGTCGTAGTCGCCCGTCCCTGGCCGGTGTCCGAACCGGAACTGGACATCGTGGAGCTTCCGGGCCTGATCGGGGTCATTCCGATGGACCTGGCCTTCCGGGAAGTGCCAGCAGGCGAGCGGCTGCTGAATCCGGAAGCCTCGCGTCTGCAGCGTTCCCGGGACTATCGGGTCCTGGCCCACAAGGCCTGGCGCCAGCCGTTCGCGCCTAACGAGCCAGGTCTGGCGCAGCTGGTGTACACCGCGGATCTCGCCGACTCAGGACTGCCCGACGGCGAACTGCTGCTTGGAACCGTGCGCATCGATCTGCGCCGATTCCTGCACGCGCATCTGGACCTGTACTACCGCCCCGAGCGCAGCTTCGACATCGACGATGACCTGATTCCCGAGCACAACGGCACATGGATCCAGGTCCGCCAGTCGCGGCGCATGCGCAGCGGCGAGCTGCACTACCTGGACCATCCGCGCATCGGCGCCATCATCCGCATCGAACGCTTCGAGCTGGCCGACCAACCCTGAGCGCCGCCCCGAAGCGGCGTGCGCGAGGCGTAGTGGGAGAGCGTGTCCGCAGACATGCTCCACCGCTGACCTTTCGCAATTGTCTTGCGGTGTGTCACTGGGAGCGAACGTCGGCCGCAGGCCGGCGTTGCGATCGCGGACTGCCAGCGGATTCGGGCGTGACACTAATCGCGACGCCCGCTGCGGGGCGCACTGCGTGCGACGCAATTCGCTCCCGGCGAATTGCTCCCACTGGGCCTCGCATGGATCACCGTTGTACCTTCCCCCAACGTCCGTGATCAGCCCAGCGCTGCGGCCAGAATGCGAATGATCCGCGCCCGCCCGGCCGCAGCCACCTGCTGCATCTCATCGAGACTGATGCCGCCCCGCCCTGCAGCCGGATTCACCACCAGGGAGATCCCCGCAATCGGCAGTCCGAGCTCCCGGGCCAGTCCCGCTTCCGGCATGCCGGTCATGCCCACTACCGTGCAGCCATCCCGCTCCATGCGATCAATCTCGGCGGCGGTCTCGAGCCGCGGCCCCTGCGTGCAGCCGTAAACACCACCGGCCACCACGGGCGGCTCTCCGGTACCGGTCTGCGCCTGTGCAGCACGCACCAGCCGTGCCCGCAGCGCAGCATCATAGGGCTCCGTAAACTCCACGTGTATGACGTTGCCCGCAGTGGAGAAGCTCTGCTCCCGGCCCCAGGTGTAGTCCACAAGGTCATGCGCGACGACCAGACTGCCGGGCAGCAGATCCGCACTGATGCCACCCACCGTATACACGGCGAGAACCCCCGTCGCGCCTGCATCGGCCAGCGCCTGCAGGTTCGCCCGATAATTGACGGCATGCGGCGCATACTCGTGGGCGTGTCCGTGGCGGGACAGAAACAGTACCGGCGCCCCCCCGAGATGCCCACGCTGCAGCGCCGCCGCCGGGGCACCCCAGGGGGTGTCGGGCAGGAACTCCTCGTCGATTTCGAGTTCGCCGAGGCGATCGAATCCCGTGCCCGCGATGATCGCCATTACCATGCCGTCAGGTTCCCCATGCAGTTCAGAGCTGCTCCGTCGTTGATCATCTGCTCTCAGGCAGAGCGTAGATGCCCCGGAGGTTGCGCCCGTAGCCTTTGAAATCCATGCCTTCGCCGAACAGATAACGGTCCGGCGCCGTGAGTCCCACGAAGTCCGCCTCCATGGCCCGCTGCGCTAGGCCCTTGTCCACCAGAACCGCTGTGCAGATCGAGGTGGCACCGACGTCGATGCAGTGCTGACGCACTGCTGCCAGGGTCACACCCTGATCGAGGATGTCGTCGATCACCAGCAGATGCCGGCCACGCAGCCCGTGTTCGGGGCGCCGCAACCAGTTCAACTCGCCGCCCTCGGTGCCGTCCCGGTAGCGGCTGACCTGCACGTAATCGAGCTCCAGTGGAAATTCCAGGTGGCCCAGCAGATCGGAGCAGAACCTGAACCCTCCGGTCATGACGCACAGTACCAACGGGTTGCTGTCGGCGAGCTCTGCCGTGACCGCAGCCGCGACCTGCGCCACTGCGAGCGCCACGCCCTCCGGCGACACGAGGCAATCGGCATGGTCGAGGACCTCAAGATACTCGTGGTAGGTCGCCGCACTCACGCCTGCCCTTCCTCGTTTGGCGCCGCGATCCCCGACGGCGACTCGGCAGCATCAGGAACCGACTCCAGGTGCAGGGTCCGGGTCGGGAATGCGACCTCACCGCCATGCTGCGCGATGATGGCGGCGATCCGGAAGAGTACATCCTCCTTGATGCGGTGAAACTCGGCCCAGACCGTGGTTTTGGTGAAGGCATACAGCATGAAATCCAGAGACGATGCTCCGAAACCATTGAAATTGACCATCTGGATCCGGTCCTGGGCAATCTCTTCGTGTTCGCGCAGCATGCTGCGCACGTCCTCGAGGATCCCGGGCAGCGCGTTGATGTCTGTGTAGCGCACGCCGATGGACTCGAAAATGCGCCGGTTCTGCATCCGCCCGGGGTTCTCGACGCTGATCTGGGTAAAGATCGCGTTCGGCACGTACAGCGGCCGCCGGTCGAAGGTGCGGATACGTGTCAGGCGCCAACCGATCTCCTCCACCGTACCCTCGATGTCCCGGTCCGGCGATCGCACCCACTCGCCCACAGCAAAAGGCCGGTCCATGTAGATCATCAGCGCGCCGAAGAAGTTGGCGAGCAGGTCACGGGCCGCAAAGCCGATGGCGATGCCGCCGACGCCGCCCATGGCCAACAGACCCGCAATCGAGAATCCCAGGGTCTGGGCAGCGGTGATGACTGCAGTGATGAGGATCGACAGCCGCAGAAGCTTGCCGATGGCGGTGGCGGTGGTCGCATCCACCTGCTTGTCGCTGTACTCGCCGGTGACGACGCGCTCCTCGACGAAGCGTACCGCCCGCCAGGCAAACATGGCCACCAGAATGATGACGCCCAGTGCGCGCAGCGGCGGGATCAGTTCGAAGATCTCCACGTCCGCATCGCGCCCGGCGATTTCTGCGGCATGGGACAGGCCAAGCAGCAGGATCAACCAGGTCAGGGGTCGGCGCGCGGCGAAGATCAGCGCGTCGTCGTAGATGTTGTGTGTGGCAGCGAAACGACGCTCGAGGCGGTTGAGGACGTGGCTGGCAACCCAGGACGCCAGCAGCGTCAGGAACACCAGGACGAACACCTCGATCAGGTCCTGATAGTTCCGGACCATGGTCAGGAGATCCGAGGTCATGCCTTCCAAATTTGCCTCCTGCACGGTGGGGCCGGAGATGGCCGCCTCCTCAGCGGGCGCAAGGATACACGCTTTGGCCAGTGTGAGCCGTGACCACAGGTCGTGCGTCGGCGGTGGTCAGAAGAAGCGGGTCAGCTCGACCTGCAAGTAGTCGTCCCGGGCGATGGCGCCCCACTGCCGACCCGGTTCCGTCAGGTCCTCGAGAACTCCGGGACGCAGCGCGCGGGCACCCCGGAACGCCCGCCCCTCGAAGGCCAGACGCCAATGTTGGCCGAGGCGGGTCCCAGCCTCCAGGGACCACACCTGACGACCGCTGCGATGGTCGACAATGACCCCGGCAAGCAGATCCGAATCGGCCAGATCGTTGAACGCGAGGCGGAGCCCCAGGAAGACATCGTTGGCGAAGGACAGCAGCGGCGTGCGCCGGCCACGGTCGTCGTACAGGTACTCGGCCAGCAGGCCGAGGTCGGCGCGGGTGTCGAACACGCCGATCAGGGTCCGTTCGAAACCGGCGACGAAAGCAACGTGGCTGGGCGAGTCTCCACCGCGCCGGAGCAGCTCCAGCTTCCAGGCCCAGTCCCCACGGATGTACTGGGCATCCAGACTGGCCTGGGTCATGGCGCGATAGCGCGGCTGCAAGCGGATGGGAACACCCGCCTCCACCGCTGTGGCGGGCTCGAACTCCGGCTCCCGGTTGGTGCCGTCGAACCAGGCCAGACCCAGCTCCACCTCGCCGATGAGATGACTCCAACGCAGGGCCCAGTCCACCCGGCCTGAGGCCACCCTGCGGATGCCGCTGCGGGCCTCGGCAATCTCGAACGGACCGGTGAAGCGGCCGTCCGTGGACGCGAAGGTACGCTCGCGGAATCCCGGCAGCACATAAGCCTCGATCACGCCCCAGTCCCGCAGCAGGGTCAGGCTGAGCATGGGCTGGCCGAGGCGGTCCTCCTCGTCGACGTTCTCGATGAGATCCACCTGATTGAGCACGTCCACCAGATGCTTCGATTCCGTCTGCCCCCAGAACACACGGCGCAGACCCGCATGAATCTCGAAACCGTCACCGACATGAGTCAGGAAGGCTTCCCTGAGATCGCCACGGCTGCGGCGGTCATCGCGCACGTCGTAGCGGAAGAAAGGCACCAGCGTGAAACTGTCGGCGCCCTGATTCCACTCCCGGAAGTACTCGAACTCCAACGCCAGCGAGGGGTGCACACGCTGCTCGCCGAGCAGGCCCTCTTCCGGAAAGGCCCTCAGCTGCAGCGTGACGCTGGCATCGAACTCGCTGCGCGGACCCGTGTCGCGGGCGAACGGCGAGGCCGCCGCCACCGCTTGCAAAGGCAGCGCAAGAACCAGCAGCAGGAGCGGAACGAGGTGGGCGCCCTGCACGCGGTCAGCGCGCCCGCTGCAGGGCAGTGGTGCTGAAATCATCCGGACCGAACCCGTTGCCGAACGCGTGTGGTGCCCAGAACAGTTCCGTCCGACGACCGGTCTGGTGGTTGACCATGTCCATGTAGCCCGGCCGCCAGTGACGATCGGCGTGCACCCGCCAATCGGCGGAGCGCAGCGACTTCAGATGGGAGCCGCGACGGTCGTAGTACTCGATGCGCTCGATGCGCAGTGTCTCGACGTCGTAGAACACCTCCTGCCGGCTGTAACCGCTCCAGCGTTCCACCGGTTCGCGTTCCACTTTGAGGCACTCCCGCTCGTCGCAGGCCACGCGACCGACGTAACTCCAGGTGTAATTCGAGACCTCCTCGGAGGTGAGATCCTCGAACGCGAACTCACTGCCGACGAAGGGACCGGAGCGATTGCGGGCGGCGATCTTCTTCACCCGGCGCAGGGCAGGCAGGTAGAGCCACTGGTCGTCCTCGGACTCGGCGTGATTCCAGGTGAGCAGTGCCGTGCCACGCTGATCCCTGGGAGAATCGAACACGATCAGGCTGCGATCCCCCGTATCCACGCCCTCCAGCGTGGCGATGCGCATCTCCCGCTCGCTGCGGCTGCCGCGGGCGTCGTGCAGGACCATACGCACGGCCACCAGTGAATCTGCGAACCCCGCGTCGATGCGCTCCGCCGCCTCGGCGACGGCCTGCCCTCGGGTCTCAGCCGAAGCTTCCGGGTCCGTCAGCGCCCCGGCAAGTTCATCATGGGCCGATGCAGCGGTCGCCAGCACCAGCGCCGCGATGGCCACCGTCCATCCGAGTCCCCTCGCCATTCACCCTCCTGATTCTCGTTGTCATGCCGGCGTGCCGGAAGCCCTTCGCCTGCCACCAGGCGAAGGCTAGCCCAGCGGGACCTCCGCCGACACCGATGGCACTGTGCCAGCATCCGCTGAGCGCTTGCCCCGCACCCTGAATGCTGGATATAATATCAGCACTGTATGAACAGCGAGCGATCGCCATGGAACAGCTCACCGCCCGTCAGGCTCAGGTTCTCGAGCTCATCCGCAACCACATCGAAGAGACCGGCTATCCGCCTACCCGTGCCGACATTGCCCGGGAACTCGGGTTCCGTTCTGCCAACGCGGCCGAGGAACACCTGCGCGCCCTCGCCCGCAAGGGCGCCATCGAAATGGTGCCTGGAACGTCACGCGGCATCCGCCTTCCAGACGGAACCGGTCTGCCGGTGGTGGGGCGGGTCGCGGCCGGGCAGCCGATTCTCGCCGCCGAGCATGTCGAAGACCACTGCGAGGTTCCCGCAGGATTCTTTCGCCCTAAGGCCGACTTCATGCTTAGGGTTCACGGTGAAAGCATGCGCGACGTGGGCATCATGGATGGCGACCTGCTGGCCGTGCACAAGACCGAGCAGGCAGAGAACGGTCAGATCGTAGTGGCGCGGATAGAGGATGAGGTGACCGTCAAGCGCCTGCAGCGGGACGGCCGATCCCGGCACCGCATCACGCTGCTCGCAGAAAACCCGGACTTCGCTCCCATCGAGGTGGATTTGCGCAACACCGCCTTCGCCATCGAGGGACTGGGCGTCGGCGTCATCCGTCGCGAAATCTGATCAGTGCAGCGTCGGTCCACGGTTACCGCAGATCAGCTCCCAGCCGTCCTGCTCCGCATCATCGTCTGACGCAGCACCCTGGAGGTCGCCCACCGCATCGGCGGCGGCCTCCATCATGGCATGGGCCACCTCGAGCAGATCGTCGCCGAGCATGTGCAGCAGTTCCGGGGCAAATCGCACCCGGACCAGTTCCTCACCGCTCTGATCCGGCCGCTGCAACACCACGTCGCCATTGTCCAGTTGCAGAAGCTCGAGCTGTTGCTCTGTCATCGTATTCCGTCCTTCCGCGGCTCTCCCCAGGGGATCAGCGCCTCGAACCCGCTGCTTTCTTTTTGGCTTTTCCGGACTTCTTGCCGCCACCCTTGGTGGAGTCCGCGTCGGTCTGTTTCCAGCTGCCGTCGACGTAGACGGCTCGCCATCCGGTCGGCTTGCCATCCTTTTCGCTCATCACATACTGCTCACCGGTTTTGCGGCTCCAGCGCACCACCGTGGGCGTCCCGTCCGGGTCGGTCTCCGGCGCTTCGAGCACGTAGTGCCATTTCGGATCGATTTCATCCTTGTGCGGCTTCAGTTCGCGCACCAGCGGCGCGCGGGTTTCCCGATTCTTCGGAAACTTGCTCGCCGCCAGGAACAGGCCGGCCGCACCGTCACGCAATACGTAGGTGTCGTCAACCTTCTCGCAGGTGAGCTCCGGCATCGGGACCGGATCCATCTTCGGCGGCGCCGGCTGCCCGCTGCGCAGCAGCTTGCGCGTGTTCTTGCACTCCGTGCAGCCGAAGTACTTGCCGAAGCGGCCCGACTTAAGCTGCATCTCGGCACCGCACTTGTCGCACTCGAGCGTCGGCCCCTCGTAGCCCTTGATCCGGAACTCGCCGAATTCCACCTCGAAACCGTCGCAGTCCGGGTTGTTGCCGCAGACGTGCAGTTTGCGCTTTTCGTCCAGGAGATAGCTCTCCATGGAGGTCCCACACTTCGGACAGCGGTGCTTGCGGCGCAGGGCCTTGGCATCGCCCTCTTCGTCGGCGTCGAGGTCCACGGCCTCCTCGCCCGGAATCAGGTTCAACGTCTGGGTACAGCGCTCCTTGGGCGGCAGTGCATAGCCCGAGCAACCGAGGAACACCCCTGTACTGGCGGTCCGCAGCTGCATCATGCGGCCACAGGCAGGGCAATCGATGGTCGTATCCGTGGGCGCGTTCGGACGCATGCCGTCGTCTTGGGCGGCTGCATCGAGTTTGCTACGGAAGTCTGCATAAAACTCGTCGAGCACCTGCTTCCAATCCAGCTCGCCCTTGGCGACGGCATCCAGCCGTTCTTCCATCTTCGCGGTGAAGTCATAGTCGAACAGGTTCTCGAAATTCTCCACCAGCCGGTCGGTGACCACGTCGCCCACCTTCTCCGCGTAGAATCGCCGGTTGCGCAACGACACATAGCCCCGATCCTGAATTGTGGAGATGATGCTCGCGTAGGTGGACGGACGACCAATGCCGCGTTTCTCGAGTTCGCGCACCAGACTCGCCTCGCCGAAGCGCGGTGGCGGTTTGGTGAAATGCTGGAACGGATCGAGTTTCAGCAGCCTCAGGGACTCACCCATCTGCAGATCCGGCACTTCCTCATCGTCGTCGCTGCGGGTCGAGGTGGGCTGTACCCGGGTGAAACCATCGAAGCGCAGAATGCGGCCCTTGAGCTTGAGCTCGAACTCGCCAGCCGTGACGGTGATCGTGGTGCTGGTGTATTCGGCCCGGGGCATCTGGCAGGCGACGAACTGCCGCCAGATCATTTCGTAGAGCCGCACCGCGTCGCGGTCCATCTCCCGCAGCCGCTCGGGGCGCACCTGCACGTCAGAGGGCCGAATCGCTTCGTGGGCCTCCTGCGCCTTTTCCCGGTTGGCGTAGAGGTTGGCCTGCTCCGGTAGGTACGCGTCGCCAAAATCCTTCTTGATCAGGGCGCGACAGGCTTCGATGGCATCGGCTGACAGATTGGTGGAGTCGGTCCGCATGTAGGTGATGTAGCCTGCCTCGTAGAGCCGCTGGGCCAGGGTCATGGTCTTCTTGACGGTGAAGCCAAGGCGCGTGCTGGCAGCCTGCTGCAGGGTGGAGGTGATGTAGGGCGCCCCGGGTCGGGTGGTCGTGGGCTTGTCTTCCCGGTTCGTGACCTCATAACCACGCTCAGCGAGCTTCGCGAGCGCCGCGTCCGTGCTGGCCTGATCTCCAGGACGGAAGGTCTTGCCATCCTCTTTCGTCACCTGGAAGCGGGCGCGGACAACTTCGCCTACGGTGCCTTCGCGGGCGAGATTCGCGAACACTTCCCAGTATTCTTCCGGAACGAACGCGCGGATTTCCCGCTCCCGCTCGACAATGAGTCGCACCGCCACCGACTGCACGCGACCGGCAGACAGGCCCCGCGCCACCTTCTGCCACAGCAGCGGTGAGAGCATGTAACCCACCACGCGATCGAGGAAGCGCCGCGCCTGCTGGGCATTGACCCGATCGGTGTCCAGCTCTCCAGGTTCGGCGAAGGCGCCCTCAATGGCCTTGCGGGTGATCTCGTTGAATACCACGCGACGGTAGCGTCCCGGATCGCCACCAATGGCCTCCCGAAGATGCCAGGCGATGGCTTCACCTTCCCGGTCGAGGTCAGTGGCGAGATAAACCGTGTCCGCACGTTCAGCAGCCTGCCGCAGCTCCCGGACGACTTTTTCCTTACCAGGCAGAATCTCGTAGTTCGCGTCCCACCCGTCCTCCGGATCGACACCCATACGCGCGACAAGCTGGCGCTGCGCCTTCTGTCGCTTGTGCTCGGCCCGCGTCTCCGGATCCATCTTGCGGGTGCGCGCAGCCTCCTTCGCCCGGGCTTTTGCATCCACGGGAGCGCCACTGCCACTGGTGGGCAGATCGCGAATATGACCCACGCTGGACTTCACCACATAGTCGTTACCGAGATAGCGGTTGATGGTCTTCGCCTTGGCGGGCGACTCGACGATGACAAGCGACTTGGCCATGAATCCTCTTGGGCAGCGGGGCCGTCAGATCCCTTCAGAGACGACGACCGGCAGTGACAGGAATGGACCGACCGGACGGTGGCCGGAAGGAACCCGGTTCGGCCCGTCCTTTTTCACGAATAGCAGTAAAGCCGGGAGGCGGTCAAAGGAATTGTCCTCGACCGGCGTGAAAGCACCCCGTGAACGGGGGTGCAAAGAATCAGCGTTCGTCCTCGGCTTGGCGGCGCAACGCCTCGTCGCGGGCCGCAGCACGGGTGACTTCGAGCTGCAGCTCCTGCAGGCCCTGCAGCAGTTTCGCGATCGCATCGACCTCGCCTTCATCACCGCGTTCCTGCCAGTACAAGCCCAGATTGCTGCTATCACCCTCGATCTTGATGGTGCCGCGCGGAGCCCGATCCAGCTGAGCCGAAAGTCGACCGATCACGTCCTCGACCAACGGCAGACCCGGCCGCTCGAAGCGCCACCCCGACAGCAGATGAGCGGACGCTTCGTCTTCGATGGGTGACTGGCGAGCATGCCGCAGGCGCACCACTTCCCAGCTGGGCACGTGGCGGGCCTCCAGGCGGCCGGGCAAGCGCAGCGGCATCTCGTACAGTGCCACATAGAGCGTCGGGTTCCGCGGCTTGCCTCCGCTGCTGACCCGAGCGCTCGCGTCAGGGTCCGGGTCCTTGATCTCGCGCACGCTGACGTTCAGCCCGCAGGCCCGCGCTCTGCCCCGCAGGCGCTCAAGCTGCCGGTCCCGTGGCGAAGGGCGCAGCCAAAGGAGCGGTCCCACCACGAGGGCGATGGTGACGGCGATGATGATGATCACTGTGGTCGTCATGAGCGTATCCTGTGCGCTGAGCGCAAGCCATGCCAGCTCTGTTGTGCGGCCTAGGCACTGTGTGTAATGTTCGCGGCAACGCGCCGCCGGGCGCGGCTGGAGACTGGACGATGCCTGGCTACCGACATCTGCTCCTGGCAGTTGATCTCACAGAGGAGTCGAACCAGGTTGCCGATCAGGCCGTCGCCCTCGCCAGGGTGTTCAAGGCCGATCTCAGCGTCATTCACGTCATTGAGCCTCTGAGTGTTGCCTATGGCGGCGACATCCCGATGGATCTCTCGTCAGTACAGGACCAGATCCATGAGCAGGCGAAGGCCCAACTGGCTGATTTCGCGTCCGGGCTCGACATTCCGCCGGAACGCCAGTATCTCATCTTTGGACGACCGGAAACCGAAATCCATCGGGTTTCGGAGTGCAAGGCCGTCGACCTGATCGTGGTGGGCTCACACGGTCGCCACGGCCTGGCGCTACTTTTGGGCTCGACCGCAAACAGCGTGTTGCATGGGGCGAAGTGTGATGTGCTGGCGGTTCGCGTCGGCATGAATGATTGATCCATATCGCAGTTCGATGCCACCTCGGTGGCTGGAGTCTGGCTGCAGTGACCACGGGTGCATCTCGCACTGAGCGCAAACATTTCCGGCAGTGGCTGAGCATCTGCTGCCTGGCAGTGATGCTGGCTGGCGTCGCGAACATCGCTCTCGCTGCCGAAACGGATGCCGATCGTGCCCTGTACCGGGACGCCCTGGCCGACCTCTACGCGGTCCGGCTGCATGCCTTCGAAGCCAAGCTGGCCCGCCTCGAAGACCATCCCCTCCTGCCGTATCTGCACTACGCCCGCCTGCTGCGCTACATTTCCACCACCGACCCGGACGAGGTGCGCGCTTTTCTCGAACGTTTCGCCGACACGCCCCTGGCCAATCAGGCGCTGCGACACTGGCTCGACAACTTGGCTCAGCGCGGCCAGTGGGCGCTCTACCGAGCCTTCTACGATCCGGATGTCGCCGGCAGCGCCGTAGCGCAATGCCGCTACTACCGTTCCCTGCATGAAACGGGAGAGAAGGAAGGCGCACTCATCGGGGCCGCCCGCATGTGGGTGGCAGACGAATCCCGCCCGGATGTCTGCGACCCCCTGTTCGATGTCTGGCGTCGGGCAGGTGGCCTTACCGACGCCTTGGCCTGGGAGCGCATCACCTTGGTTCTGGGCGCCAATCGTCCCTCTCTGGCCGACTACCTGGTGCGCTACCTCGACCCGGCAAGCGAGCGCCTCGCCCGCGACTTCATCGCCCTGCATCGTCAACCCCAGCGGTTGACCCGCATCGCCAGCCTGCCGGGCGATCCCCTGCGTGCAGCCGAGGTCATCGCCCACACGCTCAGGCGCCTGGCACGCAGCGACCCGGAAGCCGCCGATGCGGCCTGGGCCATGTGGGCCGACCGGGTGGACCTCTCCGCAGACGCCCAGCGTCGCGTCCGGGAAGAGATTATGCGCTGGCGCATCCGCCGCGACCGCCTGCCCGACGACCACGTTGCGAGCTGGCCGCCGACGGAGCTGATGGGCGCGGATGTGAGCGGACTGGTGGAGGAACTGGCCCGCCGCGCCATCGCGGCCGAGCGCTGGGACGAAGCACTGACATGGATCCGACGCCTGCCTGAACAGCAGCGCGACGCCATCAATTGGCAGTACTGGATCGCTCGCGCGAGCATCGAGTGGAACAGCGGTGCCGGCAACGGCTTCATTGCGGCCAGTCATCCGCAACCGATCCCTGCTCTAGACCCGGATGCCGCACTCGCGCTCCTGACCGAAGTGGCCGGGCGCCGGAGCTACTACGGTTTCATGGCTGCCGACCGCCTCGAGCGGCCCGTGAACCTGCAAGCGCAGCAGCTTCAAGCCAGCGAGGAGGACATCGGCCGCATCCTCGATCACCCCGCCTTTCAGCGCGCAGTCGAGCTCGAGGCCCTGGGAGAAAACCTGGACTTTCGCCGCGAGATGGCCTGGCTGCGGGCGCGCCTCGACACCCGCGACCTGCTGATCCTGGCAGAAGTCTGCCGGCGTCGCGGCTGGCACGACCAGTCCATCCAGGCCACTATTTCAGCGCGGAAATGGAACCACCTCGAACTGCGCTTTCCGCTCGCCTTCGCCGAGCCCATGCTCGAGAACGCCGAGCGCCGGCGCCTCGAACCCAGCTGGCTGTTCGCCGTGGCCCGCCAGGAAAGCGCGTTCATGAGCTACGCGCGCTCACATGCTGGTGCGCTCGGCGTCATGCAGGTCATGCCCGCCACGGCGCGAATCACGGCGCGCCAGCTCGATATTCCGCTGGCCAACACCTGGCAGCTGCTGGACTACAACAAAAACATCGAAATAGGCGCCAGCTACCTGGCGCAGATGTACGACCGCTACCAGGGCAATCGGGTGCTGGCTTCTGCGGCCTACAATGCCGGGCCTGGCCGCGTCGACCAGTGGCTGTCCCGGCGGCCACCAACGCCCGCCGATGTCTGGATCGAAGGCATACCGTTCCGGGAGACCCGCGGCTACGTGCAGAACGTGCTCGCCTTCTCCCTCATCTACAGTCACCTGATGGAGCTGGACCGGCCCTTCCTCTACGACCACGAGCGGTGACCGGTTCGGGCTCGACTCCGTTGCAGCCCGCGGCTCGCCCTGTGCATGATGCCGCCCTGTCGTGAACCTTCGGATTCCACTCATGCTTCACCGCCTTGCCTTTCTCCTCATCGCCGCCATGCTCTCGGCTTGCGCCGCCTCCGGAGCTGTCGATCGCGACCGTGACGGCAACTCCGACTTCGAGCCCTGCGGGACTGCACCGCGCTGTGTCGTCAGCCTGGACGATGCAGGATCACGTCGAATCGAGCCGCTGATGTACACCACATCACCCTTGCTTGCGCGCCTGCATCTGATGCAGCTGCTGGTGGATCGCGACGATGTCGAGGTGGTCACCGCGGTGGACGACTACATCCACGCGGTATTCGTCACACCGAGACTGCGTTACCGCGACGACGTCGAATTCCTGATCCGTAACGATGGCCGCGTGGACGTTCGCTCCTCCTCTCGCATCGGCTGGTACGACTGGGGCACGAACCGCAACCGGATCGAGTCGCTGCGCACTCAGCTGGCAGCCACCTCACCCTGAACGACGCCGTGTCCACACCCATTCGACCCGAGGGCGTACCGTTGACGCCGCTGGTGGACATCGGGGTCAACCTGACGGCGCCCCAGTTTCAGGACGACCTGGACCACGTCCTGACCCGCGCCCGTGCTGCCGGCGTGCAGCGCCAGCTGGTCACCGGCACCGATGTGGAGCACTCCGTGGCGGCCGTCGAACTCGCGGACAGGCATACGGGCGAACTGTTCGCCACCGCCGGCGTGCACCCTCACGGCGCGGCCGCTGTCGCAAAGGACTGGCGGCAGCAACTCAGCAAGCTGATCCGGGAGGAAGCGGTGCGCGCCGTCGGCGAGACCGGCCTCGATTTCAACCGGGACTACTCGCCACGTCCGGAGCAGGAGGCGGTGTTCATCGCCCAGCTCGAACTCGCCGCCGAGTGCCGCCTGCCCGTCTTCCTGCACGAGCGGGACACCTTAGGCCGCTTTTTCCAGCTCTTCGAACCGCTGGCTGATGATCTCGCCGGTGGTGTGCTGCACTGTTTCACCGGCGACGAACGGGATCTCGATCGGGCGCTCACCGCCGGACTGCACATCGGCATCACCGGCTGGATCTGCGACGAGCGCCGCGGCGGACCGCTGCAGGCGCTGGTCGCGAGGATTCCTCGCGAACGCCTCCTGATCGAGACCGACGCCCCATGGCTGCTGCCACGCACGATACGGCCGCGCCCGAAGAGCCGCCGCAATGAACCCTGCCTGCTGCCCTGGGTACTGGCTACCCTGGCGCGCTGCCGCGATGAAGATCCCGTGGAGCTCGCCGCAACCACCACCGCGAACGCCTGCCGGCTGTTCGCGCTGCCAACTCCCTGATCTCCACTCACGCGAGCGCTTCGCTTGTGGGAGGGCCCAGGCCGCGCAGCGGACGGGCCGAGCCTGCCAAGCCCATAACGCCATGCCATCGCGGCGTCGCCTGCCTGCTCCCACAAGCCTCCGCTCAGTCGTCCTGCAGGAACAGGCGCAGCGCGTGGCGATCGAAGGGCCAGTCGAGTTCGCCGCGACCATCGCTGCGCCGAACCACGGGAATCCGTGTCCCGTACGCATCCAGAAGCCCGTCGTCCTCGGCCACGTCCACCTCGGCCAGCTCGAAGCCCGCGCGAGCCGCCTCAGGCGCTGCCAGCTCCAACGCCATTGCACACAGGCTGCAACCGAGCGTGCCGTAGAGAATCAGCTCGCGTCTGTCCGTCATGTTCCTTGTCGTCGTCATGGCGCTCTGGAGTCGGGCAGTCTGCCGGGCACAGGGCAGGACTCGCGCCGGTGTCGAGCCTCCCCTTATCATGCAGGCATGCAACCGGACGCCGCCATGCCAACCGCCCACCGACTGCTCTGGTTCGGTGCCGAGGCACCCATGCCACGGTCCGCCGTCACACTGGACGGCGACGTCTGCGGGCGACTCGTGTTCGAACCTGGCGCGGAGGCAGGCACCTGGGTCGCTGGCATCGATCTCGGCACGCTCCTCGCCGGCACCCTGTGCGTGCCCAGCCTGATCCTCGGTCAGCGGGCGCCACGACGCTACCGCATGTACGCCACATGGGAGGGGGGCGGCGCCCTCGACCTCGTCAGCATCACGCTCCCCGAGGACACGAAGTCGCCTCTACCCTGGCCCAAAGGCGACTATGGGCCCGTCGGGCCGCCTCAGCGGCGCGCCGAGGCCGGCATCGACTGTTTCGAGACGGTGGACACGCTCACGGGTTGTCGACTGCAGATTGAGGTGGAGTCCGGCAGCACTCCACCGGAAGTCGATCTCGCCGTCAGCCTCAGACCACGTCTGCTCAACGACATCGCTGACGACGGCAGCGAGGCGCCGACGTTGCCGGTGCCCGGGTTCTCACAGATGTCCTGCGCCGATGACATCGCCCGGCAGATCTGTTCGCCAGTGAGCGTTGCCATGGTGCTCGCGGCCCTCGGCATCCCGCGCGATCTGGAACAATTCGCCTACGCCAGTCGTCATCCCCAGCATCGTCTGTTCGGCATCTGGCCGGCCAATCTCGCAGCGGCCTGGCACGCAGGTGCCAGCGGAGTGATCCGGACCTTCGATTCGGCCGCGCAGGCGGCACGCATCCTGACGGCGGGCTATCCCATCGTCACGTCCATCCGCTTCGAGGCTGGCGAGCTGATGGATGCTCCGCTGCCGCGCACGGGAGGCCATCTCGTGGTGTTGCGCGGCCTCGGCCGCGACCGGGTCACCGTGAACGATCCTGCCGGCGCCAACGGCAGCGACGTGGCGCGGGAATACGACCGCCGCGCTTTCCTTCGCGCCTGGCTCGGCGATCGCGGCGTGGGCTACCTGCTCTGGCCGCGACAGAACATCGGCCTGGAACCCGCCCCGTGACCGAAGCCGCCGACCGCCATGCCGCACGCAAGGCAGCGACCATTCAGGAATCGCTCGAGATCGAGAACGCCCGCGTCTACCTGCGCCACCCGACCAGCGCCGACCAGGAGGAGTTCCTGGACCTGATGCGCCGCTCCCGCAAGCTGCACCACCCCTGGATTCAGCCGCCAATGAGCACAGCGGGCTACGCGCTCTATCTGCAGCGCATGGCCCGCAACGATCACACCGGCTTCTTCGTCTGCCTACGGGAGGATCACCGCATTGCCGCGGTCATCAACCTCAACAACATCGTCCACGGCGCGTTCCTTTCCGCCTATCTCGGCTACTACGCGGGTTCGGGATTCAACGGCCAGGGGCTCATGACCGAGGGCTTGAGGCAGGTGATCCGAGTGGCGGTTTACCAGCTCGGCCTGCATCGACTGGAGGCAAACATCCAGCCCGGCAATGCGCCCTCCATTGCCCTGGTGCGCCGACTCGGTTTCCGGCGGGAAGGATTCTCTCCAGCCTATCTGTTCATCGACGGCGCCTGGCGGGATCACGAACGCTGGGCTCTTGTCCACACCCGTCGCGAACTGCTGCCGCCAGGCGTATCGCCGGACGTCGCCCGCAAGCTTCCCTGACCCCCGGAGTGATCATGACCACCCCCCTCGCCCCCTACGGCACTTGGCGCTCTCCCATCACCACCGACGTTCTCCTGCGTGGTGCGCTGGGCCTTGCCTTTCCGAGCGCCGTCGCAGGAGCCATATACTGGATGGAGTCACGACCCGCTGAGGCAGGCCGCTGCGTCATCGTTCGCCGCCGTCCAGACGGCCGCATCGAGGACTGCCTGCCGCCGCCGTTCAATGCCCGCAGTCGCGTCCACGAGTACGGCGGCGCCTGCTACGCCGTCAGCGCGGGCTGGCTCTACTTCGTCAACTTCGGGGACCAGCGCATCTACGCCTTGGAACTCGATGCTGCCGAAGCGGTGCCCATGCCACTGACGCCGCCGGATGGGCGCCGCTGGGCCGACCTGGTGGTCGATCAGGGCCGTTTGCGACTGCTGGCCGTCGGCGAGGAGGACGTCGCCCATCGCGAAGCACGCAACTTCATCGCCGCCATCACGCTGACCGGACCGCCCGGCACTGCGTCGATCACGGAGCTGGCCTCAGGCCACGATTTCTTCGCCTGCCCACGCCTGTCGGCGGAGGCTTCCAGCTTGGTCTGGCTGAGCTGGGACCATCCCGCCATGCCCTGGGACGGCACCACGCTGTGGCGCGCCGAACTGGACGATCAGGGCATGCCGGCGGACGTGCACGCCATCGCTGGTGGCGACGACGAATCCATCTTCCAGCCGGAATGGCTGGCCGACGGCTCTGTGGTGTTCGTATCGGATCGCAGCGGCTGGTGGAACCTGCAGCAGTGCGTCGCCGACGAGGTACGACCGCTGCTGCCCATGGAGGCGGAGTTCGGACTGCCGCTGTGGCAGTTCGGCATGCGGACCTGGACCGGACTCGGCGAGCGCATCGCCTGCACCTGGCAGGCGCCCGAGGGCGATCGCCTGGGGCTGCTCGATCTCGGTGACGGCTCCCTGGAGATGCTTCCACTACCCTTCACGCAGCTCTCCGGCCTCGTCAGCGACGGCGACGCCCTGGTCTGCATCGGCGCGGCACCCGACCGGTTTCCAGAACTGATCCGGATCGATCCCGCCAGCGGACAGCACTCGGTCATGCGGACCTCCAGCGAGCTGACGCTGCCGCACGCGGCCATCTCCGTCCCCGAGCCTCTGGATTTCCCCACGGGTGAAGGCGACGTGGCCCACGCGTACTTCTATCCCCCTGCCCATGAGACCTGCCGCGGTGCTGAGGACGAACGCCCGCCGCTGTTGGTCATGAGCCACGGCGGACCCACCGGTGCCACCGCGTCGGTGCTGAATCTTAAGGTGCAGTTCTGGACCTCAAGGGGCTTCGCGATCCTGGACGTGAACTACCGCGGCAGCACCGGCTACGGTCGTGCCTACCGGGACCGACTCAAGGGCGCCTGGGGCCTGGCGGACGTGGAAGACTGCGTTGCCGGAGCACGCTACCTGGTGGACCGCGGTGACGTCGATCCGACGCGGCTCGCCATCCGCGGCTCCAGCGCCGGCGGCTACACAACGCTGGCCGCGCTGACCTTCCACGATGTGTTCCGTGCCGGCGCGAGCCTCTACGGCGTCGGCGACCTGGAGGCGCTGGCCCAGGACACCCACAAGTTCGAATCCCGGTATCTGGACAGCCTGATCGGACCCTGGCCGGAAGCGGCAGACGTTTATCGGGCCCGCTCGCCCATTCACCATGTCGACCAACTCGCCTGCCCGGTGATCTTCCTGCAGGGCATGGAGGACCGCATCGTGCCGCCCTCCCAGGCCGAAACCATGGTGGCGGCCCTCGAAGCCAAGGGCCAACCCGTGGCCTACGTGGCGTTCGAAGGTGAGCAGCACGGATTCCGGCAAGCGGCGAACATCCGCCGCGCCCTGGAGGCGGAACTCTACTTCTACGGCCGCGTGTTCGGCTTCACCCCAGCCGACGACATCGAGCCCGTCCCCATCCGCAACCTCCAGCCGCGAACCAGGCATTGAGATGACAGCGTCCACTGGCGATGTGCACGAGAGAAACCCAGTGGGAGCAAACGTCCGCGAAGCGGGCGTCGCGATCTATGTCACGCCTGAACCCGCCGGCAGTCGGCAATCGCAAGGCCGCCCTGCGGGCGACCTTCGCTCCCACTGACGCATCGCTGGCATCGAGCAATACTCCAGCATCTGCGATGACCCAGTGGGAGTGAGTGCAGCGCAGCCAGCCCATCGGCGCGGCTGCCGCGCGGACACCCTCTGCTACTGACGATTCGCCAGGCCAGCGTCGTGCGCGCTTGTGCCGGAGCGCCGAGGGCCCGACACTTGCGCCTGCCGCCGAAGAAGGGAGCCATTCTTGTACAAGCACATCGCCCCCCTGCTCATGCGCATGGAGCCGGAGGCCTCCCACGACTTCGCCATGGCCAGCCTGCAGCTGGCGAGCCAGCTGCAGCTCGATCGCCTCGCCGGCCCGCCGGTGCTCGACCCCGTGGAGCACATGGGCCTGCGTTTCCCCAACCGAATCGGACTCGCCGCCGGGCTGGACAAGAACGCGGACGCCTTCGAGATGCTCGGAGGCCTCGGCTTCGGTTTCGTCGAAGTGGGCACCGTGACGCCGCGCCCGCAGCCCGGCAACCCGAAGCCACGCCTGTTCCGCATTCCCGAGGCTCGCGCGCTCATCAATCGGCTCGGCTTCAACAACCTGGGGCTCGACCATCTGCTGCGGCGGGTCGCGAACCGACGCTACGGAGGTGTGCTCGGAATCAACATCGGCAAGAACAAAGACACGCCGCCCGAGCGGTCGCTGGAGGACTACAACGCCGGCCTCACGGCAGTACACGCCTGGGCCGACTACGTGACGCTGAACCTGTCTTCACCCAACACGCCGGGGCTGCGCGATCTGCAACTGGGGCAGGCCCTCGATGATCTGCTCACGGGCATCGCCGATACGCGGGCGTGCCTCGCGGACCGCGAAGGGACGCGAACACCGCTGCTGGTGAAGCTCGCCCCCGATCTCCACGACGACGACATCAAGGCGACCACGGATCGCCTCATCGCCACCGGCATCGACGGCGTCATCGCCACGAACACCACTATTGCCCGACCCGACGTGTCGCATCTTCCCGTCAGCAGCGAGTCGGGCGGGCTGTCCGGGCCGCCCTTACACGCGCGCAGCCTCGAAGTGCTGCGCTGTATCCGGGCGACAGCAGGTACAGCGCTGACCCTGATCGGCGTCGGCGGCATCGACAGCGGCCGCCGCGCCCGGGCCGCAAGGGATGCCGGCGCAGACCTGGTTCAGATCTACACCGGCTTCATCTACCACGGGCCGGCCCTGGTCCGGGAAATCGCCCGAGACCTGCGCGGCAGCCATGGCGGTGGCTAGGTGTCAGAAGGTGCGTTTGTGGAAACCCGCCAGCGGCAGCGTGCCCTCGGTCAGGTCACGCTGCCCGAGGGTCCAGCCTTCGATCCAGCTCTCGCGCTGGGGGATGGCCTGATGGGGACACGTCTCGCGGGATCGCCCGATGAATCCGGCCTGGTACCCCTTGTTCCAGGCTCTGCTTGCGGGGTCACGCTTGTGTCGCTTCATCTACGATTCTCCCTGATGGTACCGCCCGGCGGAGACCGGGGGCTGCCCTCCGCGACCTTGGCGCAGAGGCGATCCAAGTCAACTTGCATCCAGCATCGTATCCCGGGACAGGGTGTCCCCGTCGGCCGCGCGCTTCATCGCAGACGCGCCCAGACGTCCCATGTTTTTAGCGGCGCCCTCCCAGGCTGTACACCGACTTTTCGGAATAAGCTTGCGCGCTCCCATTGCCTGAGGGCATATCGCACGGCAGTCGAGGGCTGCAGCGGGACGACCGCCGCGCTGCCGTTCGTCGGACAGCCGACATGAGCCTGCGTCTGCTCGCACCCGAGGGCCGGGGTCGCGCCCGGATCTTTGTCCGCGCACCGCGCCACCTCGAGGACCTCCTCGCCGCCGAGCTGGAATCCTTCGGCGCCGGCAAGATGCAGGTCCGCACCGGCGGCGTCCAGCTCGAGGCGGATCTCACCCTCGCCTACCGCATCTGCTACCGCTCGCGACTGGCCAGCCGGGTGCTCTGGCCCCTGGCGGCCTTCCCGGCCCGCGATTCAGACCAACTCCACGCCGGCGTCGCCACCCTGCCCTGGCCCGATCTCATGACCCCGGGGGCAACGCTGGCCGTAGGCTTCGATGGCACGAGCCGCGAACTTCGCCATACCGGATTCGCCCGCCAGCGGGTCAAGGATGCAGTGGTGGACGTGCTCCGCGACGCCTGGGGCGCCCGCCCGGACATCGATCCGGTGCATCCGGACATGCGCCTGCAGGCCGTGCTGCACCGGGACCGCGTCACGCTGTATCTGGACCTGGCCGGCGAAGCTCTGCATCGACGCGGCTGGCGCCACGATGGCGGCGAAGCACCGCTGAAGGAGAATCTGGCCGCCGGGCTCCTCCTGCGGGGCGGCTGGCAGTCGGGCGCCGAGGGCTGGCTGGTGGATCCGGTGTGCGGCTCGGGAACGCTGCTTATCGAAGGCGCCCTGATCGCTGCGGACGTGCCACCCGGAGCACTGCGCTCACGCTTCGGCTTCGAGTCCTGGAGTGGCCATGATCCGCAGCGCTGGGCGGCGATCACGGCCGAACACTCCGCTGCTGAGGGGACCCGCGTGCGCCTGTTCGGCCGTGATCAGGATCCAGCCCAGATCGAACGCACCCGGGCCCATCTCGACACCGCCGGGGCCGGGCACCGCTTCGAGCTGGAACTCGACCTTGCTCCGGGCCGACTCGAGGATCTCGAGGAACTGCCCGGGCCTATCGGGCTGATCACAGGCAATCCTCCCTACGGCCAGCGGCTGGCCAGCGACGGCGCCCTGGCCGACCTCGGCCGCGCCCTGCGCCGCCGTGGCGCCGGTGCACCGGTGGCCCTGCTGATCGCCGCAGCGGCGGATACGGTGGACAGAGACGGGGCAGAACTGCTGCGGGAACTGGACCTGCCCCGACTCGAACGCCACCCCTGCAAGAACGGCCCCCTCGACGCCTGGATGCTCACCGGCAGCGTGGAGGCGGGCCGCTCGGACGGCGACGATCAGATGCCGCCGCAGGCGCTGGAGCACGCAACCATGTTCGCCAACCGGGTGAAGAAGAACGCTCAGCATCTGGCCCGCTTCGCCCGTCGCGTGCGCACCACTGCCTACCGACTCTATGACCGGGACTTGCCGGAGTACGCCCTGGTCGTCGACCGCTACGGCGACGCGCTTTGCGTGCAGGAAATGGCAGCGCCCGCCACCGTCGACCCGGTGCTCGCGGAGCGTCGGCGTGAGGCGGCCCTCATGCTGCTGCCGAACGCCGCGGGCATCGATCCGGCCGCGGTCCACTTCCGCGTTCGGCGCCGTCAGACACCCGCCACCCAGTACAATCGTCAGCAAAGCGTCGGTACGGCGCCGACCCGAGCCGTGGTCGAGGAAGACGGCGCCCACTTCGCAGTCAACCTCAGCGACTACCTGGATACCGGCCTGTATCTCGACTCACGCGGCGTCCGACGTCGCATCGCGGCCCTGTCACGGGAACATCCGGGCACGCGCTTTCTGAACCTGTACGCGTACACCGGAACCGCCACCGTACACGCGGCGCTGGCGGGCGCCGCTGCGACCATCAGCGTGGATCTTTCCCGGACGTATCTGGACTGGGCAGGCGACAACTTCTCCCGCAACCGGCTCGATGATCGTCATCATCGGCGCGTGCGCGCGGACGTCCTCGAGTGGCTCGAGGGGCCGGGACGTGAGGAGGTCCCGTTCGACCTCATCCTCCTCGACCCGCCCACGTTCTCGAACTCGGCACGTACCCGCAACGATCTGGATCTGCAGCGTGACCATGCGCGCCTGCTCGACGCGGCGTTGACCTTGCTCGCACCCGCAGGCCGTCTCCTGTTCCTGAACCACGCGCGCAAGTTCCGGCTCACCTGGACGCCGCCGGAAGGGGTCAGGATGGAGGACATCACCCGCGCCACCCTGGACGAGGACTGTGCCCGCGGCCGCCCCGCCCATCGCTGCTGGCAGCTCACCCGCACCTGACGCCGCTCGCGCCGCCCCGGAGTCTTGCGTTAAGTCAGTGGGAGCTGACGTCGCCCGCAGGGCGGCGTCGCGATCGAGGACTGATCCAGCCCTCAAGCGTCACGCCTATCGCCACGCCCGCGGTGCGGACGTGCGCTCCCACTGCGCCATCCCCGAGTCTCGCGTTACGCCAGTGAGATTCCGGGCAGCGAGCGCGGACGGTCGGCGCGTCAGTCCTGCCGGCGGGCGCCGGCCAGCGGCGCGGCGGTTTCAAGGCGTAGATCCGGCCCGCGCCGCAGGGCGTTGCGGACCAGCAGCTCCATCAGCCCCGGAAAGTCATACCCAAGATACAGCGCACCGTCCGGATACAGGCTGGTCGGCGTCATGCCCGGCAGATTGTTGACCTCGAGCAGCACGAAGCGGTCCTTGGCGACGACGAAATCCGCCCGCGACAGATCACGACAGCCGAGCCAGGCGTGGGCTGTCATCGCCACCTGCTGAAGGTCCGCCGCCACGTCCGGGACCATCTCCGCCGGCACCACATGCTCGCTGTGCCCCGGCGTGTAGCGATGCTGGTAGTCATACCAGGTCCCCGCCGGCGTCAGGATCTCGATCACCGGATGTGGCCGCGAGGACACGCTGCCATCGGCAGCAACAATGTCCAGGACACCCACGGTGATCTCGCGGCCATCGACCCGCTCCTCCACCAGCACGACATCATCGAGCTCCAGTGCCCGTTCCAAGGCACCGGTCAACTGCTGCACGTTGTCCACCAGCGTCACGCCCAGCGCTGAACCCTGTCGCACCGGCTTGACCACAACCCGTTCACCGAGATCGTCATGGATGCGTCCCAGCGCCGCAGCGAAACCATCGTCCGCACGCACCACCACATCCCGCGCCAACGGTAGCCCTGCGGCGCGGAAGATCTGTTTCGACACCAGCTTGTCCATGGCGCATGCGCTGGCGCGGACGCCGCTCCCCACGTAGGGGTAGCCGAGCATTTCCAGCATGCCCTGGACAGTGCCGTCCTCCCCGGGCGGTCCATGCAGCGCGGGAAACACCACATCCGGCCGAAAGCTGCGCAGGGCATCAACGATTCCCGCGTCGAGCTCGATGCACTGCACCGCCGCCACCCGGTCGCTGAGCGCTGTGACAACTCCGCCGGCGGACACGCGGCTCACGGCCGCCTCGGCAGACGGTCCTCCCTGCAGCACGGCGACGCGGACGTTGGACTCGGACATGGATCCTCGCTGGACGGGCTTGCGTGGCGACTATTCTAGTGGGCGCGGCGCAGAATCCGGTAACGATTCGCTGCGCCGGAACGCACTGGGCCATCGCCCGGGATCAGCCGAGCGCCGTGCGGATCGGGCCATCGACGTCGGGTGGCAACTCCGCAGACGCGAGAAGATCTCTGGCCGCCGCGATGATGCCATCAGGTCCGCCACGGGCCGCGCCGTGCAGGGAACGAACGCCCTGCTGCCGCACGTCACCGTACGGACTGGCGCCATGACGGCTGGTGACGCCCACCTCCAGGCCCCGACGCTTCGACCAGGTCACGAAGCGCTCCCGGAACAGCAGCTGGAACATCTCCAGCTCCGCGTCCGGGCCCAGCCAAGCGAACAGGGTGAGATCGTCCCGTTCTGCGCAGGCGAAGCTGCGCCGGTGCAGTCGGGTACCCGCTTCGTCCGACTCGGCGTCGTCGTTGCGAGCCGAACGAATCTCGTAGAATGCGTAGCGCGCCATGCTGCGTCCCTGTCGCCACGACCGGCATTGTCGTCGCATGTCGACATTTTACCCACGGGGAACCAGGAACGCCGCCTGCGGTCGGATTTCCTGAGCCGTCGCCTCATGCGAGAGCGCCGTCGAGGCTCTACACTACCGCGCTTTGTCACCGACCCGGCTCGCAAGGAGTACCATGCATGGGGCATCACGCCGCCGTCCACAGCCTGCAGGATTGGCTCAATGGTCGCATCATTGCCCAGGAGCGCCTGGTCCGACGCCTGCTGATGGCGCTGTTGTGCGACGGGCACCTGCTGGTGGAGGGTGCGCCGGGGCTGGCCAAAACGCGCGCCGTGAAGGATCTCGCCGCAGGCGTCGAGGGCGACTTCCACCGCATTCAGTTCACCCCCGATCTGCTGCCATCTGACGTCACCGGAACGGAAGTGTTCCATCCGGAAACCCGCGCGTTCGCATTTCAGCAGGGGCCCATCTTTCACAACCTGCTGCTCGCCGACGAGATCAACCGGGCGCCGGCGAAGGTGCAGTCCGCACTGCTCGAGGCCATGGCGGAACATCAGGTGAGTGTCGGCCGCCAGACCTTCCCGCTGCCGGAACTGTTTCTCGTCATGGCAACCCAGAACCCCATCGAGCAGGAAGGCACCTACCCGCTGCCGGAAGCCCAGCTGGACCGCTTTCTGCTGCATGTCCGGGTGGACTATCCCGATGCCGAAGCCGAGCAGCGTATCCTGCAGCTGGTTCGCGGCGAGAACCGGGGTGAGCTGGCTGCGGAGCCGCCGGTCAAGCTCAGCCAGGCGAGCCTGTTCGCGGCGCGCCGCGAGGTTCTCGATGTGCACATGGCGGACGCAGTGGAGAGCTACCTGGTGCAGCTGGTCATGGCCACACGGCAACCGGAACGATGGGGCGACGACGCGGCGAGGTGGATCGAGTTCGGCGCCTCGCCCCGCGCGAGCCTGGCCTTGGACCGCTGTGCCCGTGCAGGTGCCTGGATCGACGGGCGGGACTTCGTCACGCCGGACGACGTCCGCGAAGTATTTCACGATGCGCTGCGCCATCGCCTGATCCTCAGTTTCGAGGCGGAAGCCGCCGGCGTGGACGCAGACGCCGTCCTCGCCACGCTCATCAACCGGGTTCCGGTGGCCTGATCCCATGAACGTATCCGCGCGCGCTGCAGCTCCATTGCCGACGGCCGCACCTGGTCTGCGCGGGGCAACGCCGGATCTCCCGGCCCTCATCGCCCTGCGCGGCAGTGCCCGTCATCTGGAGTGGCTACGGCACCAGCGCGTGCGCGCGGCCCGCTCAGGCACGCGGCAGTCACGCTTCCGTGGGCGCGGCATCGACTTCGCGGAAGTCCGCGTCTACGAACCGGGCGACGATGTCCGCCATATCGACTGGCGGGTCACGGCACGCACCGGTCAACCGCACACCAAGCTGTTCCAGGAGGAACGCGAACGGCCCATCCTGGTGGTGGCGGATCTCGGTCCGAGCAGCTTCTTCGGTACCCGGCGCCGCATGAAGTCCGTGGCCATCACCGAGCTCGCCGCCCTGCTCATGTGGCGGGCCTTCGATCATGGCGATCGCGTCGGCGCCCTGGTCCGCGATGCCGACAACCACCAGGCCTACCGGCCCCGACACTCCCGCCGCACGCTGCTGCGCATCCTCCGCCATCTCGAGCAGAGCTGCGCCGGCCTCGCGGCGCGCTTCCATGCCGATGCGCCGCCGCGCGACCAGGCAGACACCGGTTTTCGGCTCGGCGATGCCCTGGCCCAGGCCCGCCGCGTAGCACGGCCCGGCAGCCGGGTGCTGGTCCTGAGCGACTTTGCGGATGCGGACGCGCTGACGGACGATGGTCCGGTGGCGCGCAACCTGCTCCAGCTGGGACGCCACTGCGACCTCGAGGTGCTGCACGTGACCGACCCGTTCGAACGCGAACTGCCGCCGGCGGCGATCTATCCCATCAGCGACGGGCGCGGCCGACGCCTGCTCGACACCGCGCCGCGGGTTACCCGCGCTGCGTGGCAGGCCCGCCATCAGGCGCGCTCGGAGCAGCTCAGCGCCATGGTGCGACGGGCCAAGGGACGTCTTGGAGCCTTCGGGACCGAAGACGATCTGGCCTGGCAGCTGGGCAGGTGGCTGCGATGATCGTCCCGCCGCGTGACATCTGGCAGCCCTGGAGCATCGATTCGCTTCCGCCAGGTGCCCTGGATCTGCTCAACACCCTGCGCGACATCCACGAGCCCGCGGCACCGGGATTCTGGCCACCCGCTCCAGGCTGGTGGCTGCTCGCCCTCCTGCTCCTGCTGGTGCTGGCCTGGGCGGGACTGCAGGCACTGCGGCGCCAGCGCCGGCGTCGCCCGGTGCAGCAGGCGTTCGCGGAACTGGACGCCTGGCAACGTCGCGCCACGGCTGCCGGCGATCCCGCCGTCCAGGCCGACGCGCTCGCCGCCCTGCTGAAACGGGTTGCGCTCACCCGCTATCCGCGTCATCGCGTCGCCCGGCTGAGCGGCGATGCCTGGCTCGACTTTCTCGACCGCACCGGCGCCACCGCCGCGTTCAGTCAGGGCCCGGGGCGCATTCTGGGAGATGCCCGCTACGCACCTGCACCTGACCTGCGACCCGAACCACTCGCAGCGCTTGCCCGCAACTGGCTGCACCGCCACCTGGACGGCCCCCCGGAAATGACTGCGGAGGGGCGCTGATGCCAGAGTTCGCCTGGCCGTGGCTGTTGCTGCTGTTGCCGCTGCCCTGGCTGCTCCGCCGGCTCGTGCGGCCCGCAGCCCGCGCAGAGGCTGCCCTCAGGGTGCCGGATCTCGTACCGTTTGCAGACCTCGGCCCGAAGCGCAGCGGCGGCGACCGCACGCGCCCTGTCCGGCTGGCGCTGCTATGGGTGATGTGGATCGCCCTGCTGCTGGCAGCCGCCCGCCCGGAGCTGATCGGCGATCCCATCGAGGTACCCGTGTCCGGCCGCGACCTGATGCTCGCTGTGGATCTGTCCGGTTCCATGAATCGCGATGACATGCAGCTCAACGGTCGCCCTGCGACGCGCCTGGAGGTGCTGAAGGTGGTGTTCGACGACTTCGTCCAGCGGCGCAGCGGCGACCGGGTCGGACTCATCCTGTTCGGGACCAATGCGTACCTGAAGGCACCGCTGACCTTCGACCTGCACACGGTCAACCGGCTCATGCAGGAGACGCCGCTGGGCATCGCCGGCGGCCGCACTGCCATCGGTGACGGCATCGGCCTCGCGGTCAAGCATTTGCGCGACCGACCAGCAGAAAATCGCGTCCTCGTACTGATGACGGACGGCGCCAACAACTCCGGCGAGCTTGAACCGCTGAAGGCCGCGGAGCTGGCTATCCATGCTGGCGTCCGCATACACACCATCGGATTCGGCTCCGATGATCTGCAGGCGCAGAGGTTCTACGGCGGTACCTTTGGTGAACAGATGGTCAACCCCTCTGCGGATATGGATGAAGAGACCATGATCGAGGTGGCGAAGCTCACCGGTGGTCAGTACTTTCGCGCCCGTCGCAGCGAGGAGCTGCTGGAGATCTACCGCGGTCTGAATGCGCTGGAGCCGGTTCCCGGTCCCGACGAAATCCTGCGCCCCGTGCGCTCGCTGTTCCAATGGCCCCTTGGAGTCGCCCTTTTTGCCAGCCTGGCGCTGGGGCTGCTCCATGGCGGTCGCAGCCTCTGGAGGTTCGGGTGATGGCGGCACTGGCCGACTTCCATTTCCTGCGGCCGCTGTGGCTCTGGGCGCTGCTGCCTTTGGCGCTGGTCGCACTCCTGCTGTTGCGCCGGCGCCTCGCGAACAGTGCCTGGCGCCGGACCGTGGATCCGGAACTGGCGCCATGGCTGGTCGAGTCCAGCTGGGTGCGCACCGGCCGCCACCTGGTGGTCGGAGCGCTGCTCGCCTGGATGCTGACCGTACTGGCGCTGGCCGGCCCGAGCTGGGAGCAACGACCCCAACCGGTGACCCGCGGCGGGGATGCCATGGTCATCATTCTCGACCTGACCCTGTCCATGTACGCCGCCGACCTCAGTCCATCGCGCATTGTCCGTGCCCGGCTGAAGATCGACGACATTCTCGCCGAGCGCGGCGAGGGGGAAACTGGATTCGTGGTGTACGCCGGCGACAGTCACGTGGTCATTCCGCTCACGGACGATACGCGCACCATCTCTAATCTGTTGGGACCGCTGGAACCCAGGATCATGCCGCTGTTCGGCAATCGCCCGGATCGCGCCGTGGAGCAGGCGAATCAGCTGTTCATCGATGCCGGCATTCCCCGCGGCCGCATTCTGCTCCTGACGGATGGCGTACGGAATCCGCAAGCTGTGCTCGCGAAAGTCGACGACCGCTATCCGCTGTCGATTCTCGGTGTCGGCACCGAGGCCGGCGCGCCGATTCCACTGGACGCTTTGAACCGAGACGGCTACCTCCGGTCCGATGGTGACGTCGTCATCGCCCGCCTCGACGAGAACGCGCTGCGCAGCCTGGCCCGCAATGCAGGCGGCAACTATGCCCGCTTCACAGCGGATGGCAGCGATCTCGAGCACCTGCTGACGGCGCAGGCACCCTGGCGCGGCGCGACATCCGAGCGCCAGCGCGAGCTGGAGCTCTGGGTGGACGCCGGACCCTGGCTGATCCTGCTGCTGATTCCGCTGGCCTTGTTCGCATTCCGCCGGGGCGTCCTCGCTGCTCCGCTACTGGTCTTAGTCCTGCTGCCACCTGACGCGGCCGCAGTGGAGTGGCGTGATCTCTTCCAGCGCCCCGACCAGCAGGCCCATGGTGCCCTGCGTTTCGGTCAACCGGACATTGCCGCCGAACGCTTCGAAGATCCGGATTGGCGTGCCACCGCGCTGTACCGAAGCGAACGCTACGATGAGGCCGCACGCGCCTTTCCGGGAGAGGACGCCCGCGCACACTACAACCGGGGCACGGCCCTGGCTCGAGCGGAACGTTTCGAGGAGGCGCTGGATCACTTCAAAACCGCCCTCGACTTGGACCCGGACTTCGAGGATGCGCGTCACAACCACGACCTGGTCCGCCGCATCCTTGAGCAGGATCGACCCGCGGCTGAAAACGAGCAAGCAAGCCAGCGGGATGATCCGAGCTGGCAGGACGACGACGAAGGCTCAGCGGTGTCGCGCCGCGGCGAGCAGGGTGAGCCGGAGCCGGGCCAGCGGGACCCCCGCCCGGGTGAGGAAGGTGCCCAACGCGAGGGCGAGCAGACGGAGGACCCACAGTCCCAGAGCGGTCGAGACAATGAGCCGGATCCTGCTCAACGCGCCGAAACCGAGCGGGATGCATTCGTCAATGATCGCGAACGGGATCAAGCGCTCGAGCAGTGGCTGCGGCGCATCGCCGACGATCCTGGCGCCCTGCTGCAGCGCAAGTTCCGCTACGAGGCGGATCGGCGACGGCGTGAAGGCCGTTTCGATCCCGATGAAGCCGGTCAGCCATGGTGACGCCCATGCGCAACGCGACGACCGACGCGAGGCCCCAGTGGGAGCTGACGTCCGCGCAGCGGGCGTCGCGATCTGCGTCGCGCCTGAACCCGGCGGCAGTCCGCGATCGCAAAGCCGACCCTTCGGGCCGACTTTCGCTCCCACTGGCAGAACGCTCGAATCAAGCGC